>NZ_JBBMXG010000010.1:0-193338 GCF_037996705.1 Xenorhabdus bharatensis | reverse complement strand
AGCAATCATTTGAGCAGTCCAGCCTTCTGAAGCTAAAAGCACGGCTTTGATACGGTCACGGACGCGCCCATCACGAGTCGTATCGTGCATCAATTCAAGCGCTTCTTTTTGGGCATCTGTCAGGGTAATTTTCATGGCGCGATTTTGATCTGATAGGAATGAAAAATCAAGCATCTTCAATTGCGATGGGTATATACCGTTAATCCAATACCATACTCAAGTATCCTTCTATGGTGGTGCTCTTCGTTATTTCAGCCATACACACATTGATATTAGCCAGAATAGTAGGCCTATTGGAGAGAAAAATTCATATACTGAGACAGTGTATAGAATAGGTAAATAAGGACGTTTCTTGCATTCAGAAAACTGGACTTGAAGAAAATGGTAATTCCAATGTTAACATGAACCACCGTATAAGTAACCATATATACGGTGGCGTGATAGGATGGGTGAAATATGCTTTTGCCTTCTACTCTACTAGCATTGATAAACCTATTTTTCCTGTATGTTGGAATCCATTCCCAGAGAGAAAGTAGCATTCAGTATATATCATGACTAATAAATATACTTAGAAAGCATCCAAAATTACATCACCGAAAAAACTATTACACTGTGATATATTATCCTATATAATATATCACACTATTAAGAGTAAACTGGATATTTGGCACTAAGTTGTAAAACCATTTTCTTGATTTTATTTATCACAGCTTCATTATCAATATTATCCAATATCTCACAAATCCAATTAGCTAACTCTTTTGATTCTTTTTCTTTTAATCCACGACGAGTTATTGCTGGAGTACCAATACGAATACCGGAAGTCACAAATGGACTATGAGGATCATTAGGAATACTGTTTTTGTTAACAGTAATATTAGCACGACCTAGAGCAATATCAGCTTCTTTGCCTGTAATATTTTTATCTCTCAGATCTAAAAGGAAAAGATGATTTTCAGTTCCACCCGAAATAATTTTATACCCTTTATCTAAAAACACACTCGCCATTACTTTAGAATTTATAATGATTTGTTGTTGATAACTTTTAAATTCTGGTTCCATTGCTTCCTTAAAGGCAACAGCTTTAGCCGCAATAATATGCATCAATGGTCCACCTTGAGAGGTAGGAAAAATAGCTAAATTTAATTTATTATATAATTCATCACATCCTCCTTTTGCCAAAATTAACCCACCACGAGGCCCCGCCAATGTTTTGTGAGTTGTGGTAGTAACAACATGAGCATGAGGAACAGGATTGGGGTAAACTCCAGCAGCAACCAATCCTGCAACATGAGCCATATCAACGAATAAATATGCACCGACTTCGTCAGCAATTTCACGCATCTTTGCCCAATCAACAACACCAGAGTAGGCGGAAAAGCCACCTATAATCATTCTAGGATGATATTTTTTAGCCAAAGTACGTATATTGTCGTAATTAAGCCTTCCTTTTTCATCAAGACCATAAGAGATCGTATTATACAACTTACCTGAAAAATTAACCGGAGAGCCATGGGTTAAATGACCACCATGTTCTAAATTCATTCCCAATACTGTATCTCCTGGGCTTATTAATGCCATATAGACTGCTGTATTCGCCTGAGATCCAGAATGAGGCTGTACATTAGCATAATCTGCACCAAAAAGTTTCTTTGCACGCTCAATGGCCAGTTGTTCTATAACATCAACGTACTCACACCCTCCATAATAACGTTTTCCGGGGTATCCTTCCGCATATTTATTAGTTAGTTGCGATCCCTGCGCCTCCATAACTCTTGCGCTGGTATAATTTTCAGAAGCAATTAGCTCAATATGTTCTTCCTGACGAAGAACTTCTTTTTCCATTACTTGCCATAATTCAGGGTCATAACTTAAGATATTCATTTCGTATTTTAACATAAAACTTTCCTAACTAATTTAGTTATAAATTAATTTTTTGTACATTCGATTGAGAAATGTGGAAATCTTGTATCACTATTGATGATTATTCAAACTATGAAAATAACAATTTTATGCAATAAAAATCATTAAAAATACTCCGATAAAAAATCAACAAATCAACAAATCAACACTAAAGTTGAGTAAAAATAATCCTGACTGTTATTTGGCCCATCTGATAACACATCTATCAAGCGTGAGGATATACACTTATATTAGCAGAGATTATGTGCATAATTCCACCTTGTATTCATATAACAAAAACCACCTTAAATAAACCATTATAAAAATCATCATACTTAGTTTTAAATAGACCATACATGCTGTTTATTATTTACCCAATCAATTATTAAATTATATTTATTTCCAATATATCATTCACATTGCAAATACCATTAATTTTATAAATTTAGTGGTATTTATATAAATCCCATCACTAATAATGATAGAATGAAATTTATCTCAAAAAAATGCCAGTTATTTCCACTGGCATTTTTATATAATTATTAATAAATTATCATTTAGATATTATAAATTAATTATATTTTTACATTATTGAATAAACTGCTGCAGATATTGCAATTAGTCCTGTTACAACAACGAAGATATTGCTTTTCTTTCCAGCATACTTACTCATAGCTGGAACTTTATAAATAGCATACATCGGCATAATGAATAGAATCATGGCAATAATTGGCCCACCTAATGATTCAATCATTCCCAAAATGCTGGGGTTCAAAGTTGCAATAATCCAAGCACTAATTAGCATAAATAAACTGGTGACACGATTCAGTATTTTATGCTGAAGAATTTTACCTTGCGTGAGTAATGCTTTGTTTATAATACCATTTAATCCTTCACGAGCTCCCAAGTAATGACCTAGAAATGATTTTGTAATTGCAACAAAAGCAATAACCGGAGCTATATATTCTATAAGTGGAGCATTAAAATGGTTAGCTAGATAAGATAAAATAGTAATGTTTTGTGCTTTAGCTTCTGCTAAATTTTCAGGTGACAGACTCAACACACAACTAAAGACAAAGAGCATGACTGTCAACACCATCATAATATGAGCATAAGCTAAGATACGTGAACATTTTTTCTGAGCATTTTCACCGTACTCTTCTCGTTTTGCTACAGCAAATGCCGAAATAATTGGAGAATGATTAAAAGAAAATACCATAACCGGAATAGCCAACCACAGAGTAAACAGCAAGCCATGGTTGTTTGATGAAAAGAAAGAATTTTCCAGTGATAGAGTATCAAATATTGAAGTATTCCAGTGAGGAACCAGATATAAAGCAAGAAGCATCAGCACGGTGACAAATGGAAATACTAATAAACTCATAGCCTTGACAATAACTTGCTCACCAAAGCGAATAATGCTCATAACACCGAGAAGGAGTACTAGAGCTAGCAAAGCGCGAGGAGGGGGGGGCATATTTAACTGGTGAATGAGAAAGCTTTCTACCGTATTCGTCAGTGCAACACTATAAACTAGCAGAATTGGATAAATTGCAAAAAAATAAAGAGCTGTAATTAAAAAACCAGCAACTTTACCGAAATGTTCTTCTACTACACCAGTAATATCTTCTCCACTATTTTTGCTAGAAAGTACAAAGCGACACATTCCTCGATGTGCAAAGAACGTCATGGGAAATGCAAGCAACGCCATGATGAAAAGTGGAATTAAACCACCAATTCCAGCATTTATAGGAAGAAATAGAACTCCGGCGCCAATTGCTGTGCCGTATAATCCCAACATCCATATAGTATCGGATTTACGCCAAGCCATATCATTAAGGGCATTAGAATGTGTGATCATTCCTGATCGAGATGTTTCCACAATTATCTCCAAGATAATGTAATTAAGTAAAATTTTAACATAATTAATCCACTCATTAATTAAATGTATGGATTGAATTTTTTGTATAAAAAATAATATTCCAGATATTACTTTTGGGATTATTCAAACGAACCTATTACTAAACCAGAAAATTAATAATACTGAAAAATAAAATTTAACATCCTGTATTAATTCTTTACTTCACCTTTATTTGAAAAATATTTCTCTAAAAATTTTTGGAGAGAAAATATAATTTTTTTTAAAAAAACATATCGTGATCAACCTCTCAATTATTAAATTTATGTTAACGATGGGATTATTAACTGTCTTATATTTATTCATTAAAGATGTTTTTTAAACATTAATTTCATTATTATCACTACTATTCCTATCAATACCCCCCACTAGCAATAAAATCACCGTGAAATATCCCTCTCTATCAGTGTTGTCACCCCATTAACAACACTGATAGAGAGAAAAAACATGCTCCGTACTCCACCCGAACGTAAATTTATTGCACTGGCTAGATTGCTGCCAACTTACAACATGGACATCTCTACCGCTTGTACAGGGAACCTCTAAAAACTGTTCATAGCAGCCTAACAGAGTAAAATACAAACAGAACACATCTCTATAAGGTAATGCCATCATGCTCTTACCTCATTCTGCTTTGAAAAAAGACAAATTGGCGGCCGAATATCATCGTCAGAAAATAGATGAATTAGGCGACCCACTCCTTGCGCTTGATAAATATGTCGATTTTTTGGCACTCGCTGAGGCGGTTGACCGCGCGGTGCCCCGCATTGTTTCTCCTAAAGGCGGACGCCCACCGTTCCCCACGGAGATGATGGTTCGCATCATTATCCTGAAACATTTCCATAATCTTTCCGATGAAAAAATGGAATATCAATTACTTGACCGAATGAGCTGGCAACGTTTTTGTCGTTTGACCGATGTCATTAATATTCCGGATCGCAACACGATTTGGTGTTTCGAAAAACGTCTCGGACAAGAAGGGGCCAATGCCTTATTTGAAGAAGCTAAACATCAACTCTCCGCACAGGGATTCATTCCCCGCGGTGGTCAAATCATCGATGCCACGTTGATACCGGTTCCTAAGCAACGCAACAAGAAAGAAGAGAATGAACAAATCCGTCAGGGTAAAACCCCGGATAATTGGACGGAAAACAAACGCTGCCAGAAAGATACGGAGGCCACCTGGACAAAAAAACACGGCAAAAATTATTTTGGCTACAAACTCACGATTAATGTCGATGTCAAGTACAAAATCATTCGTCAAACCGCCACAGGAACTGCCTCTGCCCATGACAGCCAGTATTTTGAAGATGTTTTGGACAGGGCCAATACGAGTCGGGATATTTATGCGGACAAAGGGTATGCCAGTCATCAGCGTGAGCAGGCGCTGAAAAGACAAGGCTATCGTGTACATATTCAAAGAAAAGCATCACGAAATAACCCGTTATCAAACTGCCAGAAAGGGCGTAACAAGAAAATCTCGCGAACTCGGGCACGAGTAGAACATATCTTTGGTTCACTCACCCAGATGGGAGAAAAATTCATCCGGACGATAGGTCAACTGCGGGCTAATTTCACGATGATGTTAATGGTGACCTGCTATGATTTACAACGTTTGGTTTATTTTGGAAAATCGGGTATTCATGCCTTTTAATCCTTGAAAAAGTCAGAAAGCGTCACACTCAATAGGGTCAATTTTATTACGGATAGGAACAAGATTGATCTTATTTTTCATGGGATAGTTTTTAGAGGTTCCCTACAGATGATAGTCAGAAAGAAAACTCGTGCGTAGTGCAGACAAAATCCAGAACAATGGCCTGCTGAAGTTCAGCTGACTATCATTAATTGAAACTGAGACACTCAATGCGGCTGAACGGGCTGGGTATTTCCGTGAGCAAGAAATCTATCTTTAGCAAATTCAGTAATGGAAATAGGCCTTTTTACAGATGCCTGATCATGGTAATAAAACGGCGTTGAATCAGAGCCGAATAGGAATCAAAACAGCTCAACCGTAAACTGCTCCGTAAGGAAAAAGCCCTAACGGAGACGACAGTGATACTGGTTCTGAGAAAGATGTTGCAGCCCCCCTAGGAACGGAAAACTAGGGAGACTGATGGGTAATCAGTATCAGACCATGCTGGCAACGGCTAAATAACTTTTCATAATTATGAGAGTTTCATATTGCCTATCCCTTTCCATTAACTTGCTGAAGCTGAATTTAAAAAAAACTTAACTCTTTTGATGAGCATCCACATAAATAAGCTTTCAAAATAGTAGATCACTTGGAGGGAACTCAGTCCGATTTTTGCGATCTGATTAATCGCCAAATCAAAAAAATCCCAAAATGGACTGAGTAATGCGGATCATAGCACCAATCCCCCGAAGTGAACGACGTCAGATGAAAAAATTTATTCATAAAACCCGCGATAAAGATTATGCCCGCCGACTCATGGCACTCTTAATGTTACATGAAGGTCAGACCGTTTCTCATACCGCCAATCCCTTCATTGCTCACGTTCTTCCGTCCATCGTTGGATAAATTGGTTAACATTATATGGGCTGGGAGGATTAAAAAGCTTACCGAGAGGCAGGCCTGCTCGATGGAATTTAGCTCCGATTTTTAGCTTGCTGTCATTCTTATTATCACACTCCCCGCAAGATTTTGGCTGTTTGCGTTCACGTTGGAGTATTGAACTTATCACTCAGATAATCAATGAATTATTGGGTTCATTACTGTCAAAAAGTACCCTGTATCGCTACTTTTGTCAGGTGGGTATTGTCTGAAGAAGAGCGGCGCCTACCGTCAAAAAGTGTGATCCTGAATATGACGAAAAAATGGCAAAAATCACCGAAACCTTAACCAATGTATCAGAGCAACATCCTGTTTTTTATGAAGATGAAGTCGATATCGATCTGAATCCTAAAATCGGGGCAGACTGGTGTCTAAAAGGACAACAAAAACGCGTGATGACGCCGGGGAAAAATCAAAAGCACTACCTTGCAGGCTGCCTTGATATACGAACAGGTCAAGTGACCTATGTCTGTGGTATAAAGAAAAACTCTGATCTATTTATCAAAATGTTAGATAAAATTAATCGTCAGTATCGCCAAGCTAAAAGTCTCACGTTAATTTTGGATAATTATGGTATTCACAAAAGCCAGAAAGTCAGGGAATGGCTAAAACAACATCCTAAATTTAACCTGTTATTTTTACCGGTCTATTCGCCATGGCTAAATAAGATTGAACGTCTGTGGCAGTCTTTGCATGAAACCGTCACACGAAACCATTGTTGCCGATATAAATAACGCGATGCTCGACTTTTATGGTGAGTTGAAATGACATAGCCGCTCCTTTATAACTTTAAGTCGTCAAAAATAGAGAAATAAAGGAACAAAAGGCTATGTCACAGCAAGATTTTATCATTTGGGTGTTTTGTTGGGTAGATGACAATTTAACCCAGTTACAGCAAGGTAGGCGATTCAGAAGCCGGGGATATCCGCCTAAACTGAGCGATGCAGAAGCCATCACGATGGAAGTGGTGGGTGAATTTTTAGGATTTTCAACAGATAAAGGCATTTGGACGTACTTTAATCGCCACTGGCGCGAGTGGTTTCCGGGGCTGGGTTCACGCGCCAATTTCGCTAAACAGATTGCGAATCTTTGGGCTGTTAAACAACAACTGCAAGCAAAGCTGGCGAGGTTATTGGGCGCGCTCGACAGGCCGGTCCATATTATCGACGGATTTCCGCTGCCCGTTTGTGGATTCAAAAGAGCAAAAGGCTGTGCCAACTTCAAAGGACAAGCCGATTATGGGTACTGTGCTGCCAAAAACGAAACTTACTACGGCTTCAAAGAACATCTCATGATAGACGAAATCGGCGTGGTAACCGGGTTTACACTAACGCCCGCCAATGTCAGTGGGCGTGAAGCCACCTGGGATGTGATCGGCTCGATAAAAGGCTGTTTGCTGGGTGATAAAGGGTATTTAGGCATTGAATTTAAACAGGAAATGAAGGTGGAGGGTATTGAAATGATTACCCCGATGCGGGCCAATATGGATGATCCCCTCCCAAAAAAACGAGAAGGGTCATTAACGCCAAACGCCGTTTAATTGAAACCGTGATTGGTCAACTCGCCGGACAATTTGCTATCGAGAAGTGCTGGGCGCGGGATTTGTGGCATTTGAGTAATCGAATTACCAGAAAACTGCTTTCTCACACGTTGGGTATTTTTGCCAATGTTAAACAAGGTAAAAGTCAACGCGACTGGCTTCAACAAGCCAACGTTATAGGATGTTAAAGTCGAGCATCACGTTAAATAAGCTTTCATAATAACGATACACTCATTTTTCTCACTCCCGGCTGTTGCCCTGATGAAAAAGCGGTCATAAATTCTTTAACGCACGCTAAGAGTTGCCACATATACTGACAGCAATGATTCCGTGTGACGGTTTCATGCAATGATTGCCATAGTCGCTCTATTTTATTCAGCCAAGGAGAATAAACCGGAAGAAATAACAATTTTACTGTCTGGTTTTGAGTCAGCCATTTCTTGGCCAGCCGACTTTTATGAATGCTGTAATTATCCAAAATAAGGGTCAGCGTTTTGGCATGACGGTGACCTCTTTTTAACTCTTCTAACATATTGATAAATAGATGAGAGTTTTTCCTGTCAGAACCGGTGTAAAAAATTTCGCGTGTTTGGCTCTCAAAACATCCGGCAAAGTAATATTTTTGGTTCTTTCCCAGTGTGATAATCCGTTTTTGTTGGCCTTTAAGATACCAGTCTGAACCTATTTTAGGGTTGAAATGAATATCTACTTCGTCTTCATAAAACACGGAATGTTCTTTTGATGCCCCAAGTAATGCTTGGTTAATTTGCTTCATCTTCTCTTCATATTCCGGATCTTTCTCATGTAATGTTGGCGCGGCTCGCCGCCAAACGATCTGATTTTTGCAGAGAAACCGATAAAGTGTGCTGATTAAAAATTTTATCTGAATTAACTCGTTGAGTTGTATCATAAAAAGTTCAAGACTCCAGCGAGAGCGTTCATAAGCAAACTGCTGAGGTGAAATTTTCAGTAAATAAAAGAGAAAAGGTAAAAAGCAGGTGAAATTCCATCGTTGATGACGGCCTGAGGGCTTACTTTGCAATCCTAACCAACTATATGTTCTAAAATACTTTATCCAACGCCATACAGAAGACTGAGAGACACAGAGTGTTTCAGCGATATGGAAAACTGGCTGATCCCGATGAATCATGAGAATGGCGAGAATACGAATGGCATACTTTTTATCGTGCGTTTTTTGCACCATTTTTTTCATCAAACGTCGTTCATTACGGGGAATGGGTGGTAGGATAATCATAACTCAGTCCTTCTTTTTGCTTTTTTGTTTCTGGAAAATCCAAATTCGCAAAAATGGGACTGAGTTTCTTTGATACTCCTACCATTTTGAAAAGTCATTTAGACCATGGGTAGGTGAAAGTGCAAACTAAGATGGAGATGAAAATATTCTTTTCTCACACCACTATTTTAAAACCACTGACGCGCTGTGCTTGTCTTCTTCGAGCTACCGGGCTAATACATTAACCCAGTAGCTCGGAGAGCTGAAAAAAACATAACAATTACTATCGATTATTTTTATATAACTGCACAGATTTTCATGGGATAACGGGGAAAATGACATATTTATTATATATTTCATTATATTACTCTATCTCATATTATCTCAGTCTATCCGTAACATCATGCCACTACTTAAAATCATTTAAAATTCAATAAATTATAACCTACCAGAGAAAAATCTTTTTCGGGATAATTTCCATTGCCACGATATCACTTTATTTGTAATCACCTAATGTTATGGGATAGCGCGGGATAATACTGGATAATTAAAACAACTATAACTATCTGATATATTTTAAAATAAATTTTCGACAAAAATCATCGATACAGCAGTAAAAGTAAAGTTCTTCTAAATTATACATGCCTGAGGATCTCCACTATTTTGTTTTCTTTAGCAAAAATTTTGATCGGGCCTCAAGCACTTTAGTTCCCTTCTTAAGAGAATATCAGGTTAACATATGAATAATCGCCTAAGACTCAAGCTTGCTTCGGTTATATTCCAATGACCAGAGCAGCAGACCGTGTGTGCTCCAATACAACTTATTCGCCCTCAATATTCTGGTAGTACACCTGCTTAATATAACGTCCGCGCCCGTCACCATGCCCTAAATCCATTGATGCTAATGCCAGCGCTTCCCGCTCACTAAAACCCTGCGCCTTGTAATATTCACCAGATTGCTGTGCAAAATGGTAACGCATACTGTGCGGGGCATTCTTACCCGTCAATCCTGCTCTTCTGACAATATAACGGTATCGGTCTATGGCCTGAGTGATCGTGGGTTTATCAATCAGTTTGCCACCCCGCTCTGCCTGTTCTCGCTCGGCGTAAGCAATGGCATGTTCCAGCGCTACCCGATCCAATATGGTCGTCTGTCGGGGCCGTCCTCCTTTGGTACCAAATATCACCCGTACAGAAGTCTGCTCATTTTTCAGTGCTTTTTTCCAGGTGGCTAAGGATTTATAGGCTTCCACGGCTTCTTTGGTACGCAGTCCCAGCACATAGGCCAATTGCATCACCGCCGCCACATTCCGGTCTTTTTGTTCGACCTGCTGAAAGATTTCGCTGAATGCCGCCGGTGTCAGCGCCGTTTTTGTGCCTTTTCGGTCGATTTCAGCAATACCGAGTGCCCGGTTGCTCAGGCGGGTATTATCGGGATCAGCTAGCTTATGCTTTCCAGCTTGCGTTAACACACCTCTCAGCACGGACATTTCATTTTGCAGGGTTCGGTGGCTAATAGAATTGACCTTTCTCTCTGCAATATAGCGCTCAATATATTTCGCTTTAAGGCTGTCCATCTGCCGGAGCTTGATCCCGCTATCTTTTAGAAAATTAAGGAACAGCCGGGCAATACGCTCACGATCTGCCACCGTGACAAAACTCCCGCCCGACTGTCGGGCATGGGTAATAAATGTTTTCCTGAACAACTCAATTTTTGAGCGTGCTGATTTCTGCGCCATTCCCGCCTCTCTTGTCACTTTTTCTCTTTTTTTATCGATTTTTTAAACAAGTCTCTGCGTGTCGGTTCGGGTTCACCGTCCATGGTGCGTCAGATAATGTGTAGCAGAGTGAGGTTGTGTTGAGTTATTGCAGGAGCTCGCGATGTGCTAAGCACAGCGATGGAAGGCTCCCCGTTCAGTACCTGATTAATCAGGATGAACGCCTCATTACCTAAACGTGTGTCATATCTCCTTCTTTTACTGCATCAGCCTGTTTTAAGGCAGTGAGTTGAAAATCAGTCTGGCATTCGTTTATAAATCAGACGAAACACACGTTAATGGTCTGTTTTGTGTGGTTTCACCGAGTAATTCAGGGTTCAAATCGGTCAGAAAGACAGATCCTATGCGCTCTGAGCGTTGATGCCCGGCGACGTCACTTGGTAATCGCTGCGCTTCAACACAAGTGACGCCGCGCAATATTCGGGACGTTTACCGTGATGAACTGAAAATACAGATAAATGTTGTACTGATGAGAATAGTCTCATTCAGCGTAAGACAGGGTTCGTTTTACCCTGCTGTGTGAATAGCCGGTGATGAGTAATACCGGGAAACTTTCATCCTCAAACGGAGGGTTGGGTGTCCGGGGATATCTGCTTCCAAAAGTGCGCAGATGTACCGCATTGTAATGCTCTCCCTTGCAGGCTACGGGAGTTTTGATGTCGCCGCTTCACGCTGATCCTTGCAGGCGATAGATCATGAGTAACAGTTAAATACCTTATAGGTTAGGCTGAGTGAGGTCAAACTTTTGTCCGATATTAAGGTAGAAAAGACCGTACCATGCTTTTTCTTGATAAACATAATTCCTCGTTTGTTCATCCTCCCTTGATGCAGCTTTGTGAGATACCCTATACCCTGATTCATTCAAACCTCGGACCAGTGCACCCAGCCAGATCATCGACAACACAATAAACAACGCCTCCCTTCCCCGTCATTAAATCGTCCTCGGTATTCTGACAGCCTGCTGGATTCAACAGACTGTGGTTTTCTGAACCGTACAGGGCGGCCAGCAGAAAACTGTTTTGCCGGTGAACCACTTTCCACCAGAAGATAAGAAAATTCAGCGCAAAAATCCTAACATCAGGGTGAATACAGTCTTAAATTCAGAGTCCGTCACCTATCAGGAACACGGCTTCCTCAGACTTTAATCTCTAACGGGGATTTATATTTAATGCCGGTTAATTCTGGCAATTCGACATATTTTCCTGTCGTGAGAAAGAGATTTCTGCGCCTCAGATTGTACAGATGAAGACAATGCTCACACATATCAACCACATTCACCGGATTTTTGATTGCCTTGAGTGTCCTGACTGCGTATTTACCACACCGGCACCGTACAACATAGATAGCACTGTTTTTATGGTTCCCCCGTTGTGATAAAGGGCGAACACCTAATACAGTAAAAAAACCATATTCATAACCCTGAACCTGCATCAGTATGTTAATTAAATTGAGTTCTCTTTTATGTAAACTCAAATCATACGTCGTTTTGTAAGGAAGAAAATGACTGGAACGTTTTTGAATTTTCTTTTTCTTATCATTTTTATTGCTATCACTTATCACTTTTCCTGAATCTACTTGAGAATATATTAAGTTTTTTTCAATTTAATCCTTTTCATTATTAATTCAATAGCGAAAAAACTAAGATCAATAGATAGTTCAAATCCGAAGCTGTGTATTTCCATCATCATAAACGGCGAAGCCTCGATGGTTTCAACCATTGAGGCTTCTATAAATCGTCTACTACCATAAACAAGAGAGTTTATATCATAGAACATGTCAAGTATAACGCAATTAGTCTAAATCATGTTGCGTAAAGTGACATTAAGTTATTCCATTTTTTGTGATATATCTCATGAATATTAAGTCAATCAAATTACAACGTGGAATATAAAAATACAAAAAGCAGATATCACCCACTCGAATTAAAAAAGTCATAAATGAAATCAATAATACATCTTCGTTAAATAGCTTGCTAACCCGTGCCGTCAAAAATATTTATCTAACCTTTATCCACTGAAAAATAAAAAACAAAATAAAAAGTAAAGTTGAACATTAAGTTGGATTTAGCCATTTTTATTTTCATTATCATAAATAGCAAAGCCTCAAGAGCTGCAACCCTTGAGGCTTCTATATTAAATATCGTCTACTCCCCTAAAGAGAATACCGATATAAACAATGATATTATAGCGCGTTAAATATAAGCCACATGAAATCAAATGGCGCTCAATCATTGACGGTTTTGTGATGTGGTTCATAAGCATTGGCGTGTTTATGTGAACATAAAATCCCAATAAAGAAGAATATTAATTAAAATATTAACGTAACAACATGACTTATTTTAATTATCAGAACCATTATTAATAGAATGAAATAAAGGCAAATATCACATTCAAACTCAACTTAAGGAACAGCACCCTGCCCCTTAAGTTTTAAAAAGAGCATCTGATTACTTTCCTTTGGACATCATCTTCTGCATCACCATCTGCCCGAACATACCCGCAGATTGCCTGACCTGCCCCACGCCCTGGCTCATCATACCGGCCACATCCCCCATGCGTACCCCGGCCCACGCTAATGCCCCCAGCCAGACCATCGGCAGCACAATAAACAGCGTGCCCATCAGTAGCCCCATGATTAAATCATCCGAGGTGTTCTGAATGCCGGCCAAGTTAAACAGGCTGTGAGTGTCTGAGCCGTACAGCGCTTCCAGTAAATGGCTGTCCAACCAACGTGCCAGTTCCCACCAGAAGGTCAAAAAGTTCAATGCGAAAATCACAAACGTCAGCGTAAAGACGGTCTTAAATTCATAGGCCGCAAACAGCACGATCAGGGGTATGAGGATATACAACGCCATCAAAATCACCGCCTGCATCATCGGCAACGCCTGGCGTACCGCATCGAACATCGGCATACTGAGTAATCCACCCAATAAAGCCCCTGCGGAAGTGCCGATTCGATTAGCGCCATCCAACAAGGTGGGATCGGCATTGCCGCCATAGCCTGCGTAGACATAGCCCTCCTGAGAAATCGTCAGATTCACCGGGCTGACCAGACGGCGGATCACCGCTTCCTGATAAGCCGACGTGTTTTTACCCAGTATTTTCAGGGTCGCTGACAGGCGCAACCACACCCCCGGATCGGCCTGCGCCAGTACCCGGTCTTTCAGACCGGTTTGAGCGGCTGACCACCAGGCCTGACACGTCGGATAACCATTCGGCCCGGTATACGGCCGCCCGTTATCCCGGCTCTCCTGCCACGGAAAATCCGCCCGTGGGAGGCGGGATTGCAGCGTCCGGTAATCCCCGGCTAAAAACGTCCGGCTACCCAGCCAGCCGATATCATTCAGGATAATCGGATCGGTGGTGTGTTCCCGATCGCGTTGTTTCCATTGATAAAGCGCTAAAGCATAGCAATCGTGGGTAAAATCCTGCAATTCCGCCGCCAGAGCCGGATTACTGATGTGGGTGTGCTGCACGTCAAAGCGCAGTTGCCGCAGATCCGGCCGGCAGGGAATGGATGCCACCGCCGCCTGTGTCAGTCCCTTGGATAACCGGTGCACCACCGCCCACCAAAGCGGCACAGCCGCGGTCTGGTTGTTCAGGCTGGATATTACGGGTGCATAGCCACTGTTCTCCGGCGTTTGCGGTGTCCAGGTGCCACAGCTTTTGGCACGGGAAGTATCGTACTGAAGGGTGGTCAGGCTGACATTGACCAGCGGCACACAACACACCACCATCACGAAGAACGCGCCGTACAGGGTGTTTTCAATCCGGGCCAGCGATTGTAACCCGGCCTGACCGTCTTCTTCGCCACACTCCCGTACTTTCAGCCAGACCGCAATCACTTTTACCGCTAACGGCAGCGTAAACAGTCCAGTGGCAATCAGAATATGCCACAGGCCATTGTTGATGACCCAGCCAAGTAGTGTCAGAAAATATTCCAGATAGCTGTTGGCCGTCATCGTGTGCCTCCGGTATTGCCTGACAGGGCATACTCACCCAACAGGATAAACAGCAGGCTGACCACCATCATCCGCATCAACGCGGCGCGGTATGCCGGCAGATGTTTTACCCTTTGCCAGGTTTTCTGACCGCCCCAACCCAGTACCGCATACAGGCCTAACCGCCAGATTAACCAGACTCCCCCGGTTTCGGTCACCCAGTCGTGAATGCGGTGAAGTTTTTCTGCCTGATGCAGCCCGACCCAGCCTGCCGCTACAGTAATGACCATCATCACAGCGATAGCCAGTAATAACACCGCACCTTTTCTGAATACTGAATGCTTCTCTGCTATCATTCGCCTTACCTGCGCTCACGATTGGGTGCTTCCAGCTGATAAAAACGCGCATCCGTGCTGTCCGGCACCTGTTTTTGCGGGTGCATGTGGATGCGCTGGGTATCCCGCTCAATAATGGTCAGGATGGCATTACGGGACAGGGCCTGTTTCAGCTGCATTTCATTCTTCAGCGCATTGATTTCCCGGTCCAGCGAGGCAATCCGGCGTTCCCCTTCGGCCAGCGCTTCTGACTGTGCCGCCGCATTGGGTTCAGACATGCCGGTGATAAGCATCCGCCGCATCAGTAACGCTGTTTCTACGGTTTCCGCCATCGCCAGCTCCCCCGCTAAACGGCCCGTCAGGGCAGCTTTGTCCGGGTCACGCTGCAATGCCTGAATGACGCCTTTGGTCACCGTCAGACTGCCGGTTTTCAGTTTCGCCAGATTGACCATCGTCGGTTTTTCCGTGCCACTGACCAACTTCACCAGTTGTTCCGTATTGGTTTTAGTATGCTCCTCCAGCATCGGAGCAAAGCCCGTACCCGCCACGGTGGTGCCCGGTTGGTGTTTCTCGCCGCCACTGGTGCAGTCTGCCGCCTGAGCACAGGTACGGATGACCCGGTCGCCCAGCACACGGACCACCGCGTCGGCCGCTTCTTGTGCATTACTGAATTTACGGCAGGCACCGCCCTCACATTTCAGGGTGCTGACCGACGACTGGCTCAGCACCGGCAGCTGATTCATCATATTAAAACCGGCACTGGCCAAATCCCGGGTCGGGCGAATGGCACTCTGTCCCTTGCCGCCCAGCCGCTGGCCGCCAATCCACGGATGCCCACCGGCACCGGTTGCTTTGCTGCCGGCGTTATTGACACGCACCGCATCCCCATCCCCGCCGTTAACCAGACTTTTGTACTCCTGCAAAGCCGCCGACTGTGTCCATTTATTATTCTGCGCAAAATCCATCATTTTATTGGCCATCGCCTGACAATTGAACTGGGCTTTGTCGAACGCCACATTGGCCTGTAACACCCCGTTGGTCAGCATGTCATACAGCCCCGGATTGGCCCGCTGGATAATCATCGCCGGCAGGCTGGCCACGGCACCGGTTGCCCCCTGAATCACATCGCTCATCAGGTTCTTGAACCCGGCCGTAATCCCGTTCAACTGATTGCTGACCGTGGCTTTCAGGTCAAAATTGCCGCACATCAAATCTGAGCGCCAGCCCAGCTCCAACCCGCCAAGTGTGGCAGAGCCACTGCGACTGGCCGGTTCAGAAATCACCGAACCACCCCCCAGGGTATAGAACAGCGTATCAGACACCGCACCGCTGGCGTCTGCCCCATAACCCAGCGCACTGCGGTTCACCTGCGGTAATGTCAGGGATAATCCTGTGGCGTTAGCTTGCGCAGACGCGATGACCAGTCCACCGACTATCAGCCATAACGCGTTTTTTTTCATTATCATTCATCCCTTGTTCAGATATCCGTACTGCTGAGAAAATGCTGTCCGCGCCGCTGGCAACAACTGTAAGGCTGCCACAGGGCATACGCCTGATTGCCATTGATTGCCGCCGTGTGCTCCCCGTCCGGAAACACGGCGCAGGACTGACTTAACGTCGGTGATAACCGCTGCCACTGGTGATTTTTGGTGCCGGTATTTTCGGTGACCGGTTCCGGTGGCCAGTAACCCGCAGTACGGGAGCCTTTCAGAGTCTGATAAACATGGGGTTGCCCGACACGGGTAATGATATCTGCGACCCGTTGCGCGACCACGGCCGAGGCCTTGTCATCATCAGTCTGATTAATAAACCCTGAGCGCGGATAAATATTGCCCCACATAGTGGCGTCCATCTGGCGGCCCAGTTCTCGCTGACCGGGAATGAGGGCTTCCGGATAGAACGATTCCGGTAGACCTGAGCGCCACGCTACCGTATCCAATGTACTGAGAAAATAAGGCACCAACGGGGTGGCGGCACTGCGACACGAATAGCCGGGGATTTGTCCGCCAATCAGGTTAGTTGCCGGATGTCCGATGGCATCGGCATATTTGAAACGCAGACTGGTACGTCGTTGCCCGGCAATCTGGACATTATGATTTCCCCCGCCGGCGTTCAGGTGAGATAACGCCCCGCTCACGGTATTTTCCACGCCACCGGAAAGTTGACTGACCTGCGCCATTTCTGTCCACGGATTGCCACCAGATGCCTGATACGTGGACACCACCACTTCGGGGAGGTAATGGGTCACCTTCACCGAGGTTTTCACGGTACAACCGTGCAGGCCACAGAGCAGCCAGTAACAGAGGCCACTGACCCGCCACTGAATACAGGCGGGAGAAAGACTGCCGGCAACAATCTGAGCCGTATTGATGGAAGCCTGTGCCACCGGGGAAAATGCCGTTATCAGGGTAATGAGTGCAGGAAACGTCACACGTTGAAGACTCATGATTAATATTGCTCCCTGAGTGCGCGGGCTTTTGCCACATCCGCCGTGCCATACACCACCTCCCTATCATCAAAGACCACGGCCGGATACTTCTGCACACCGGATTGCCATGCCTGTACCACGGCACGGTAAGCCTTAATGAGTTGTTGTTCCTGCTGGCGCCATTGCGGTGATTGCAATATTGCCTGCGCCTGCTTTGTGGCTTGCCGGGGATCGACAGAGAGTTGATCGAAGACTTGTCTTTGCTGTTGCTCAGCACCATCCAGCCAGACGATGTGACTGTCCGGTGTCAGATTCACCGGCGGATGCTGACGGTCAGTATACACCACCGTGCCCGCACTCCCTGCCCCACTCCATCCCAGCAAAAACACTAAATACAGCTTTTTCATCCTTTCCGCCCCGGTTGCAAACCCTCAGACCAGCGTGAAGCAAGCCACAGTAAAAGTCAGCCCGTAACTGATTTTCCGAAAATGAAAATTAACGCCCCGATTCGCTGAGGCATTTCCGACAAGCCAAGGTAATAACAGCCCGGCTTAACCGGATGACAAAATTTGTTATGAACTTAATGAAAAATATGCCGATAAAACAATCAGCCCATCCTCATAATGAGCAAAAAAGCAGGCATACCGAATGGGCTTTGCCTGTCCCGTTTCTGTCCGGAAACCGGGTGGAGAACAACAAAAAGCCCATGACAATAAGGAAAATGACACCATGTCAATGAAAAAACACCTGACAAAATTGCAGCAGGGACAATCCCTGTTGGAAAAAGGTAAACAGGCGGCAGGACTGCTGGGGGGTAGCGGTGCCGCCGGCCTGATGAAGAAAGGAGGTCTGACGACAGCCGGCGGTTTTGCCGGTCCGCCCGGCGGTGGTCAGGGTCTGGCACAGCAGGCGGCAGTCGGACACAATGCCGCCACCAAAGCCCTGCAAAAAGCCAGCCAGTTGCTCAGTGGTGGCGACTCTCCCAGTGGCCTGCAATTTACCCTGACGGCCGGCGGTCTGGCACCAGAGACCTTTGTCGTCACGGATTTTACCCTGAACGAGCATTTTTCCCAGCCGTTCCAGCTGGAAGTCGGGCTCGCGAGTGCTGATCCGGCCATCGACTTTCCGGCCGTACTTGACCGCTCTGCTACCCTGACTATCACACAGGATGGGATTGAAAGCCGGAGTATCACCGGGATCGTTGCCAGCTTTGAGCAGGGTAATACCGGATTGCACCAGACTACCTACCAGATGAGTATTCGCCCGGATCTGTGGCGCACCACCCTGCGTCAGAATTCGCGTATTTTCCAGCAACTGAACATTGCGGCCATTATCACCACCATTCTGAAAGAGCACGGTATCCGTGATGTCGTCTTCAGCCTGCGCCATACCCACCCGGAACGGGAGTTTTGTGTTCAGTATCAGGAGAGTGACTTTGCCTTTCTGCAACGGCTGACCGCAGAAGAAGGTATCTTCTACTTTTTTGAATGCGGTAACGGGCGTAATACCCTGGTGTTTGCCGATGATGCCGGCTCTGTCCCGCCGGGCATCGTGCTGCCCTACCAGCCGGGTGACACCAGTACGCTGGGAGAGCCGGCAGTGAGCCACCTGACACACCGGGCACAGGTCCGCCCGGCCCAGGTGCAACTCAAAGACTATACCTTCAAAAATCCGGCCTGGCCGGCCGAATTCAGCCAGCAGATGAAAGAAGACACGCTCCAGCAATTGTATTACGAACATTACGACTATCCGGGCCGTTTTAAGGATGAGGCACACGGTAAGGATTTTACCCGCTACCGTCTGGAGGGACTGCGCAACAATGCCGTGACAGGACAAGGCCGTGGTCATGCCATTGCGATCCAACCGGGACGGTTATTCACCCTGTACAACCATCCGCGTGAAGACCTGAACCAGTCCTGGCAGGTGGTGGGCGCCAGTCATGCCGGCAACCAGCCTCAGGCACGCGAAACTGCTCACAGTGGTACAGGGACGACCCTGAACAGCCAGTTCCACTTTATCCGCCATAACCAGCACTGGCGTCCGGCACCGTTGCCGAAACCGGTCATCGACGGCCCACAGATTGCCAAAGTCGTGGGACCTGCGGGAGAAGAAATCTTCTGTGACCAGCACGGGCGCGTGCGTCTGCAATTTCCGTGGGATCGGTACGGCAAATCCGACGACCAGAGTTCCTGCTGGATACGGGTCACCCAACCCTGGGCCGGTCAGGGCTGGGGGATGCTTGCTATCCCGCGTATCGGACAGGAAGTGGTGGTGGATTTTCTGCATGGCGACCCGGATCAGCCGATCGTTACCGGCCGCACCTACCATGCCAGCAATATCCCGCCGGGCGGACTGCCGGGCAGCAAGACCCAGATGGCATTCCGCTCCAAAACCCACAAAGGCGAAGGTTACAACGAACTGCTGTTTGAAGATGCCAAAGGCAGTGAAAAACTGTCACTGCACGCGCAGAAAGACATGGATACCACCGTCCTGAATGACCGCACTACCCGCGTAATGCACGACCATACCGAAAGTGTCGGCCACAATCAGGCTATCAGCGTGCGGGCTGACCGGCATAAAGAAGTGGTCGGCATGGAAGTGAGCAGCATCGGGACACGGCAGGTCACCGTAGAAAAAACCAGCGTCCTCAGCGTCAAAGGACAAATTACTATTCAGTCTACCGAAAGCGGTATCACCCTCGGCAACACCAAAGGGAGTATCGCGATTGATGCCGACGGCAATATCCATATTACCGGTAAGACCGTCATTGTGAACGGACAAGAGGTTATCACCCTGAACTGAGTCCGGGCAGGCCAACAATAAGACTGACACCCGCTCAGCCGTATTTTGCGGCGGGCTGAATATCAATGACGTAAAAAGAGTGAAAAGGAAAATTATGAGCACACAACCCTATCAGATGAACGAAGGTATCCTGACCCTGCCTGCCGGCTGGCGTGATGAATCGATGCACGTGTTTGTGCTGCCGGATGACAGCGGCGTCAATCTGGTGATTAACCGCACTCCGGTGCCGGCAGGCACGGACAGCGATGCGTATTATGAACAGACACTGGCCCAGTTTGTCACCCACCTGCCGGGGTATCAGGAGCATCAGCGACTGCAAATGGAACTCAGCGGTGACACAGCCTGGCGGCTGGATTACCAGTGGCAAAGTCCGGAAGGGGAAATGCACCAGACGGTGGTGCTGCAAATCCGGGGCAGCCAGTTATTGGCATTTAACCTGACCTCGCCACACCCCTTTAATAGCGGACAGCGGACAGCCTTACTGGCCGTGGTGAGCAGTTTTCAGGCGGCATAAGGAGAGGCTGATATGGGATTAGGTGATGAGATTATTACCCGGATTGCCCGGGTCGGGGCGACCCATGCCCGGCCGCCCCTGCCACCCGGTGGTGGGGCCAGAGGGCCGGCCGCCGCACGTCAGGGCGACCCCATCCAGCATAAGAGCTTCTTTGGTGCCCTGATGGGGGCGGTGGCCGGTGCCCTGATTGGTGCCGCGATTTTCGGGGCCGTGGGGTTACTGGTTGCCGGCACCGGCGGGCTGGGGGCGACGCTGATTGTGGCCGCCGCCGGCAGCGGATTAACCTACCTGGCCAGCGATGCCATTGCGGCCGCCAGCTCGGCCGTCACGGACTTTATCGACAGCTTCGGCTCACCGGACGGCGTGCTGGACAGTGGCTCCGGTAACGTCCTCATTGAAGGCAAACCCGCAGCACGGGCCACCGTCGATATGGCAGCGTGCAGCAAACACCCGGCACCGCCCCTGATAGCACAGGGCAGTGAATCCGTGTTTATCAATGGTCAGCCGGCGGCGCGGGTCGGCGACAAACTGGTCTGTGGGGCGGCCATCAAAGCGGGGGCAAGCAAAGTCTTTATCGGCTCCGGGCAGGGGACTTACCTGGAGATTGAAGAAGAGTTCTCCGGCTGGCAGCGGGCGTTACTGGTGGCGGTGGAATTTCTGGTGCCCCCGACACGCGGGCTGCTCAAAGGGGTCGGCAAACTGCTGACCAAAACCGGCCGACAGGCGCTGCTGGCCGGCGCAAAGCTGGGGGCCAAAAAAGCCGGTAACGTACTGAGAGGTAAAACCCTGAGCTGTGCCAAAACCGCGTTTAAAGCCAATAAAGGGGTCAAGCGTTTCACTCAGGCCACCAAAAAATTCTTCACAGGTGACCCGATAGACGTGACCACCGGCAGCCTGTTTGACCAGCGCACCGAATTTGAACTGGGCCAGACAATACCCCTGACCTTTACCCGCAGCTGGTCACCGGGAAAGCGGGGACTACTTGGCGAAAACTGGCTGGACAACTTCTCCGAGGCCGTTATCGTGACCGGCGACCGGGTGGAAATCCTGACACTGGAAGGCGCTTCCCTGCATTTCGCCCTGCCCCACAGCGTTGACCACAGTATCAACCCGGAGCACCCGGAGTTTACCCTGAGCCGGCAAAAACAGGGGTTCGTCCTGACCGAGCGCAATCATCCGGTTCGCAGATACTTCACCCGGTTAGCACTCACAGAAGAAAATACGGTACAACGCTGGTTACTCACGGAACACCGTGATCCCAATGATAATGCCGTGCGTTTTCACTATAACGACACCCATCAACTGGAAAAAGTCACTCACAGTGACGGTCCGACGCTGGTATTGCTGTACCGCGAGGATGGCCTGCTGGCTGATATCCGCCGCAGCGACAGTGGTCTCAGTGACGTGTTGGTGCGCTATGACTATCACGACAATGGCTGGCTGGCGGAAGCGGACAGTACCCAGCAATTTCACCTGTTCTATGAATACAATGCTCAGGGACTGATTAGCCGCTGGTCGGATGGCGACCAGACTACCGTCGATTATACCTATGATACGCAAGGCCGTTGCGTCCACAGTGTCGGCAGCGGAGGCTATTACCCCGTCCGGCTGGACTATGAAGCCGGTATTACCCGTTCCACCACGCCACAAGGGCATACCACTACCTGGCATTATAACGCCGAACAGCAGGTCACTCAGGTCGAAACCCCGTGCGGTCACGTTACCCGGTATGAATACGATGACTGGGGCAACCTACAACGGCAGATCCTGCCGGAAGGGCAGGTTCTGCAACTGGATTATCTGGCGGATACCGGACTGGTTACCGCATTTACCGATACCGGCGGGGCAGTGTGGCAGTATCACTACGATGAGGATGACCGCCTTATCAGTATGACCGATCCGCTGGGGCGGGTCTGGTGGCAGCAATACGATGATAAGGGCCAGGCTGAATGTTTTATTGCCCCGGACGGCAGCAAAACCACCCTGATCCGCAATGCGTTCGGGCTGGTGACGAAGGCCGAAGATGACGAAGGCAATCAACGAAGCTGGGAATACGATGACCATCAACGGCTGACACGGCTGTTTGACGAAGAAAACCGCAGCCTACGGCTCGGTTACGACAGCCATGACCGGTTACAGAGACTGTCATCAGGCGGCGGAGCCTTATGGTTGTGGCAATATGACCGCCATCACCGTGTTGCCTTAAGTGACCGTCCCAACAACAGTCTGGAGCGCTTCCGCCATGACCGCCATGGTAACCTGACCCGGTGGACAGATGCCCGTGGCGTGGAATGGCAGATTGAATACGGCCCGTTTGACCTGCCTGTCGGACGTGTCGACGGAGAAGGTCACCGCTGGCAGTACCGTTATGATCCGGACAGCCTACAACTCGTTGAAGTGATTAATCCGCAAGGGGAAAGCTACGGTTATCAGCTGGATGCCGACGGCCGGGTGATCACGGAGACTGATTACGCCGGCACCCAGTGGCATTATGCCTATGACGGTAATGGCAACTGTACCGAAAAACGGGATGCGCTGAATAACATCACCCGCTATGACTATGATGCAGGCGGGCAGATGACCGCGATGCACACGCCGGAAGGCAGTACCACTTACGCTTACGATATACTGGGCCGTCTGCTTGAGGTGACGGCACCAGACGCCGAACCGCTGACCTTTGAATACGATGACAAAGGCCGCCTGGTCAGAGAAGTTCAGCTTTATGGTGAAATCCGGCGTGAGTATCCCGACAGTGCCACAACAGAACGAACCCTTCACCTGCCCGATGGCCGGCGCTGGAAAGCCGGTACGAAGGTCAATAAGGTGGGTGAGCTTAACCTGCTCAGTCTCAGTGGTGAACAGACACTTTCGCTTGAACGGGATGAAGACGGGCACGAATGGCACCGCCAGTCAGACAAGGGTTTTATCCTGCGTCAGGAACACTCATTGATGGGACAACTGACGGCGCAGCGGGCCGGACGCAATACCGAGTTTTTTGCTGCCCATGAAGTGGCGGATATCCCCCAGCCGACACTGGCGGGACTGGACCGGGAATATCGTTACGATGCGGCACTGAATCTGGTGGCTGCCAATGATGAACGGCAATGGCTGCGCTATGTGGTCAACGGCAACGGTCAGGTGACTTCGGTCAGTGACGGCGACCAGCTGCGGGAGCATTATCAGTATGATGCCTGCGGTTACCCCGCCCGTCGTTTTGATGGTCGCCACGATATTGATAACGAGCGACTTTACCAGAAAGGACACCGGCTACGACAAGCAGGTCAGCATCTGTTTGAATACGATGATGCTGGCCGGATGACCGCCATGCAGTTGTGGCAGGAAGGTCATCGCCCACAACTGACCAAGTTCCGCTGGAACAGCCAGAATCAGCTTACCGGGCTACAGACTCCGGGCGGCCAGCAGTGGGACTATCGATACGATGCCTTCGGGCGGCGCACCGAGAAAATCTGTGAACAAACCGGTATGCGCACCACCTATCTGTGGGACGGCGATGTGCCGGCCGAAATTCGCGAATACCGGCATCACCGGCTGTACAGCATCCGGCATCTGGTCTTTGACGGCTGGCAGTTGCTGGCGCAACAAATCCAGTTCTTCACCCCCGACCCGGAAAACCGCAGTGAACTGATGGCGGGGGAAATACAAACACAATATGCCGTGTGTGCTCCGACGGGAGAACCGCTGGCATTGTTTGACCCGCAAGGCCACCGTGTCTGGCGGCAGCCACAACAGAGTCTGTACGGCCTGCGTCTGAAAGCTGTGGGCGAACATGCTGAACTAAATCCAGAAATGCAATTCGCCGGCCAGTGGTTGGACGACGAGAGTGGACTTGTCTATAATCGCTTCAGGTATTTTTCACCTGTTGCAGGACAGTACCTGACACCAGATCCGATTGGGCTTCTGGGTGGGGAAAACTTGTATGCCTATGTGCAAAATCCAACTGGCTGGATAGATCCATTAGGATTAGCATGTAACAACCCTAATGGATATAAAGCTGGGGATGTAGACTTACATGGCAATTTGTCTCCGGGCGTAAATAGAGCACCAGGTCACAGTAATACTAAAGCTGATAATCTTGTACAGAGTCACCACCCAATACAGGATCATTGGGCTAAGAAACGCATCAAAGGTTATAAAAGGAATTCAGCGCCTGCCACATTATTACACTCATCTTCGGGAATGCCACATGCTCAAATCAGTGCGGCACAAAGAACAAGACGAGCAGAATCCGGCGGATGGGACAAAACGCTAAAAGAAGAATTCAATATAAGTTATAGAGAGATGATTGATGCTGGCGTACCTAAAGCTCAAGCAAGGAAATCTCTTGTTGATGCTTATAAGTATTTTGATGGGCTTAGGGGCGCTAATAAAAACAATCCATTCTTTAATATTTAGGTTTATCAAGAGGAAAATTTTATGAATAAAGAAGATGTTTTAGAAAGATTAGATTTTATTGAAAAAGAAATGGATATTAAATTTCCTAATTACTATAGGAAATTTTTGTCCGAGGAAATTCAAGATAAGCCTTATATTGAGATAACCGGAAAAGAACAAGAGAATATCTACGTTTATAATTTCGACTATGTCCTTGAAAGGAATAAAACATATGCTATTCAGGATGTTGAGAGTAATTATTTTTTAATTGGTCAAGATGGTGATCTTGGTTATTTTATTTATGTAGAAAAAGGTAAGGAAAGTGATGTTATTTACAGCCTAGACTTGGGGGCTTTAGGTAGCGTAGATATGGAGGAAGATGGGGATAAGGAAGCTGATAATATTTATAATTTAGGAATATAAATATCTAGAAATCAGCCAAGATAATGAATGAAATCTATCTTGGCTGAATAGGTTATATCAAATGAATATGTGAAGGAAGTAACTCAATATTCTGCCTGATAATCCCCAATCAGTTTCCGCATCCGTAGCTTAATCTCACTGAACTGTTCTTGTTGGCGTTCATACTGTTGCCGAATGGTACGGGTATCCGGCGATGAAGGGCACCAAACATGGAAATTGGGTGCGTTGCGTGACCGTCACGGTAATACCGTAGATTTCCATTACAGTGAACAGCTCCAATTGTTCAAGGTCACGCACAGTGATGGGCCTGAGCTGGTGCTGTTATATCGTGAATATGGGCTACTGCAAGAAATTCGCCGGAGCGATAATGGCCTCAATGAGGTGATGGCACGGTATGGTTACCATGATAATGGCTGGCTCGCGGACGCGGACAGTTGTCAGCACTCGCATTTGTTTTATGAATATAACGAACAGGGGTTGATTAGCCGCTGGCATGACGGTGACTAGACGGCCGTGGATTACCGCTATGATGATCAGGGACGCTGTATCTATACCGTGGGCAGTGGGGGATATTACCCGGGTAATTACCCATCCCGTCGTTTTGACGGGCTGAACGAGATTGACGGGGAATGGCTGTACCAGAAAGACCACCGGTTACGCCAGCTCAGGCAGCATCTGTTTGAATACGATGATGCGGGTCGCATGACCGCCATGCAGTTGTGGCAGGAAGGCCATCGCCCACAACTGACCAAGTTCCGCTGGAACAGTCAGAATCAGCTTACCGGGCTACAAACCTCTGGCGGCCAGCAATGGGATTATCGCTACGATGCCTTCGGGCGACGCACCGAAAAAATCTGTGAATAAACCGGTATGCGCACCACTTATCTGTGGGACGGAGATGTGCCGGCCGAAATTCGCGTATACCGGCATCACAGGCTGTACAGTATCCGGCATCTGGTCTTTGACGTCTAGCAGTTGCTGGAGCAGCAAATCCAGTTCTTCACCCCCGACCCGGAAAATCGCAGTGAACTGATGGCGGGGGAAGTGCAAACACAATATGCTGTTATGTGCGCCGACAGGAGAACCCTTGGCACTGTTTGACCCGCAAGGCTACCGTGTCTGGCGGCAGCCACAACAGAGCCTGTACGGGATGCGGCTGAAAGCCGCAGGTGAAAATGCACAATACGATCCCGGTCAGCCATTGGCCAGCCAATGGCTGGATGAAGAGAGTGGTCTGGTTTATAATCGATACAGATATTTCTCGTCTGTTGCTGGTGTGTATCTGACGCCAGACCCCTTGGGATTGCTGGGAGGAAAAAATCCCTATGCTTACGTATCAAATCCAACGGGTTGGATCGACCCACTAGGATTAACACCTTGTTCTGCTTCTGGAATAAAAGACTGGGTCGTTGATGAATATGGAACATTGAGGGGATTAGTCAAAGGTAAGAATTTAGGCCTTGATGCTCACCATGCTGGCCAAAAAGCAATAATGAAAAACCTTGTGAAAAACTATGATCCAAATACTGGGCCAGCTATTTTAGTGCCAAAATCTGGACATACAATATCCAGAGGAGATTTAGGTGTTGTATCAAGAAGCACAAAAAACTCAAAAACGGGTGAGAAATTTACTAATGCTAGGGAATTGGTTGCTCGTGATATAAGAGAATTGAGGCGGAATTGAGGCGGGTTTATCCTGAAATACCGAATAAGGTACTTAAAGATCTTATTGATATGAATCAGAGAATGTCTCCAGAGGTCAGATTCAAATGTGTTGATAAGGTAATAAAATGAAAAATGATGAAAAAGTAGTAGAATCGATTTTTAATGAGCTGTTTGATGATAACTTTAAGAATTACAAGGATAATTTAACAAACTCATCAGACAGTAATCGAGTAGGAGTATATTCAAAAGCTAAGAGAGCATTATCAAAATTAGATAATGAAGATCAAGTGGCTATTTTTAATTTCTTTAAGGTAATAATGTCTGATACCGCATCAACTATCTTTGGAACTATTGATGGTTCTCATTTTCCTCCAAATATTGATGGCGACTTTACATTATTATATGAAAATGAAGAAATACAAGGTGGCTTACAAGATTTATTTATAGAAAAAGCTGAAGATAGAGATATTTATAATTAAAGTAATAAAGCCGGAAAGATCTGCGTGATCTTCCTGTTTTATTATCCTGAAAAACGTCCAAGTTATGTTAGCTCTATGGTAGTCCCTATCATATAAAGTTCATGACATACTCTTATAACCACAATCATACATTTTGAAAAGGACGACAATACATGATAAACCCAATGCAAAACACAATAACTTTCCCGGAAGGCTGGTTTCTTTTTATTAATGGTGAGATCCCCTTTTATTGCGATCATGGATGCACTGTCACCGATTTTGAGACGGCAGGAAATTTGATCGGTTATAACAAAAAAAACGGGATCTACTTCAAATTCGCCTATGAATCCTCTGAAATCAGCGGGTATGAACCTCCGCCGGGAACCTATGTTCTGACCATCAGAAAATACAATTACACCTACAATTCCGGTTATTATGGCCGCTGTGTTTATGCCGAAGTCAAGCAAACCCAATGTCCGGACGAGTTTAAAAATATCATGACGGATATGTTAAAAATGTCGGCGGAACAATCTACGTTTGAAGAAGTCAAACGGCCGAAACCACAGGGAGAATGTACACCTCAGTTACAGCAATGTATTCAGGATTTTTTTACCGGCGTCAAGAAAGATCGCACGGATGAAATCATGGCCTTAATCAGGTCCCCCGGGGATGAAGAAGAAGAAGATATTCTTTCTCTTCGTAAACTGTACTGTGGGAGCTATGAAAGTCCCTATCAGAGAGATGATTTAGTTAAAAATGAAATACATAAAAAAGTCGTCTCAGAGATCTACCGCTATTTTGACTCGCTCGATAAGACAAGAAAACTGGAAAATGGCCGGGATCTTTTTTCCTTTCTTTTCAGTTCAAAAAAATATGATATCAGTATCATTGTGCCTAAAAATGTGAGCTTATGTGATGTGTTTATGAATATGAGCTATCTTCAGGATGAAAAAATCATGTGATAAAGCATCTACCTTCCAGTGTGGCCTGTCTCCATAGAAATAGCAGGCCATGTTACCCACGTTTATACAGGATGGTCGGGATCAACCTGTAACCCCCGCGCCACATCCATCCTCCTTGCGACCAACACCGCCGCCTCCAGTTCACTGCACTGGTGTGCCCGCATTAACGCCCGCCGTTCGGCTTTTTCTTCTTTTTCCGTCATCCCCAGTGCCAGATACAGGCTCGGTGGCACAACCCGGAATAACGCTTCTATTTTTTTCGCCAGCACCACGCCTTCGGTATAACAACGCGGGAGTTTACTGGCAGAAAGCAGTACGGCTTTTTGTTCTTCATTGAGTTTCTTGAACCGGGCGATTTGCTCCACTTCATCCGGCGGCATGGTCAGACATAACCACCATTCGGCCATATTCAGCATCTTTTCAGCGGTATCCGGGTAGTCAGCGAGGTTTTGCGTGGCCAGCCACAACCAGGCGCCCAGTTTACGCCACATCTTGACGACTTTGGTCATATAGGGAGACAACAGCGGGTTGGTGGTGGTGATATGCCCTTCGTCTATCACCAGTTGCAGTTCCCTGTCCTGATACTGGTCGCGTTCGGCGAGGTTATTGACGGTGTTAATCAGTGACACCATCGCCAGTGCCATCTGGGCCGAGTAATTTTCACGGGCCAGTGTCCCCAAATCAATTAACGTCACATCCACTTCCGGCCACGGGGTGCCGGGTTGGTTGAATAGTTCGCCTTCAAAGCCCTGCGTAAACATTGACATGGCCCCGGCCATTTCATCGGCCCGTGCCCGGCGGTGTGCCGTAATTAACGGCTGGCCGTGTTCATCCTGCTGATGGTTGCGGGCAATGGCATACAGTGCATTCTGTAAATCCGAGGCCACCATCTGATGCCCTGCCTCATAGCTGGTCTGTGCGGCTAACATAATCGCTTCACGAATTAATCCGCGATCTGAACGGGTCAGACGTTCTTCTTCTTTTTTCTCACCGCCGGTGATCATCAGCCGAGCGGCAATTTCCATTTCCCCCAGAATATCACGCTGTTCATCGCCGTCTTCCTGTGTTTCATCCGTCTCCGGAATATCGGCTTCATTAATCCGTAATTGTTTGGGACTGAGTTTCAGTAACTGATGCGCATCAGCAAACAGGGCCAGACTGACGCCACAACCCGGTTTGATACCAATTTTATTCACCGTCAGCCCCAGACTTTCATAGTAATCAGCCAGCAAGCCAAAACTGTTGCCCGCTTCGACAATAAACAGACGCGGACGGTGGATCGCCATCAGTTGCACTAAGGAAGCACATAAGGTAGCCGATTTACCTGCGCCGGTCGGGCCGAACAAGAGCAAGTGAGCATTCTGGGTGCGATCCAGCTTGTTCATCGGATCAAAAGTCAGCGGTGCCCCACCGCGATTAAAGAAGCTGAAGCCCGGATGCCCGGTGCCGGTTGAGCGTCCGGTCACCGGCAGGAGTCCTGCCAGATGCTGAACCCACGTCAGGCGACTGTATCCGTGTTTTTTATCTTTCTGCGGATTAAAGCCCATCGGCAACGCCCGTAAATAAGCATTCAGCGGTGACACACTGAATTCGGGTCGCACAGGCTGTAAGCCAGCCATCAACAAGGTTGAGGAAAGCTGATGCACCCGCTGGTTCAGATTATCCAAACCCTGACCGCGCACCAGAAAAGTCAGTGCACTGCGGTACAGTTTATGCCGTCGTCCCAGTAATTCCTTCACGGCCTGTACATCCTGCCGGACGCGCAGCGATTCGGTATTTTCCCCTACGGCATTTTTTGCCAGTCGGGTGAAGCTTTCTTCCAGGGTATCCTGTGCCTGCGCCACAATGGTCAGCGTGACCACCGTGCCTTCCGGCATCATATCCATCAGCGCATTGATATGGTCTCCCCGTTTCACTTCCCCTGTCAGGGTGCCCGGCTCGGGTGGGCGCCGCAGGCGCTCAACCGGCACGGCTTTATGCGGCAAACCATCAAACCACCAGACGCCGTTCTCAGGATCCGATACTGGCGGGGTAAACCACAGGCTTTCGGCAAAGTCATTATTCACCGGGAGATCCGGTTGTGTGGGAGATTCATAACGCACTGCCCGGTAAAAATCGGCTTTGGCCATGCCCCAGTCCGGCGCCGGATTAAAATGACGCAGCAACCAGCTGTGGATCTGCCCGCCATCCTGCCGGGTTGCCACAATACCTGCTGATGCCAGTGAGGAAACCAGTCGTTCGCAGACCTGATTGAGTGCCGCCACCGACGATACCGTTTGGTGGTGTGCCTTCGATTTATGCGCAGGCAACCAGCGGTAAACCACCATACGCGTCTGGCGCTGCTGTCCTCGCCACGGTTGCCCGGTGATTAAGCTATCCTGAAATATTCCGTCAGGCTGGGCAATGCTGTTCAGGTGACGTGCTGATTCTGCCAGAAAAGCGTCAGTAAAGGCGGTCCCCTGCGCCCACGGTTTCACATAGTCCCGCAGGGTATTGAGATAATTGTCAGGATCATCGTCATCCTGACAAAAAAACTGCACTACCCACGGGGATATATCGTCCTCGTCCAGACTGTCCTGAATGGCATCTTCCAGTTGGTCGCGAATTTCAAGCAGCCGCTCGGCAGGGCGTCCTTCTGTAGCGATAGGTTCAATCTGATAGACGGCCCCCACAGACACACCATCATCCAGCAATAAACACTGCCCGTCTTCCAGATATTCCACCCAGGGCAGGTAGTCAATAATCGAGGGATTCGCCCGGTAAATCGCCACTTCATCCGTTTCACTCAGTTTGCCGGGACGGTGCAATGCCTTGGGATTATCCATTACCGAGCCTCCGTGCGCTCACCCGGCAGGGCATACTGCACCTGCTGATAAAACGGGAATACCGTGCTGTAGCCCGGTACCGGCGTCTTGCCCGCCACCAGATGCGGGTAGACATACATCACCATATCGGGATTGGGCAGGCGGGGAAACTGCTGGCTGATTTCATGCTCTGCCGAACGGCTGTAATGGTTGGGTTCTTCTGACGCCCTGTGACGTTCAGCCGGGGTTAATGCCCGGTGCAGGGTTTGTCTGGCCTGTGCTACGCTCTGCCCCGCTTTGTTTCCCTGCCACATGGCCAGTACCGTCTGTTCGCCGGCCGGAAGCAACACGTCTTTCGAGGTTGAACAGCCGGCCAGCAACCCTGTCAGACCGAACACGATAGCGTAGGTTATTTTTCGCATCCCTGAGCCTCCGGGCTACTAATCAGGGTAAACGTGGCAAATTCCGGGTGTACCGCCAGTTCCGATAAAGTAAACGGCAAGCGCTCCCAGTGTTCAGCCTCGCTGTTGCCTGCAAGCATTGATTGCCACTGAAATTCGGTCAGCCGAAAAACGGTAAAATCCCCGTCATTCAGCCGTCGGCATTCATGGCCGCTGGCGAGAGTCAATTGACTGCCTTGGGTACGGGCGGGTTGCCAGTCAAGCTGAACCGGAGTGGATTCAGCCTGTGGCGTTATATGAGTTTGCAGACAATAAGGCGGGCTGGCACTAAACAGCCATGGAGAAGATGTCGTTTCCATTAATCTAAGGCTTCCTGATGATGACGTTGAGCTGATCCACTAAAACCGTAACGCACCTTACGGCCTGTTGTTTCATAATCAATCGCCAGACTTTGTGTGATATGCACCACTAACTTTGCACCGGGCGGCACATAAACCGCATCGAAGGTCTGGCTGTAACGCTGCCTGAGCCATTCGCTCATCTCATTCATGCCCCCGGCCACCGCTTTGCCAAGTGCCGCCTGTCCCGCATTCCCGGTTAACGCGGACGTGATGCCGCCGGCACCGTTGGTTTGCGCGGTTTGCTGGCTCTCGTTCAGGGCATTGCCGGCGGAATTCATGGCGGACAGGGCAAATAGGGTCGGCAGATAGGTACTGGCGTTGGATTTACGCTCACCGCTGATGCAGGGAATGCCGTTTTCATCAGACAACCAGCCGATACCCTGTTGATTCTGTCCGCTGCCCGGCAAAGTACGCACGGTGCCATCCTGAAACACAAAGGTGATGGAATTGACCTGACCGCGTACGCAGGACAGTGTCCAGTCACCACTGGCGGAACCGGACACCACCGCGCCTTCCACCTCCGGCAGTTCGATACCGTTAGCGGTCAGGTTGTCTTTGCCGATAAGAATTTTAAACGGATAAGGGTCAGTGACCGTACCATTGACCGGTACCCGGCCTAACAACGCGGTCATGGCCTGACTGCCCACCAGAGTGGCATTCTCCGGCAGGGTGTAGACCGGTTTTTCGTTGTCGGCCTGAGCCGATGGAACTTGTGGATGATTTTTTACAGTGGTCGGTTGTTCGCTTAAAAAAGAGGTGGGAAACTGAGTCGCCGTTTTTCCATTGCCCATCGCTTGCCTGTCGGGAACTTTTTCATCGGCCGGAGTAACCCAGATAAGTTCATCCTGTCCTCTGATAGTGCCGGCAGAATATGAACTCCCTGCCAGCCCGCTACCCAGTGGTATCTGATTATCCGGTATCGGCAACGGCGTTGAATTTAAGCGCTCGGTGAGCAAATCAATCTGGGCCAGCAATCCCTGCTGTTCGTCCTGTAACGTGCGCTGGCGCTGTTCATCGTCCTGCCGGATAGTAGCAACCGCAGCCTCTATCTGACCGGCAACATCCTGATTTTGTCCTTTTAACTGGTCATTTTCTTTTCGCATCGCGGCATTCTGCTGGTCTAAGCGTTTCTGCTCTGCCCGCACGGCATTGAGCGTCCCGACCAACGTGCGCAGGGTATCTTCCGGCGTATCCCCGCCGACCCCCAGTGCCTGTAACTCTTCCGGAGAGAGGGTCGCCAGCGCATGATTCTGCGGTTTATCCGGCACGCTATTCTCTGTTGAGCTGCAACTCCTGATACCAATAAACCCACCAATCACCAATACGGTTGGCACCAGTATTTTCACCAGACTGTTGGATTTAATCTGCATCACGGCCTCCCGGTTTTACCGAGACCGGCTCAGGGATTAAGGCGTTATCCGGCTGCCCTTTGGTAATAAGATAGAGTACCGTGGTATCTTCGGGTGTTCCGGCTTTTCCCAGCCAGCGATGCTGGAAGGTGGCGGTGACGAACTGTCCCTGTAAGGCGCGTGGGTCAAGCGAGATAATACGTTTGGCGGTATTGCGCAGTTTCAGGGCCATCACGGTGTGATGATGCAGTCGCCAGCCGGCCAGCGGGGTCACTTCAACCGGCTCTGACGGGTAGAGTGTGGTGATGGAGGCGGGCAGATGCAGGTTCACCGGCTGAATGCCGCTGACCGGCTCAACCGTACGCAGGGGCGCATACAGTTGCTGCGCCGCATAGCGGGTTAACAGCACGGGAATGGGCGTAGACAATGATGGTTTGCTCTGTGAGTGCGGTTTATCTTTTGAACCGATTGATTTTTCAGCCGGGTAAATAATACGCACGGGTTCGCTGGCATCGGTTTTGCCGGCGGTCACATCCAGTAAGATAATTTCGCCATTCTCACTGTCCTGCAATTGCAGCCGGGTTGACGGGAACGCGCTGCTGGCTTTCAGGTAAACTGCCCCGCCGGTGCTCTGCACCCGTAATTTATCATTCAGTGAGGGCGGAAAACCGACACGGACATTCCGGTCCGCAAAAATAATCCGCTCCTGACCAACCTGAAGCGTAACCGGTAACGGAATACGCTCCCATGTCAGCAGCTCATCAGCTTTTGCGCCAACGCAGAACAGCAGGAAGCTGACCAGCCCCAGCCCGACACCGCGCCAGTCAAATACATCTCTTCTCATTGAAATACGCCTTTTTTCTCTTCCGCTGGCGGTGGCAGCGCTTCCAGCCTCTGTGGCATTCCGTCGTAGCAATCCAGTGCCAGACCAAAAGGATTACGCTCCGCATCGCCTTCCCAGCGCACCACCTTCAGCGGATAGCGCACCAGTGCCCGTTTGACCGGTTCGGCGTGATAATATTCATCCGCCACCAAATCCAGCCGCACCACCCAGTTATCGCGGTCACGTACCGTCACACTGCGCGTCTCATAGCCCCGGCCGGGCACTTCATACACCACGCGCACCCGGTCGAGCAGTTCACCGCTGTCAGCCCGGGTTCGGGCATCCTCGCGCAGAAAATCCTGACAGGCCGGCGTCAGATACGGCGATAAGGCTTCAATTTTCGCCGGATAATCCTGTGCCCCGTTTTTCGGCCAGGCATGCAGTTGCTGGAAAATATAAAAGGCAAAGCTGTAGACACTGGGAGCGGGTACTTCCCACCACGCCCGGGTGCTTCCACTGCGTAAATCCGGCGGATTATGAATAGTCAGATTGCGTGGGGATGCCATCCAACCCAGCAGACTTATCAGCAGCACCCCCACCAGAATACCGCACGCCACCCGCAGGGTCAGAATATGCTGGTCCCGGTTTCTGACCGCATGACGAAAACGACTCATCACACGCCTCTCCTGTTGCGGTGCGCTGGCCTGCTGCGGCGTAGTGACCAGCCCTGTGCCGCGATAATCAAGGTCGGGTCACCCAGCCCTAACCGGCGTTTTTTCTCGGCCAGTTTCTGCCAGAGATAATTTTCCGGTTTGCCCCGTTTTAAGGTGGCAAGCCAGCGCCCGCCAACACTCAGCAGTAACAACGGCATCATCAGCATGCCGGTCGGCAGCATCACCCAACCGGCAAACGGAATGAAGGGAAGGCTGACCACCAGACCAAGGGCCAGCCCCACGATGGCGGCCAGCCCCATCTCCGGCGTGGTGAAGCCGCGGAATACGACAGGTTCAGCGTTTAAGCGATCGGGTAAAAAGGGGATCGTCTGCATCCGCGGCACCTTAAAAAATAATATTGGCCGATTTCGCCAACAGCCAGATCACTGCAACCAGCAACACAATACCGACCACAATAATCGAGCCGAACTGGGTCCATGTGGCTTTGCCGTCACGCACTTCGGAGAAGGTTTCCACCGCCGCCGAGGCCACTTTAAAGAATGCGACCGCCGAGAGGATAAGCCCGCCAATCACAATGCCATCCTGCGCATACCCTTTTACCTGCCCCATTAATCCGCCACGGCCCCCACTTGAGGGCGGTTCAATCGAAGGCAAATCGGCCCAGGCAGACTCACAGGAAACACCGAGCAGCAACAGAAAAGTGCTGATCCGGGTCATCAGGTTTGTGCTGAACTGACGGCAGGTGGTAAAAATGTGTTTCATAGTGATTCAGTTCCTTTTTGTTATGTTCATTGATTCAACTGGCAAACATCCAGACAGCCACGACCAGCAATACTGTGGTTCGAAGAGCAAACTGGCTGAGGGTCTGATTACGCACTTTTTCATTCGCCCAGCCGTTCCAGACCTCCACCGCCGCCCAAGCCGCCCACAGAAACAACGTGGCCAGAAAAAAGCCGACACACACCAGATATAAAAAAGTGACATCAAAGTGTCCTGAAGCCGCTTCAAAGGCATGGCGTTGGACAGGGGTCATTGCGGATGTTCCTGACGGTAATCACCGATGATTGACGTCGGATCGCGGGGTTGCTCGCGGGAAGGACTCAGGTAGTGATCGATACCGGCTTTGAGGGTATTGAGATCCGCCCTGATACGGGAATAATCAAACTCATAACGAGGATGTTCTGACGTGTCAGACTGCTTTTCGGCGATGTTTGCGCGTTCCAGTGCCATCTGAACCTGATCAATCAGACGTTTGGCACTGGCCAGCTCATCTTTCTCAGCCGCATAAGCCAGTGGCATACACAATACAGTCAATCCCAGCAAACAGACAGAACCGGATATCGAAAAGCAACAACGCATAAAGACTCCCCTCATCATAGACTCCGAGTGCGAGGATGCGGTGTTTTCTAAATCAGATCAGTAATAAACTCTTTATGCTTTGATGAAAATTAGCTAAATAGTCTGACTAATTTATTTGATTAATGATTTCACAATGAAGGAATAATATGCTGCGGATTGATTTACATGTCCCTGATGATGAGTATGAGACAGTGCGAAAGCTGGGCGCACACTGGGATGCGGCCGCCCAAATCTGGTATATCGATGGCAGTTTTGACCCTGAGCCGTTTATGCAGTGGCTGCCATTTTACAATGTGCATGCGGAATACTGGTATCTCGCCCAAACCCGGATACCCTGTCCGCACTGTCATGAACCCACCACCGTCACTGCCTTTATGTTGCCTGCCGGACACCAATTACTGGAAGCAGAGAAGGATGAGGAACCCGACACGGAAGTGGACTACACCGAACAGGACAGACCGGCATTTGTGTTTTATCTCGTCGATATCCCGTCTATCGTGCGTAATGTGCTACCCGGTTTTCACCACACCCTGCGCAAAGCCATCAGCCAACAGTTACACCAACAGCACTGGATAAACCACTGCGAACACTGTGATGCACAGCAGGACGATACCGAACTGTTTGCCGACATCGGTGGCGCGTTTTTTCCGGCCTCCAAAGAACAGGCGGCGGCTATTCAGCTGCACCGAATCGATAAGCCATTCGTAGTGTATTGTGAAGATACTTCGCACGAACATTACTGTTTCGATCCAAAGGGAAGCAACCGGGCCTGTCAGGCCTGTGACTGGTTTGAATGCATGACGCAAGTCGTAAATGTGCCTTCAAAATATCAGCATTAACCGGAAAAACTGACGCGCCGCCAAGCGGCTTGTCTGCTACACTATGGCATACAAAACAGAAAACCGTTTTGCATGCCATAGTGTAGCATCTCTATTATATTAGATTCTTTATATGTACTTTCTAATGTAAGTGTTAACTTCGTCAGCAAAAGGAACAAATGTGCAGCCAACTAAATATTTATCTTTGAGTCTTTTCTTATGCTCTTTAAGTATACCCACAGCCCTAAGTGTAAAATCTCCTGTAATCTGATGTTCCATAATTTGAGCAATTACACAGCCACTCATTCCTCGCCAAGAGGGTAATGGTAAAGATTTTGAAATACTTCTCTCTTCAAATATTATATTTTTGTTTTTAGCCTTTTCATCAAGCCAAAAATATACATCTTCATTTTCTTTATTATATTGAAAACTATGAAATGTAATATTGTAAGGATATAATCCTTTATTAGCCCTATCAATATGAAGAGCATTTTTTGATGATGGATACCCCATTATGACAAAAGACGAAGTTTTATTCATTAATGGTCTTTCATCAGAACTAAAAAAAAGCCAACTCTTTTCAAGGGCGAGCATTTCTTCAGAAAAAGGGATTATCGCATAATCTTTCTTATCATTATAAAGAACGTTTAATTTATGAAAAATATATTTATCCCCCTCAATGGAAAAAAAAGGTACTGAGCTTTTTTGCAAGTCATGTACTACATGTGCAGCTGTAACAATACAAGGATGTTTCCCATTAAGCATATATAAAAAACCGCTGCCAATAAGTGATGCACTCTTCATGCTAAATTCGTCTTTAGCAAAGAAAGAAACAAAAGATTTCTGCCATTTTTCAAATAGTTTAGTACTACCATTTTGCTTTATCCAAGAAGGCAGGATTTTAATAACTGATAAACATGGGTAAAAATCATAAGAAGAAACCAACATAGAATAAAAACCTCATCAAAGATAACCAAGTATTTCCACATAACAAAATACTAGGCAATAAATAAATATTAGTAAAACATTATGATTAAATCGCTACTACAATATTTGTATTCCATTACCCTGAGTATTAAATGTATTTCTTAAACATCGAAGTCGTGATCACCACCGCCATTCCCAGCAAGAGCGCAGCAGGCAACAATATCACCGTGGGATACACCACATCCGGCCACGATAAATACAGCACACAGGGGATCGTGCAAGCCGGTTTAATGCCCCGCTTAGCATGATGATACACAAAACTCGATTCATAGCCTGCGCCATACCGGCGTAAGTCCCGTCGCCCCAGCCCGTCAACCAGCGCGACCAACACCACCATCACAAACAACGGAACGGACAGCACCAGAATCGCCAGCCGGATCAGCGTCACCATCGTGATAAACACCGTCGCCAGCGCATATTCCCGCAAATAACCCGATATGCTATGTAATACCGTATTGAATTCACGCATAAAATCATTGCGGCTATTAAGCTGAGAGTGTGATTTCCCCTGTATCCAGTGCAGAAAACCACTGTCAACAAACAGCCATTGATAGGTCTGTGCCAGCCAGTCAGAGACCGTCTGTGACGGTTCTGACAATAACAGACTCCGGGTAAATTCCGTGGATAAAAATTGCAGCTCGGTTTTCATCATCGTCTGGCTGTGAGCCGCGCCCTCATCCGGCCAGAAAAAAGCCATACCCAAATATTCCAGTAACAGGCTGAACAGCCACGACATCACAATAAAGCCAATGAGCTGCCACGGCCATTCCCACAGCACACGATACAGCAGGCCATGCTTGCGGGGCGGTTGGGAAGTGGTGCGGGACGGGTTTTCTGATTGTGCCATGACGCGAAATTACCCCTTCTCTTCCCACCAGTTTTCACTGGTGCGGTAGTGCCGCCGCATATGCTCAGCGATGTTCTGCAAACTCGCCGGCATCAGGGCATCATCGTCATCACCGGTGGGCAGAGGTATGCGAATTTTCCACAACTGTCCGCCCTCCAATAAGGCGAATGCCTGCCCTTTCGGCAGGTTAATCATCTCAGCCGGCGTCACCAGTGGCGTTTTGACCGTGCCGACCCTGTCCTGTGTAGACGAGGTAAAATCCTGCCCCTGCTCGACATCGGCAATATCCGAATGCCCTGAGACCAATGTCTTACTGTAGATTTCCACTTCCGGCAGCTGGCTGGTGAGTAACTCGGCTGTCCGGTTATCCCGTACCCGCAGCATAATCAGGGTATTGAAGTTGCCTATCACCTGCGCCGTTTTGGCCGGACTGCCGATACGGGCTTCAATATCCGAGGAGGTCTGGGTATAGGCTGTGACCTGCATACCGGCACCCCCGCCTTTATTGATCAGCGGGATAAATTCATCCCCCATCAGTTCATTGAATTCGTCACAATGCAGGTTAATTGCGAGCTTGCCGTCCTGGCGCACCGGCAACCCTGTATTCATGCCATATTTATAAATCTGCCCGGCCACACTGACCAAATCCGCAAACATGCTGTTGCCCACTGCCGAAGCCACATCACTGTCAGACAATGCATCCAGTCCGATATAAACAATGCCGTTTTTGCGGATCACCTGTTCCCAGTCGAAAATGGGGCGCAAGTCCGCCATATTGAGATAATCCGGTGATAACAACTCTGCGATTTTTCCTGTGGTCAGTTTTTCCAGCAGAGGCAGTAGCGAGGCGACAATTTTATCAAAATAGGTGCGGTCATAACGCACGGCTGAACGTAACCCGTCCAGAATAGGGTCATAGAGCTGTTTACCTGCCTCAGAACTGAGCGTCATTTCCATTGCCCAGAGCCGGAGCGCATCCGGCTGCCCCTGCATATTGCGCGGAATATCTTTTTCTTTCAGCTTGCCGAGGATTTGATTGATGTGCTCCAGCAACACAGGCTGCCTGTCTGCCATCACTTTAGTAGCATAGAGCTGATACAGTTCGCTGATATTATTGACGTAACGCGTGATAAGCGTGTAATCCGGCCGATGCTCCAGCGCCACCAACGCACGGGCGACAATATTGACAAACCGCCAGGCAAATTCCCGGAATGCCGCACTGTTGCCTTCACCACTGAGTTGCCCCGCCAGACGAGAAGCGACTTCCGAGACCCGGCCAAACCGCCCGACCGCATTATAACGTGCCGAGATTTCTGGCCAGCCCAGATGAAAGAGAGACAGTTCACTGCCACGGCCGGCCCGGTGCGCTTCTGCCCAGATGCGCCTTAACAGGTCGGCATCCCCTTTGGGATCAAAGACAATCACCACTTCACCGCGCCGGATATCCTGGGTTATCAGCAGTTCAGCCAGCCGGGTTTTTCCCACGCGAGTCGTGCCCATAACTAAGGTATGTCCGACCCGTTCGCGCAGATCCATAAACACTTCCGCTTCCTGCGGCTCAATACCGTGGATCATCGGATTGCCCCCAACCGGAGGCAGTGGTCGCACCGGATTTAACGGGGAATCTTTGCGCAACAGATTTGACAATGCCGGCCAACGGTATTCGGTTCGATGCTCCAGTAAACGGGCAAGCTGATAAACCTGAGAGGGTTGCACAAATCGTTCGACTTCCGGTCGCCGCGTATCCTGCAAACGCTGGGTATGCTTCTGCTGCCAGCGAAAACCCCGGCCCAGAAACAAGCGCTGATGACTGACGGGAATGTGTTTTGTGCTCATCTGGTAACGCGGTAAACGGCTCAGATTTCGGCGATAGCGGATAACCTGAATACCCTGCCAGGTGCGTATTATCGCTAATACAGTAAAACCCCCGGCCATCATATAGCTGACGGAGGGGGCCAGTGCAATCGCCCAGGGTGCCCGAATGCAGATAAATGCCGCCACAGCTGAAACCACAGCGGTATTCAGCTCGACAGCCGGACGTAGCAAGGCTTCAACCACATAACGGCGGCTCATGGTGATAGCTGCTGAGAAAGTTGAGTTTCGGTGATCAACACCGGATAATGCTGTAACTGCAAACGACGCGCCAGATCTGTGCCGGAAGCCGGTGATAACAGGATATCCGGTGCTAAAGCGCGCAGTGACTGTAATCCAGTCATTGTACTGACATTAACGACCAGTCCCACCGCGTGCAATTGTGCCAGACGGGCTGCATGCTGACTTAGCCACTGACGAGAGTCAGGATCATCGCCAATCAAAAATAACGCGCCAATCCCCGGCAATTGCAGTGAGCGGTTTACTATTTTTCCCGGTGTCAGTTCCGGTGTGTTAACCGGCAGCATGGCTGCTTCCCCCTCCACTTCTGGCGAGAAAGAGTGTGATTGTGTAGCACGATAATTCGGCTGGGCATTAATGCTTTCATAAAAGGGCGAGGCATCTTTGCCGCCTAAATCGGCAATCACGTTCAGTTTGGCATGGCCGGTAGTCACCCATAACAGGCCGATAATGGGGAATACATTCACCCGCTTCATGGTAATGACGTGACCTGCCATCCTTGTTTCCCCTGTCGTAATAATGCCGGCATCAATCCTTTACCAAACCGGAACCAGTATCCCGCATCATGATTCAGCGTGATTTGTCGGTTACGGACCTGTTCAACCGGAATATGATGCGTTTTAGCCCACTGCCGTAAGGTGTCATCATTACGTTGGCTGTCGACCAAATAGATATCCACCGGCTGCTTTGCAGCCAGCACTTCGATCAAACGGGTGTCACATTGCGGACAATCTTTGGCTCTGACAAACAATGCCAGCCGACCATTGTTCTCACGCGATTTTTCCATATTGACCGGCAAAACATCCGGAAACAGCCGCTGCCAGGCAGTATTCACTTCCCGCTGGAAACGCAGCTCTTTTTCCGTTCGGGCAAACTCTGCCTTAACCCACTGTTCAGCATAACGGCGGCGTTCGACATCGCTTTCGGCTTCAATCCCTAATGCGGTCAACGGATCAAGTCCCGGCGACTGAATACCCCTTGGCCCGTTCATCAGTTGCTGATAACGCTGATATTCATCGGTACTTAACTGCCACTGTTCAGCCTGATTATTCAGGGATTGCGGCTGGCTTTCAGTCGTTCGTGTCTGCTGCGAAGCTAACGGTGTCGGCGTGACTGCCCAGACCGGACTACTCAGCAGCCATACCAACACACCGAGCTGGTGTAATTTCATCAACGTCCGCCTCCCTGCTCCGGTTGTTTAGCCGGAACCGGTAACTGATAGCCCTGGCGTAAATGATGGCAAACTTTGCGCTGCACCTCATCTACCTCCAGTTGCCAGGCCGGACCAGCCATCACCTGCAATGCTGTGCGTAACCGAATCGGACCCAACTGCGCGTGCACGGACGGCAGTGGTTGGCGATATAAAATGTCATTCCTCTTGTCAGGCACACAGAGTGCGTAACCGGATTGACGCAATGCATAACGCATGGCATCAGCCACCCTGGGGTTCTGGGATGCGGGGAGCTGAATATCAATCAACTGGGAAAGTGGATCACGCTGCGCTGCTGTCGGGGCTGTACTGACCAGCACATAGCGGCCATAACGGACGACTTCGGGTGTTTGCTGATAAATATCCGGTGAAACTGATTGAATATTTCGTGTCAGCGTCACGGAAGAAAAGCTATTTTGGGAAGGCTGAGGGAGCGGTTGTTTCACGGGAGTCGTACATCCCGTCAGTATGACCGCGATTAAGCCGCTTAACACCGTTATTTTCATGCCAAATAGGTTCCTGCTCAGTCGTAAAATAATCCTGACTATGCAAGGAACCCGGTAATGTATTCAATGAACAACTCAACTGTGTTTGCTGAAAATTAATATGCCGAAAAAACGTTATTGTGTGTCAATTTTAGGGCTTTTATCCGTGCGTTATTCAGCCGCTGCCTGATTTTCATCAACCGACTGACGGATTTTTCGTTCAATAAAATTGCCGTAGTCATCGAAATAACGGCTGGGCCAGATTTCAGCGGGTTCCATTCCCAAACGGGTGGCGATGATGAGTTCCCCTTTCGGCCACGAGCGGGATAGAGTATTTGCCAGTGTGGAAGAACTGAGTCCCGATTCGCGGGATAAAGCGGCGAGTGTCGTACCACGTTTGCGTAATGCACAAATAATTTCGGCTGGGTGCCAGTCTTGTTGAGTGTTAATCATACCTGCTTCCCCTTCTGTTGATTATTGGTGGTGGTTCAGACAGGGATCTCACTACCGGGAGTAACCTTCCGGCGAGGCCGAAGCCTCCCCTGCCTGAACCGCCATTGAAAGGGCGATAACAGGCGCACTGGCAGAAAATTCCTACCAGTGGGTTACTCTTAGCAAGGGTGAGATTCCTTGACTATCGGATTTTGCCGATAGCGTTTTTACTTTAACGAATTACGTTATCTAATTCAATAATCGAACGTGTAAGTTTAACAAGTAAATAAAATGGCAGGGTTATACCTTCTGCTCAGATTTAAAGAACAAAAACTGCCTATTTGCGCATTCTCTAAAATAAGAGACTCCGCGTGGCAGGTGTACTTACCCAAGATGATATCCATCAGACCACCGTCAGAAAAGTGTATAATAAGGCACAATTGAGTCACATGATGCTGAAAAGGCAAGATTATGAAACCAATAACGAATAATGACCACTTAAGCAGAATTAAGATAACAGGCTACAAATCTATCGCAAAATGTGATTTACCAATGGGAAGCCTGAATGTCCTTATTGGGGCCAATGGCGCCGGAAAATCCAATTTCATCAGTTTCTTTCGTTTATCCTCCGTACTACTCGATCAGCGCTTACAATCCCTTGTTGGAAAAATGGGGGGACCCGACACGTTATTGCACTTTGGTCGTAAAAAAACCGAGTGTATGAGTGCCGCGCTTTCTTTTGGCCATAATGGTTATCAATTTGAGCTGGAACCCACTAATGATAACCGTATGATGTTCCGCCATGAATCACTCCTTGGCGACAGCAAGAGAGAGTATGATATTGGAGCCGGACATTTTGAATCTCAGGTCAATCAGCATCATGCGAATCTCGAAAATGACACCTTGCCGATCACACTTCGTTGGCGGGTATACCATTTTCATGACACGAGTGACAGTGCCAAAGTCAAACAAACCCACCGTATTAATGACAATGATTATCTGCGGGAAGATGGGGCTAATTTAGCGGCGTTTTTGTATCGCCTGCAAAAACACCATCAGCAGCATTACACCCGCATTATCAAAACCATCCAGATGGTTGCCCCTTTTTTTGGTGATTTTTACCTGCGGCCTACGCCGGATAATGCCGACTATATTCAACTTGAATGGACAGAAAAAGAGCAGGATATTCCTTTTAAAGCCAGTGAATTATCGGATGGCACGCTGCGCTTTATTTTATTAACAACAGTGCTGCTACAACCTGAAGCGTACATGCCCGACTCCATTATTATTGATGAACCTGAGCTCGGACTCCATCCTTATGCAATCAACGTACTGGCTGGTCTGATTAAAAATGCCAGTAATCAACACCAACTGATTATTTCTACTCAGTCGGTTGAGCTGGTTAATCAGTTTGATGCTGATGACCTGATTGTGGTCGACAAACAACAAGGCGCTTCCACTTTTAAGCGACTGGATAATGAAACTCTGTCCGAATGGCTTGAAGACTATAGCCTGGGTGAATTATGGAAGAAAAACTTACTCGGCGGGAGACCACAGCGATGATCCGTATTAATGTTTTTGTAGAAGGACAGACGGAAGAAACGTTCGTGCGGGACGTACTGGCACCTTATTTTTTTGCACAACAGATCTATCTGACCCCCATATTAGCTCAGACAAGTTCCCGCCAGAAAGGCGGTATCACGAGTTATGGCAAAGTAAAACACCAAATTACCCGCTTATGCCGACAAGATCCCAAGGCATTCGTCACCACACTTATCGACTACTACGGTTTGCCTACCGATTTCCCTGACTATAACATCCAACGGGATAATGCGGCTAACGAACGGATCGTACAACTAGAGCAGGCTTTTGCAAATGATATCGGACAGGCTAATTTTATTCCTAATCTGTTATTACATGAATTTGAAGCTTTACTGTTCTGCCAACCCGAAAAATTTGCTGACTGGCTTGATGACAATGCGCCGATTGCCGCACTACAGACCATCAAAGAAGCATTTGATACGCCTGAAGATATCAACAACAGCCCACAAACAGCGCCATCTAAACGCATTTTGGCCATCATTCCCAATTATCATAAAACCTTACATGGCCCATTGATCGTCGGTGATATTGGCTTAGATACCATTCGTTCCCAATGCCCACATTTCAGTCAGTGGCTAAATAAGCTGACCACACTGATCGCTCGTATGTAAATAAACCACATAGTGTTACTCAAAAATAAGAATAGGCCCTGTGATAACAGGGCAATAGGTTAAACCACTCAGAACGGGATCTCATCCCACTCCATTTCCTCCGTTTTTTCCGACAACGTTGAAAGCTGTGCCATTTGTGTTGGTGCACTGTCTTTTTTTGTTGGCTGAGAGGGCTGGGGCTTCTGAACAGGTTTTGGTGCACTCTGCTGCTTAGCCACTGACTTTGCATCGCCACGACTGCCCAACATCTGCATCGTGCCGTTCACATTGACCACCACTTCCGTTGAATAGCGATCCTGTCCCTGATTATCCTGCCACTTGCGTGTCTGCAACTGGCCTTCAATGTAGACCTGAGCCCCTTTTTGCAGATACTCTGCCGCGATTTCCGCTAATTTGCCAAAGATCACTACCCGATGCCATTCGGTTTTTTCCCGAGTCTCACCGGTTTGTTTATCCCGCCAACTGTCTGAAGTCGCCAGTGACAGCGTTGTTACCGTGCCGCCTGTTGGCAGGTAACGGATTTCCGGATCCTGTCCCAGATAACCCACTAAAATCACTTTGTTAATGCCGCGCGAAGACATGCTGATTTCCTCCCTGTTATGCTGACTGGCGTTGTGCCCAGCGCCCTTGTTGCAGCGCCAGTTCTGCCTGCTCACGGCTGGCAAAATATTCGGTTGATTCACGGGAGCACGGAACGCCCGCCTCCATGGTGCCGATATAAAATCCCGCACGGCTTTGTAACACAGCTAACGGTAACTGTTTATGGCAGTATTGCAGTGCCAGAACACCAATAGGGGCAATATTCATCTCTGCTTCCTGTTGTCTTTGATAATTAAAAGACTGCCCTGAAACATCAGGGCAAGTCAGTGGGGTAAAAGGAATATCAGAATGAGTTTTCTGCATATTCGGTTTGCGTAACACCGTTCTGTGGCGGTGTCGAATCGGATTGTTCGGCCTGATAGACTTTCTCCTGACCGATTTTGATCCAGTCCACTTTAATCAGACGGGCTTTCAGGCTGACGCGCTGTTCACCGGCATGGTCACCGCGTTTCAGGGTAAAAATGTCGGTGGAGGGGTTGCTTAACGTAAATCCCAGCAACACTTTTTTATCCTCATCCACCGCTTTCTGGCAACGACCGATCAGACTGGTCGCTTCCTTGCCCACCACAGTAATATCAAAACGCACATAGGCCGGATTATCACTCGGGCCATTTAATGCATTGATCACGCAACTCAGGAAGGTGCCGCTGGCGGTGCTGACATGGCGGATATTATTCAGATAACCCAATCCTTTGATATTCAGGTTGAAATAGTCATTTTTGGTTAACGCTGTGGTGTTCTCAGACATACGATGTTCTCCATGGAGGTAACAATAAGTAATGACGGAGAAAATCCCCTCCCTGACGGGAAAGATTTTCCCGCTGGGTGTCAGACAGTTACGTTGCTGACGTGCTGATAAAGAATAATGAACCTTCATTGCCGTTGGACCGGCAATATCTGCTTTCAAAGGGGGGCAGATGTACCGCGTTGAGGCACTCCCTTTCAGGCTACGGGAGTTTTCCAGCCACCCGAAGGCGATCGTTGCAGGCTCACCGATCATTTAAGAAACAGGGTGATTCTTAAAGCATCCTGTCAGCACGTCAATCAACAACCAGATCGTCAGACTTTTTGATTTGCCCGCCGAGCTTTGCGCGATTGGGTAACCGCTTTGTCATTCAGCATCCCTTTACAGCCCGGGTAGTTCACACAGCCCCAGAATGGCGAGGTTTTTCCCTGCCGCTGACGCATCCGGCTGCCACAGTTCGGGCAGTCAGGGGTTTTCGGTAACGTCAGGTGTAACGGTTGGGCCTTGCCGCGTTCGACTAAATGCAACAGCCATTGCGCCTGTTTCTGCATAAACACCGCCAGCGACGTTTTACCCTGCGCAATATCTTCCAGCGACTGCTCCCATAACGCGGTCATGCCCGGACTGGTCAGGACCTCCGGCAACCCGGCAATCAGTTCCCGTGCCAGTGGTGTTGACTGAATCGCTTTCTTTTTCCGCTCAATCAGCCGGCGTTTAAACAAGGTGTCCAGAATGCCGGCACGGGTCGCCTCCGTGCCCAGTCCGGCATTCTCACGCAGGACCTGCTTTAATTGCGGATCACTGACCAGACTGGCGGCATTTTTCATCGCGGCAATCAACGTGCCTTCGGTAAACGGGGCCGGCGGTTTGGTGTGCAGCGGCTGAATGCGGGCTGCAATAATCCGGCAGCGCTCGCCCTGATGAAAGCGCGGGAGGGATGAATCCGCTTCTGATTTTTCCTGATCTTCCGCGAAGTTTTCCATAAACAGTGCTTTCCAGCCCGTGGTCACATTGACCCGCCCTTTCGCCCGGAAGCATTGCCCGCCGATATCCAGTGTCACTTCCGTCACATCCGTTTCCTGCGGGGGCAGAAACTGCGCCAGATAATGCTGACGAATAAGCTGATAAACCTGTAGCTCGTCGGTCGTTAACCGGGTGAGATCAAAAGCGTGACGGGTGGGGATAATGGCATGGTGGGCCGTGATTTTTTTGTCATTCCAGACCCAGGAAACCTGTTGTTCGTCCAGCTGACTGATAGTATCAATCATGGCCGGGTCGGTTCGCGTCAGTGCCGTTAATACCACCGGAATATCCGCCTGCATGGACACAGGCAGATACCCGCAATCCGTGCGTGGGTAGGTCGTGGCTTTATGGGTTTCATACAGGGACTGGGCAATCGTCAGTACCTGACTGGCGCCCATCCCCCAGAGACGGGATGCCGTCTGCTGCAACGTGCCCAAATCAAAACAGAGCGGCGGCGGGGTCTTCTCCCGTTTTTTGCTGACGGCCATCACTGTAGCCTGTGTGGCCTGCTGGCAACATTGTTGCACAGCCTGTGCCACAGCCTCCCGGGTACAGCGGTTTTCTTCATCGCCCTCCTCCGTAGCGGGCAGCCATTTAGCCTGAAAGCGGACAGTGTCTTTTTCCAGATTAGCCATCACCTGCCAGTAGGGTTTCGGCACAAAATTCGCAATGTCCTTATCCCGGCTCACCACCAGTGCCAGTGTCGGGGTCTGTACCCGGCCAATGGATAAGACCTCGCCAAAACCCAGTGCCTGCGCTTTCAGGGTATACAAACGGGTCAGATTGATACCTGTCAGCCAGTCGGCTCTCGCCCGCCCCAGCCCGGCCTGATAGAGTGCTTCCGTCTGTTCTCCCGGTAAAATGGCCGCCAGAGCCTGCCGGATACTGGTGTCATCCAGTGCCGACAACCACAACCGCCTGACCGCACCGCTGAAACGACAATATTCCAGCAACTCGCGAGCAATGACTTCCCCTTCACGGTCGGCATCGGTGGCAATAATGACTTCATCAACCTGTTTCAATAACTGCCGGATCACGGCAAATTGGTCAGCGGCCTCTTTTTTTACCGTCCATTGCCATTGCACGGGCAGCACCGGCAGCACCTCCATCCGCCACGGCGGACCGAATTGTTCACCATACTGTTCGGGTGCAGCCACCTCCAGCAAATGCCCGATGGCCCAGGTGACAATGATACGGGTACTGAAGAGAAATCCCTGTCCGCGCTGTTTCACGCCCAGAACGTTGGCAATGTCTCTGGCCTGAGAGGGCTTTTCACATAAATAAAGCTGCATCTTTTCCCCTCTGTTAATCGTGTTCGATGGAACGTAACGGGGAGGCGAACGCGGAACGCTGCCTGCCCGACAGAATATCGGGATGCGGTTCACCCAACAGTTTAATGGCATCCAGCCCGGCGGGGGTTTTCTGGGCAATATCCTGCCGGGTGACCGCCAGTGAACGATAAGAACGCACAAAACCATAAATTTGGCGAATGGCCCGGCTGCCGTTATGCAGAAAAGCATCCCGCTCGGCCCGTGAAATCAGTCCGTAATGAAAAGCCTGAAATGTTTTCATCGCCAGCTGGTCATAACCAACCAGCAGCCAGACACAGCGGTAACCTAACGGGGAATGACTGTAGACGCCGATATTCAGCGGTTCGACAGAGGAAACGGCGGATAGGGTAATCTGCTTTGGCACCGCATTCAGGGTATCCTGCAAAATAGCCAGATTCTGCCTGAGATTGGCCGATGCGGCTTCCAACGCCTGTTCCAGCTTCACCAGCCAGACATCGGCATACGGATTATCGGCAGCGGCATCCACACTGATATGACCGGCCCGTTTGATCACCTGCGGCATTCCGAGGATCGCCGTCACCTGATGTGTTTTGCTGATATCTTCCCGCCGGCGCCCTGCCCAGAGCCGGATGGCATAGTGGGTATGTAATTCAATCGTTAATGACGAGGTTAAGACACCGGCGCGTAAACGCGGCTGAGATGCGGGTTTTTCTTCCCAATCTGACATGCACAAAAACTCCTGTTTTGCCTTGATAAGTCAGTCAAACTATCAAGGCAAAGGAGGCGGTGATTCAATGGATAACCAGTTATGGAAAAAGAGAAAATGATGAGTTTTATTCACTGTCAGAAAAGATGTTTTTTTAACTACTGTTGGTACTGCCAACAGTGACTGTTTTTTGAACTTTGTTGGCTCTGCCAACAAAGATTAATTTTCATTCAATTTATGTCATCATAGGGTACGGATATCTAACGTCATAAGAGAGTTAATGCAAAATATGTGGGACAATATGCTCTTGCTCTTCATCCGCGACTTCGTCGTTGATCGAATTTTCCATTTGTTCCTGCAGCACTGAATTAACCCAGTCAGCGAAACCATTGCTCATATATTCCTCCATAAATATGTCCTTCCTTTTTGGCCAAGGCAACTGAGCAATAGGCCAATCACAATGTGATTTATAAAAACGGAAATTTTCCAGACGTTTTTTTGCCCTATCAAAATCCCGGCTCCAATAAGCATTACCTAATCGATAGTTAGTGTAAAATTCATCAAAGCTATCAAAAAGTTGATACACATAATCTGCAGTTTTCAATATATTATCCCAGGCCATTTCCTCACTAATATAACCCGCAGCAAAACTGTTCCGGCTTAAGACAATCGCTCGCCAGAGGTCAAATCCCCAAAGTAAGGCTGGAGGTCTTCCATTAATAGACCGTGAACACTGTTGTACGTATTCAGTTGATTCTTCTATGAGAACGCTAAGCTCCTTAAACATCTTCCCATCTGCCAAAACAGAGTCAACCGCAAAATGTTTAGAGTGCATTCCGGCCCATAATTCATACAACATTTTTAAATATCCTTCTTTATCTACTATTCCCCAATCGGTATATAGTTGCGATTGATGTGGTGTAGATTCTGATAAGGGGAAAAAACGATATTTGTCATTATGTTGTAAAATTCGGCTTTTAAGCGGGTAATGCTCCAGTGTCTCAACCCAGAACCCACTGTTATAACTTCCCACAATATCCAGACGTAGCGCTTGACGCTTTTCTTCCGGTAATATTGATAATCCCGCCTGCTGATAATAATCCTTTTGTTCAGCAATCGGCAGATTTTTCACATGAAAAAAAGTATAAATAGAGAGAAATATACCAAATAAGGTAAAACAGACTAACAACACTGACAATATAAAACCTGCTGACGGTATATTATCAACATCAATGCTTATATCAGTTATACCAGTAGATAATGCAATTACTAAAATCGTTGTAATCCAAAGTATTCTTAAACCGACAGTTTTGAGCGGGTTAAGAAAATCCATGTTTTTATTTCTTTCTATCGACGCTTTGACTATCCGAAAACTATTGACGGGAAATTCTCTATTATTAGGGTGATTTTGTAGCAACTCTTTCATTTTTAATCCATTAATTTGTTTTTGATATATTTCATATCACATTTGAATCACAATAGGAATAACCGTGATGGTCTACTCCAGCATTGAATCAGACGTACATCACTAATACATCCAGTTTTGTGAAACAAAAGTAAAAGGATGTTATAACCGAATATTATGCTGGACAATCCATTAAAATATGCTTGCTGGGGTACGTTGAATTACCGATTGCTATTCCAATACATCAGATAACTTCCTGACTTTTTATTTCCATCTCAATAAGTATATTTTTCAAACCCTGTTGGCAATGTCAATGGTGACTAATTATCAGTCACACCGGATTAGGTATTAAACGTTATTGATAAATAATTATCTCATTTCATCAAAAATGCTTCGCAGTTCATCCGCGACTAATCTGCTAGCTGCCATGTGCATTGTCTGTTTGGATGTCAACATCCAAATGGGACGTATTACAGGCTCATCCAACTCTATAGACACTAACGGACTATTTTTAATAACCAGTGAAGGAAGCAGAGCTACACCATATCCATTTTCAGCTGCAATTCGCTGAGTCGTAACAGAATTTGACTGGAAGCGAATAGATTTGTTTCCAAACCGCCTTATCAGATACTGAGATTCAGGCAACTCACTAAAATCACTGTTGAATGTAATAATGTTGACGTTTTCTTTACCGTTTATCTTTTTTATAACTTCAGGGGTGGCACAGAGTTTATAATTAAGTCCCCCGACTTTTTGACTTAAATATTCTCCCTTTTCCGGTAAATCTAAGCGGAATGCGATATCCGCTTCTTTCCTCGGAATGCTGACATTGCGATTTGAGGCATCAATCTCCAGTCTGATTTCCGGATATTTTTTTACAAAATGACTGAGTTTTGGAATGAGTAAATATTCCGCCATTAAAGATACCATTGAGATAACAACACTTTTTTTAAATTTACCCTCCTGAGTAAAATAGTCTTCTAAGCTTTCGATATTCTCTCTCACCTGAACAGTCTTCTTATATAAGAGCAAGCCTTCAATCGTTGGAATATACCCATCCTGAGTGCGATCAAAAAGGCGCTGTCTTAATGTGTGTTCCAGACGCTCTGTTCGTCTGGATACTGTTGCATAATTCACATTTAATCTTTTTGACGCAGCAGAGACAGTACGACATTCTACAAGTGCGGTAAAAAACCTCAGATCATCCCAGTTTACACTATCCATATATGTATCCTGTTAACAACCAAAACAGAAATCCTAACACTTACAAACTGAATTTAATAACGTTGTATTTAACGGATGACGCGTTGAATACACACTTTTTTGCACATGCCGTATGCAATATTTCTCAATTACTTTTGATATGGCATCCCGTAACCTTGAATGAGTTTAATTTCCCTATAAAGGCTAAGATAATGAATTCGACAAAAACGTTACTGGAACTCGTTGGCGCACCAGAAAAGACACTTGACTGGAATAAAGCGGCTCTTGTATTGATTGATCTTCAAAAAGAATATTCTGATGGAGCACTACCATTAGGGAAAGCAGGGGAAAATGCAATTGTTAATGCAGCTAAACTATTAGATCATGCCAGAAAAAAACATATTCCAGTATTCCATGTCGTACATCACGCTAAAGCGGGGTCTGCCCTATTTGATCCTGCGACAGATAATGTACATTTTATTCAGGGTGTTGAGGCTAGTAGTGAGGAATATATTATCACCAAATCATTACCTGATTCATTTTACAATACACCATTGAATGAATTGTTATCATTGACTCACCGTAACCAGTTAATACTGGCGGGTTTTATGAGTCATATGTGTGTCACTGCAACAACCATTAAAGCATTAGAGTTAGGCTATGAAAATTTTGTCTGCACTGATGCCTGCGCCAGTCGAGATCTGAAATATATTGATGGTTCAATAATTGATGCAGATTCAGTACATAGAACGGCGATGGCGGCTTTGAATGATCGATACACGACGCTGATCGATTGCGCCAATGTGATAAGATAATTACCTCATGTTTACCCCCAAAAAAGATTATTTTTTACGTAGTGTTGGCACTGCCAACACTGTCTGTTTTTTGTTCTCTGTTGGCACTGCCAACAAAGTTCGTTTTTTAATCACGTCTGATTTTATTGATACTTCGCCAGCGTCAGTCGCTGACGGATATCTTTCACCATACTGCGAACATGGGCTTGTGAGGAGGGTGAAACAGGCCGTTCAATACGTTGAGTGGATGCAACAGAAGCCTTAGCCGGAGCAGACGGGGTAACCACCGTTTCAGCCTGCCCGTATAATTGTCCGTCCCGTGCCCGTTTCATCATCGTCAGCAGCCAGCCGACCGGGTTGCCGATTTTTCCTGCCCGTAGTGCTTTGTCCAGACAACTCAGCACGGTCTGCGCCTGTTCAGTGGGCAGCGCCTGCAACTGGCTGGTCAGCATCGTCACATCTTCCGGTTCCAGTTGTCGGCACAACCCTTCCGGCAGAAAAACTGCAGATTGAGGTTCTACGTATGTTTTTTTATTCACACTCTGTGTGAAAGAACGTACATAACAGTTCGGTTTAGCTGAACCACTATAAGACCTTGATTTCAGGCTGAGTTCGGTATCCGAATTCAGTTCAGCCTGCGCCTCTTTCTGACTCAGTCCGGTTTCCGAACCCGGCCTGATTTCCCTGAGTTCGGTTTGCTGTTTGCCTTGTTGAAGAGACTGGCGCATCACCCTTTGCTGCGGTGTTTGCACCGCATTCAGTCTTTCTTCCAGCAAGCGAATATGACTGTGGCGATGGCGCATCAACGGGTCTTCTTTGATGTCAGTCAGCACGTCCAGAGCCGTCTGGCTGATAGTGCGGTTTTTGCTGCGACAGGCTTCCGCCACCGTATCCAGCCAGTGAGGATCGAGCATTTCAGCATCACGGCAGGTCAGCGGCTCATCGTGTTGCGCATAGATATTGCCCCGTACCCGCCCATGATCATCGCGGATACGCTTGCATAAACTCAGCCAGCCGGTTATTCGCAGCATCAGTAACACCCGACTGACGGTTTCACGTGAGGCCTTGCCTTTATAGGGGGACGCCAACAGGACCTGCAATTCGTCATAGCTGGGAAATACGGCACCTTCATTATTCAACGCATACAATCGGATCATCATCCAGCCCGTTTTATCCAGCGGCGACAGGCGATCATCCAGCAACAGACGGCGGGGATAGGCATCCTGAATATTGCCCATAAACAACAGACCACTGCGAAGTTGTGAAACGTCATCGTCTGCGCGGTGTTCCAGACGTATTTTCATTTTGGCAACCGTGTGTGCAATTATGCTGTCTGCTGACAGGTTTATCATGATCCTTGATCTCCGGCCTTGGCTTTTAAATTGAGTCGGTAAAAATAATGTCAGGACTGCACCCTGTTACGTTGAACAGGATGCAGAATGACACGACTTCAATACGGACTATTTACGAATTTCATTGTTGTAACGTTCATGGAGCATCAGCTCCCACGATTGTCCGTCATCGCGACTTAACAGACGCCAGAACAACCCTACGTTGATTTTCAGATACCCGGTGCCTTTTTCTTTCAACCGGACGTAATTGCGCTCGCCCCGCTGGTAACTGCTCACCTGATGTTGCGCCTTACGGCGCAGTGACAAGGGTGTCGTCGAGGGCACATGCAGACCGGGCATCATTTCTGTTAATTTTGCTGACATCGTTTCCTGTTCTGTTGAAGGTTAATTAATGGCTTTCAGGCTTGTTTTTTTGACCGGTTCCGGTGCCTCGCCGTGCTGCCAGTCCTTCACCGCATGCCAGACGGCCGTCAGCGAAATCTGGTGGTGCGCGGCCATCTCCAGCATCATATCCAGCCCTTCGGCGCTGTCCGTATCGGCAATCTTTGCCGCCTGCCAGCGTTGCCATAACGCCTGATTTTCTTCTTCCGTCAGGGGTGAGTTGCGTCCCGGTTTTACAGTCATCCCCGCAATACGTCGGCGGGCGGCGATTTCCAGACTGGACAAGCCAAAAAAATACCGCATCAGTTCAATGGAGCCGCCTAACTCCAGTGCCCGGTCAATGCGCTGTAACCGCTGCTGCTCAATCCGTGCCTGATGTAAAATGCGCGCCAGATTACTGTGATGGATCTGGATGGTCAGCACCGACACCGGACTGTTGCCCAGATAATGCAGATCTTCAATCGTCAGATTCTGCAATATCAGCATTTCATCGGGTGCCAGCCCCAGTGCCTCACAACGGCGGATATAGCCGTTCTTCAAATCCATCACCAGCTGCAACAGCAGGTTGTTGGTTGCTTGAGATAAATGATGCATACACTTCCTCCAATATCAGGCCAGTCAAAACAAATTGAACAACACATTGGAAACAGGCGCACCGTACCGGTATAGCTACACTGCTATCGTCTCCGGCGCTATTGCGCGCTGAAGTTCACGCAAACGGCGAATAACCCGGAGCAAACGCAGGAATTTCACCGTCTGGGTATCATCCAATAAAGGCATCTCCTCACGATGGGGTGTGCCAAACAGAACGGCAGTCAGCGTCAATACCGGGGCGTCAACTGTGTTTTCTCCGGTCAGCGACAGCAATAAACGCGAAAAGGCATGAGCTTCCGGCGCATTGACCAGACAAAAGCCGGCTGAACCTTCATCCGACACGGGAAGCAAATCGCGATCACAGCCCATCATTTCGGCCAGTTCAAATGCCAACCGGAACACCATACTTTGCAGATGCTCGATATCGTCCTGCATCGGGGAAATGTCCCAGACCGAACTCACCGGCTCCAGACCGGTTTGGGCAAAGTGCAGGCATTCGGCCTCAGGAGCATTCTGGGGAGATTCAGGTGAGTTATCCCCGTTCTCCGGATGATAAGGCGGGATCACCGGATTTTTGCTGGAAAACGCAACGGATGAGCCCGTTTCTTCCACCGGGGAATATTCCATCTCCGGGTTTTGTGCCGTCTCGCTGACGCTGACGGGTTGGGAAACGCGCCGTGGGTTCGATTCCTGTTTAGGCACCCGAATCGGCGCCACATTATTGGCTGCAGCAGAAACCGCCGGCACATATTCAAACGCGGAGGCCTGTTCGCCAAAGAGTTGTCTGCGATTACTTTCTTTCGGATCTAATTCCAATATCCAACGGTCATAATTCAAAAACGGATGTGGCAGTGCCTGCAATAAATCGCCGATCAGCTCATCCCGGAACATCTCCGGCGACCAGTCTTCCAATGCATCAAACTTGCGACAACAGCTCCCAAAAACCTCATCAAAGGTCCATGTGGGTTCCGGGTTTATACTGAAAACATGCTGTTGCCAGACCGTCTCCGCATTCTGGCGTAATACCAGTAAAAGACGTATCTGCGGTGTTCCCAGCCCAGATGCCAGCAGATTAGGCATCCACGGGTACAGGTACTGGACGTATCTTCCATCCGGCTGATATGGCTGGCACTGACAGGAAAACCGGTTTCACTGAGCAGTCCGGACAACTCACGCAGGCTGATTTTTTTCTGTTTCTGCGTTTCATAAATCGTTCTGGCTTTGCAGATACCCAGCGCTTTTTCAATAAAGCTGAGGTCACCCCGCAGTTCATTTTCCGCCAGATGTCCGATCACACACTGCAACCGTCCCGGCCACGGTTTAAACAGGCAATGCACCCGGTAAAATCGCTCATCACCGGTTTCCTGCCACAACTCGGACAAAATTTGATAGCGCGTATTACCGCCATCACTGAAGATATAAACCTCGTCACCGTCAGGATCACGGGTAACTTTCGGCACCGTATCCAGCCCACGGGCTTTGATTGACGCTTTGATATCGTCATAACGCGGATTGCGGCTGGTCCGGGGGTTATCCGGATTGGGGCGTAGCTGATCCAGTGTCAGGACCATCGGCATTTCTGCCATTGGCGGGCTGTCATTGAGCGTGGCCACGGCCTGCCGCCCCTGCTGTAACAAGGCATGACCTAAATTCTGCGTATTACGTCCCATCCGTTACCTCCCGCTGTCATCGAAATCTGAAAAACGGGTATATTGCGCCTCAAACCGCACACGCACCGTGCCTGTCGGTCCCTGTCGCTGCTTGCCAATAATGATTTCGGCAATACCCGCATCCGGCGTGCCCTCGTGATAGACCTCGTCGCGGTAAAGGTGTAATATCAAATCGGCATCCTGCTCCAGTGAGCCGGAATCACGCAGATCCCCATTATTGGGACGTTTCTCGGGGCGGGCTTCGACTTGTCGGTTAAGCTGAGACAGTGCCAGCACCGGGCAATCCAGCTCTTTGCCTAACGCTTTCAGGCTGCGGGAGATGTCGGCAATTTCCTGTGTGCGGTTTTCCTGTCCGGGTGCGCACATCAGCTGGAGGTAATCCACCATAATCAGGGCCGGTTGACCGTATTTGCGGGTATAACGGCGGGCACGGGCGCGTAATAAAGCGGGAGTCTGGAGGCTGCAATCATCAATAATCAGCCGCTGATCCCAGCGAGAAAACTGCTCCAGACTCTGGCTGATGCGCCCCCACTGTTCATCATCCAGCAGGCCACTGCGCAATGCTGTTAACGCCACGCCGCCTTCCATCGCCGACAGACGGAGCATCAGTTGGGCGATCGGCATTTCCAGACTGAAAATCTGCACCACCGCATCCTCACGGCTTCGTAATGCACCGAGACAACACGCCAGCGCCAGTGCGGTTTTGCCCATTGAAGGACGGGCAGCCAGCAGGATCAGATCCCCCGGCTGTAAGCCACAGGTCATGTCATCCAGCACCTGAAACCCGGTCGGTGTCCCGGTGATCCCGTTACTGCCCTGAATGCGTTCCAGATGGGAAATCAGCGCCTCGGCGCCCTGCAACAGGGTGACTGCCTGCTGTTGCCGGGCAGCCCCTTTTTCAGCCAGACGGAACAATTGACTTTCGGCCTGTTCGGCCAGCGTAGCGGCTTGCACATGGGGCTGAAAAACCTCCGTGCTGAGGGTATTGCCCAGCGCCAGTAACTGACGTAACTGACTTTTTTCGGCCACCATGCGGGCGTATTCCACAATATTGGCGGCACTGGGCGTGTTTTTGCACAGTTCGGCCACATAGGCAAAGCCCCCCACGCTGTCCAGATGCCCCTGATGGGTCAGTAAATCCGCCAGGGTGAGCAAATCATACGGCGTATTTTTTTCTGTCAGTTCAACTATCGCCTGAAACAGTATCCGGTGTGCCGGAAAGAAAAAATCGTCCGGGGTGAGTAGCTGGACAAGGTCATCCCAGCGATCATTATCCAGTATCAACCCGCCAATCACGGCCATTTCAGCGTAACCATTGCTGGGTTGTACTTCATTCGCGGCTTGTAAAAAATCATGCCTGTGCATCACCAGCCTCCCTGCTGACAGTATTCAGCGCCGCGATTAACCGCTGTTGCAGTTGAGGGGAAGCCACCCAGAACAGCACTTCGCTGGCGGTTAAATACTGCGGTTTATCCTGTGCCCAACCGCATTCCAGCAAAGCCACATCATCCGGTGTCCCCGGCATCAGTGACTGCGCACATAATTCTTCTTCACTACGGGGACTGAAATGCTCAACGAGGTCAGATGAAACACCCCAGATAGCCGGTAATAATGCCTGAAACTTTGCCTGCGCCGCTTGACGATCCGGTGCATCGATAAACACAAACCACTCATCCTGCGTATCCGTGAACGGCAGTTCGGCATTGTCATAACAAAAACAGACAGCTCGCCAGATAACATTCATTGTGTATCTCCCGTCGGTTGTTCAGTCAGTACCGCATCGAATTTCTCCGCCCATAGGGGCACTAACTCACAGGCGAGACTGTGTATGGTGTGTGCGGCCGCCGGACTTTTCCGGGTGGTTTTATATTCAAGGCGATGCACGGGCTGGGCACGGACATGTCCCAGTTTGTAGATATCCAGCAGATCTATCCGGGTTTTCAGCAGCTGATAAATCTGCCTACCACCCAGTGCCGAGGCGTCATACCGTCTGTTATTGATAATGTCAGTCAGTTCACTCAGTGTGTCCCGGTCAAGATTCGTCCCTTCAATCCCATTGACCAGTATCTGGATAGCAAGCAACCGGATACCGTAGTTTTCAAAGAGCCGGAGCCGGGTCAGCATTCGCAGGGTACCACGCAGGAACTCGCGGACATCGGGCAGAATCGGTTTGATTATCCCCAGAACGTCCTGTGTGGCCGCCAGTACAACCAGCTCGCTCATCACACCTGTCGCACCTTTGGAATCAATGAAAATGATATCGTACTGACTGAAGAGAGGATGTTGCAGAATGTTGCGCAAGCGTAAACGCCCGTCGGGAGCATGCAGCATCGCCGTTGGCAGGAGTTCATCGGGATCGTTGGAAATCAGAATATCCAGATTTTTGATTATCGAACGGGAAATGATCTTCTCAGGCTGGTTCAGATCCACCGTCTGCATCAGTAATTCATACAGCCCGGCGGGCGCTTCATAGTACAAAGGAAAAATACTGCTGGCAGTGGGTTGCGAATAATCCGCATCAATCAGGAGAACACGAAAACCGGCATCGGCAAAAAATCCTGCCAGATTGGCGGCATGGGTGGATTTACCTTCGCCACCTTTGGGGGAAATTATCGGAAGAACTATCATTTTGTACACTCATTAAAGTTAAGCGTACAAATCGGATTTGTTAGGAAATTTTACATTGAATTAACTTACGATGGGATTGAAAATCCCCGTGTCGGTGGTTCGATTCCGCCTCCGGGCACCACTTCAACTTCCAGTGAAGTCCAGCCCAGCAAAACAATTCCTGCTAAATCCAGCAAAATCAACACCCATTCTTATTTTTAGGTCTAGTTTCGTCTGTTGCAATCAAGAGGCAGCGAAGGGCATAATTCGGGGCACTTACTGTTCGATTAAAGGAATGCCCTTAATAATGAAACTAAACGCCCGGCAAATCGAAACTGCAAAGCCCAAAGAAAAAACCTACAAACTCGCCGATGGCGGGGGCCTTTATTTAGAAGTCTCGTCACGCGGTTCAAAATACTGGCGGATGAAGTATTACCGTCCGACCGATAAGAAAGAAGATCGTCTGGCATTTGGTGTTTATCCGGCAGTATCGTTAGCCGGTGCCCGTGCCAGACGGGATGAAGCCAAAAAGCTGATGGCACAGGGCGTCGATCCCAAAGCCGAGAAAAAAGCACTGCCTCGCCATCGAAAATCACACATACCTTTGAACACATCGCCCGTGCATGGCATGCCAGCAACAAACGCTGGAGTGACAGACATAGCCAAACAGTGCTGCGCAGCCTTGAACAGTCTATTTTCCCGCAGATTGGCAGGTTCGATATTACCACGTTAAGAACCAGCCAGCTTTTAGCCCCCATCAAAGCCATTGATGAGGCGGGTAAACACAACATTGCCCAGCGATTGCAACAACGTGTTACAGCTATCATGCGCTATGCCGTCCAGAATGATGTCCTCGAATCCAGCCCTGCCAGTGATATGGCTGGCGCACTTTCCACCGTAAAATCACGCCATCACCCTGCCCTGCCTCATGAAGATTTACCAGATTTCCTGAACCGATTGTCTGTTTATCGCGGGCGCCTGCTGACCAAAATCGCCGTCGAACTGGCGTTGCTGACGTTTGTCCGCTCCAGTGAGCTGAGATTCGCCCGCTGGCAGGAAATCGACCTTGAAAACGCGGTGTGGAAAATTCCCGCCACAAGGCAACCCATTAAAGGCGTTCGCTTTTCTGAGCGTGGCATGAAAATGAAAACCGATCACATTGTCCCGTTGAGTCGTCAGGCTGTCCGGCTTATCAACGCGTTACAGGCACTGAGTGGCAACTGCGAAGTCATGTTCCCCAGCGATCATAATTCCGCGAAAGTCATGAGCGAAAACACCGTTAACAAGGCATTACGGGCGATGGGCTACGACACCCAAACCGAAGTCTGCGGACATGGCTTCCGAACAATGGCGCGTGGTGCAATGGGGGAATCCGGCCTATGGAGTGATGACGCCATCGAACGCCAATTAAGCCATATTGAACGTAACAACGTGAGAGCTGCGTATATTCACACCTCCAAACATCTGGATGAACGGCGGCTGATGGTGCAGTGGTGGGCGGATTATCTGGATGCCAACCGGGAAAAGCCCGTTACACCGTATGACTTCGCCAAACCGCTGCGCGACAAAAAGAACCGTTAGTACAATTTGCAACCCGTTAATTTTCATCGGGAGAAAAACAATTAACGCTGTTCATTTAATCTTGCATTTTAAATAATCCACCTGTCATCAAACAACGTCCACGATGAGCGCTCAGGGACTCGGTAACAGGAGAATAAATATGACAATGACAGCAAAGACAAACTTTATTCGTTTGCCGGAAGTGCAGCGCAGAACGGGTTACAGCAAAGCGTGGATCTACAAACTGATTAGTGACGGATAATTCCCGAAACAGGTCAAAATCGGCCCACGTTCTGTGGCCTTTATTGAAGCTGAGATTGATAACTGGATCGCACAACGTATCGCAGAATCGCGGGCAGCATAACACAAAAAAGACTATGACATAAGAAAGTAACATAAAAACACAACGCCCCGAAGTGCCGCAAACACTGACAGGGCGTTTCACCAACAACCATTAAGCAAGGTAAAAATGATGGCTGATACACAGCATACCCAAACTCGCCCTAAATTTACAGCCCCAAAAAAATCAAGCAATCAAAAACCGCTTGACTTGATCCAGACCGTGAAAACTTCGGCTATGTATTCGTGGCAAAACCTGCTACCTGCCTGCGGCATTACTGTTCCGGCAAAGGGTAAACATGGTGCCTGTCCGGTTTGTGGCGGCACTGACCGCTTTCACTTTATCGACGACCATCATCACGGCAACGGGCACTGCCGCCAGTGTGATGCCCCGAACTATGGCGATGGACTGGATTTAGTCGCAAAAACCAATGGGATCTCGATTCTTGAAGCAGCAAAAGTTATTGCTAACGTGCAAGCATTGCCTTTACCAGAACTCAAGCCCGCCAGAGAAATTACCTATCCAACACAACCCATTGCCGGCAGAGTGGCGGCACTGATGGCACAGACTGTCGCCGGGCAATCTCCCTATCTGACGGCAAAAGGGCTGCATTACCCTAATCAACGGCTGTTGCCCGATAATTCGGCAGTGTTGGCACTGACAACATTGGATAAAAAAGTTACAGGTGCGCAGATCATCAAACCCAATGGTGAGAAAAAATTACTCTCTGGCAGCCAGAAAAAAGGCGCATTTATTTCGGTTTCAGAGCTGGAAGATTATCCCGACACGGTAATCATTACCGAAGGTTACGCCACGGCACTCACAGTTAACCAGTTACATCAAGGTGTGGTTCTGGTCGCACTAGATGCAGGTAATTTGCTTTCTGTTGCCAAAGCTGTCTGGGAACATTGGCCTGATACGAAAATCATTATTGCAGCAGATAATGACTGGCATCACTCCGACGAACTGGATAAGCACGGCAAACTCAAAGTAAATATCGGCAAGATTTCAGCAGAAAAAGCAGCTCTTGCGGTTAAGGGTTGGGTCACGTTACCACCGACAGAATATAAAGCCGACTGGGATGATTATCGCCAGCAATACGGCATTGAGGCAGCACAACAGGCATTTAATAAGGCGTTATATCAGGTGAGAGAACCGATGAGCAATGACGCAATAGAAACCCGTCGTTATGACAACGTCGAGAGTATTTATCCAAATCGTAAAACAAAATTACCCCTGTCAGTTGGCTCTGAGGGCTTTGATGCCCAATTAGACTACGTGGTTAAAGGCATCATTCCGGCGCATTCCTTGTGCAGCATTTACGGGGCGAGCGGTTCATATAAAAGTTTTCTGGCGGGCGCATGGGGCTGTCATATTGCCACGGGTAAGGCATGGGCAGGAAAACAGGTTGCTCAGGGGGCTGTACTGTACGTGGTTGGTGAAGGCGGGATTGGTGTGCCCCGGCGCATCAAAGCATGGGAAATCGTCAACGGTCAGACGGTTGAAAATATGTATCTGATTAATACTCCAGTCTTTCCGGCCTCACCTGCCGAAGTGCATGAACTGGTGATTGCCGCCCGGCAGGTTGAAACTGAAACAGGCCAGCCTGTCCGCCTGATTATTCTGGATACATTAGCCCGTTGCTTTGGCGGTGCGGATGAAAATGATTCCAAAGATATGGGCGCATTTGTCCGGGGCTGTGATGAACTGAAAGCCAAAACAGGGGCAAGTATTCTCGTAGTTCACCACTCCGGCAAAGATGAAAGCAAAGGCGCAAGAGGTTCCAGCGCCCTTCGCGCCGCATTAGATGTTGAATACAAGATCAGCCGGGAAGGGAAGAAAGGCGGCTCACTGGTTATCACCTGCACCAAAATGAAAGATGCCGAGGAGCCGGACACCAAAGCCTATGATATGCGCGTGGTGGAGCTTTTTACCGACAAGGACGGTGAAGATATTACGTCACTAACCTTGATTGACAAACCACGCGATCCGGCTGAAGAGGAAGAAATCGAGCATGTCGCCAATAAAACCGACAACCACACGGCATTGTGGCAGTGCATCCGGTCGCGTACTGCTCTGAAAGAACCTTGCAGCATTGCCCTTGTGCGTGATGATTTAAAGGCGATGGGCGTGAATGTGAAGAATTTCAGCCGCTGGTTGACCAAGTTAGAACAGGACGGACTGATTACCCGCCACGGGCTGGAACTCGCGATTATTAACCAGAATATTGAAGATTAAAAAGTGAGTCAGAAAGTGAGGAATGGTGAGGAATGGTGAGGAAAGGAAATTTGTACCTCTCCAAATTCCTCACTTTTCTCGCCTATATACAGAAAAAGTGAGGAGCATAAAACGCATTGATTTTTAAGGATAAAAAATTATCAATTCCTCACCTGTTTTCGCAGTGAGGAAAATAAAAAGTGAGGAGAAAAATGAGGAGCAGGTGAGGAACTATTTTTTCTGGCAAGTGTTTTTCAGCTCTCCGTACTATCGGGTTAATGTATTAGCCCGGTAGCACGGAGATGACAAGCGCAGCGCGTCAGTGACACTTAGAAAAATAAGCAAGAAATGCTTTCCGGCCAGTTATCAATATTGGCTCCCATCAACATCATAAATAAGTCATGCCAACTTCTGATATTGAGGCGATTTCCAAATAACCGTTTTACCACTCACCGTAGGGGTATTCTTTCCCTTTGATAAAGTTTTTAATATGTTCTGAATACTCACTATAACCATTCAGAACTTTTGTTTTTCCCTGACATATCGTCATATCTTCACCGGAAACTGATTCACCCGTGGCCACTAAGATATTATCGCCATTGTTTTTATCATAACCCCGTAACCAAGCCTTGCCGGTTCCACCGGGAGCCAAACCAATAAATAAGGTATCTCGATAGAAAATATGATTTTTAACTCGTTGGCCAACAGAAGGCTCTCTCATCAACTTTCGGATATCTGGTGTAAAAACAAACTGTGTCTGGTAGGTTTTTTTATCAATCACAGAATCCCAGCAAACTAATAATGCCTGGGGTAAGGCTTCACCATGATTTTTAATCCCGCTAGTCCCCCCTCCTAATTTCTTACTCCATGAATTCACACTTCTAAAATCTGAATTTGCTCCATCAGGCATAAATTTTTGCACAAGATAATTATCTTCATCCAAAAATTGAACAAAACTAATACTGGCGGGGAAATATTCTGGAGTAATAAATTGAAATCTCCATTTATCATAAGGTAGCCGTTCACTGTTGCGCACAATGGGTTTATAGGTTACTACTCGCTTTCCTGACGGATATGACTGACAGGCCGCTAATCCGAATATCATGCCCAAGCTGAATAACAAAGCTAATGTTTTTTTGTTTCTCATTATGAAATATCCTTGCCATTATTATCAAAAATAGTTCTACGCCAATTACTATTAGGACGATTCGCATAAGCAATTTCCGCCGGGAAAATATCCCCTTGCATGTTATTATCTTTTGTTTTTGTATTGTTCCAATTTGCTGAAAAGTGAGTGTATTTAGACCCTATCAGAGTCAGTTCTTCCTGAGTAAAAGGCTCTGGTTTCTGCCCCTGCCTGATAGCCAGCCCCTGAGCAATAGCTTTTTTTGTTATCGCCTGAAGCTCCGCTGGAAGTTGATAATTACTATCATTATCGTTTGGTTTATCAAAAACCAGTCCTGCTTCTTGGGCGGCATCCTGCATGACCAGCATACCCACTTTAGACCAATCATTTTGGATGGTACGAGTAAGAACTGCTGCTGCCATCACCTTGGTCGAACCCGATCGTTTAGCATATTCTGAACTATCATCATGCCATGTGATCAGCTTAACATTTTCATCTGTGACTAATGAGCCAATGGTCGGGGATTTTTTTAACTGCTCCAACTCTTTTTGCGTATTTTTATAAACATGAAGATTATTATCTGAAGGTACTCCAAACCCTGAAACTTCCATCATCTTCGGTCGAGTAATACATAAATTTTCATCACCCACAGGATCATATCCGCCGCCAACATCAGCATGTGCGCCGGGTAGTTCAAGTTCAGGCCAGTGAGGTTTTACACTGTTTAAGGAAAAATTATAACGGCATTCATTCTGCGCTGTAATATGGAAAACACTTTTTGCAATATCAGAAGATAAAAATATATTAGCAGGTCCTGTCACAGAAGAATTATGGGGATTGAGCAGATTGTTCATTTCAGCAATTGCTGTAACCGTATCATAGATACCCAGAAAGCGGGTCTTACCGGTAGGATAACGGGAATTCTCCAGATAACGATGATCAGCAAGGCTCTCATTAAGTGCCTTTAACAAATCTTTATCTTGTTTCAAAACACGGTTAGCGAAATGACGGGCTGATGCAGCTCCTCGACTAAAACCAATAATATCGAACTGAAGTGATCTGACATTATCTTCTGTTGTTTCTAAAAATTTCGTAAGTTCATTTTTTATTTTCTCGATACCAATATCTGTTTTAGTAACAACGCCGGTATCTCCTCGTCCTGTTCCATACCCAACGACACTATCGGATTCCCCTGACTTAGTGCCAACACCGTCAATGTATACTTTAATCTGATGATTTCCTTCACTAATTTCATTATTACTATATATGTTATGTAAGAAAACCACATTGGTGTAATAATTGTCGTAACTTAGTCGCCAGACATCACCAGGCGCTCCATATTTATTAAAGGAACACACAAAATTATTAAACTGTTCTGGGGTTGGATCACTGTTTTCTTTAGCGCATAAACGTTCATCCGTATTATCTACATTGTTCCCCGTTCCATCAAAAAAGACGCCAATAGTCAAGTTAATACCACTTTCAATCACCTGCATTTCCAACACATGCCTTCGTTTAAGTTGAGATGTGCTGAAACCTTTTAATGTCGAATTTTTAAAGTGTTCAGATGACTTCAATTCGTCTTCCTGCCAGCCTTTAATCTTAGGGTATGCATTACTGAGCCTACCCAATGTAATATATTGGTATTCATGTCCGTCCAATATAGCCGTTGGCTTAACAAGAGAATTAGCCTCTCCAGTTTGCTGGCGGGGTGTTCGTTTCACTATTTCATCGGCAAGAGGCTGTGCTGTAACAGATAATGTCACAGGCATAGGGGGAAGATCTGCTTCACGCAATAAACCATTACCATCTGTGGTGCCCGTTCTCACAATGCTTTTGTTTCCACGACTTGTCAGTTTATAAGGTATACCCGTTAATGGTTCACCCTGTTCATCGACGAGTTGAAATTCAATCCAGTGTTTCAGTATATCTTGGCAGTTAATGCAATCCGTTTGTTCTAACTGACTCATTCTTTTTTTCCTTAATTAATCTTAAATTTCTTTTCTAACCACAACCTGTGGGTTATCGGTAATAAAGTGTTCAACGGTGAGTTTATTCAGGTTCTGTTTTTCACCTCTCACCTGTTTTAACCACACCACAAGGCTTGTTTGCAATTGCCCTTCAGGTTCATCCAGTTTCAGTGCTAATTCGGAGTTTTCTTCCCAAAGCTGACAACTTAACGCGTAAGCCAGATTCTTGAGCGTCGTATCGGTTGAGTAACGGGCTTCAATCAGATGATCGCCCAGCACAAATAAATTCTTATTCAGTTCCTGAGGGCAATTTTCTGGGCGGGAATAGCAAACCGGAGCGGGCGTATCGATCATCAGCTCATTCACCGGTGTTAACAGTTCACGCCAATCCCCCGGTTTCAACGCGGGCAGTAACGGTGTGAAAATGCGGTTATCCATCAGTCGCAACACCACAACCTGACCATGTAGTAATACCTGCTGATGTAAGCGCCAGTGTTCTAACTGAAATGACCACGGTAAGGTACTGCGATAGCCCCAGCCCCAACTGGCATCACTGAATGCGTGTTTATCCAGCAATTGCGCCAGTTCCGGCAGGCACTTGGCTTTGGGTTGGATCAGCCACGGACTTTGCTCCAGCATGGCATTCATCGGTGTACCGCTGTAGAGCGGAAATGCCTGCTCTGTCCAGTCGTTGAGGTAAAAGAGCTGGACGGGATTCGGTTTCGCCAGACTGTTGACCAGAAAATAACACTCGCCGCTGTCCTGCTGTGATAACCAGCTTTTCCAATTAGTCGATTCCATCATGCTTCCTCTGCTCCGGTAATAACCCAGTTTTCCTCTTGCTGCGCGAGAATGGCGCAGGGAGGCTTAGCCGGAAACTCGGTTATCGGGAGTGCTTCCGCCATCGGGAGCTGCCCCACTTGTGCCAGTGGTGCCACGCCTTCCGGTAATTGCAGTGAAACCCCGCGACCACTGCCGCCTGAACCCTGCCCAACATTAATCGGTGAGCAGAGAATGCCGCCCGGCGTGACTTTCAGAAAACTGCCGCCGACTTTCAGGGTGATTTCGGCAGCCGCTTCCAGCACTACTTTACCGCCGCTTTTCAGGTGGATTTCCTGCCCGCTGTCAATCACGGTGGCATCCCCGGTCTGAATATGCTGGCTGCCGGCAATCCGGTGCGATACATCGCCTTCAGTGGTGATTTTGCGCGAACCGGCGACCTGATGATGGTCATCGGCGCGGATATCGTGGTAACGGTTGTTATCAATGCGGCTCTTCTGATCATGTTTGATATGCCAGTAAGCATCGTTTTCAATGTGCGCGGTCAAATCCTTCTGACCGTGGAGATAGATTTCTTCGCTGTCTTTCGCATCCTCAAAACGCAGTTCGTTAAATCCTTTGCCTTTGTGGGTTTTGGTCTTAAAGGTGGTGCGGGTTTTTTGGGCCGGTAAATCCAGTGGTGGGCGGTTCAGGCCGTTATAGACACAACCGGTAACAATTGGTCGGTCAATATCACCATTAAGATAGGAGATAATCACTTCCTGACCGATACGGGGTATCGCCATAAAACCAAAGCCGTTACCGTTCCAGCCCTGTGCTACACGAACCCAGCACGAAGCGCCATCATCCGGCGGGTCATAGCGGTTCCAGTGAAAATGGACTTTAATCGCCCCGTCTTTATTGACGAAGATTTCTTCCCCTTTCGGGCCGACCACGAGGGCAGTTTCATCCCCATCGGCCAGCGGTTTATAGTGGAAAGGCGGACGCCAGTCGGCAAGGCCGTCGATAAAACTGAAATGATTACTGAGTGTGGTGCCTTCACCACCACTATCGCCCAGTGCCTGTGGGCAACGCCCGTGGTGGCTGATGCCGACCACCTGCCAGCGCACATTCAGTGGCTTATGGGGGTGATTTTTTATCTCAAAGATTTTACCCGGCATCAGTTTGATGCAGTTACTGCTGCCGCTACCGGTTTGTTTCTGGTTGTCCAGCGCTTCCTGCCGGTATTTTAAAAACGGGATAGCCGCCGCATCTTTCTGAAAACGCCCGTAACTTTCAAACACGGCATAGGGGGTCTGGCTGCCGAAATCGCGGAAGCCTTCGCTGCTGTGCATATGGGAGAGGTGATAACGCGGCTCTGCCGGGTTGAAATCTTTATGCAGGCTGCGCTGCGGACTCATACCGACACCCAGCCGCACCTGATAAATCGTATCGGTTCCGTAGGCGGTTTCCGGCTGCGGCTGGTATTGCAGCGGCAGCCCGGCGGTCATCCCCAGATGGCTGTCGCTGAAAAACGCCGTTTCATCCTCAAACCAGAAGCTGATGCCTTCTTCCGCTGCCAGACGGCTGAAAAACGCATAATCGGATTCACGTTTCTGGGTCACGTATTCCCTGTCCTGATGCGCATCGTAGAGTTTTGAGTCGGCCTGTACCCGGTGTTTTTTCAGCAGGCTGTTTAAAATCGCCGGGACATTTTGCTGATGATAAATCCGGCTGTCCTGATTGAGCGTCAGCCGCCAGCAGGCCGGGCGCACCGTCAGAGTATAGAGTGTCTTGTTGCCATCGGTGCCGACCCAGTCAGCATGGGAGATGATACCGGTGACTTTACGTTGCAGCCTGTCCCCGTTAAACACCTGCAACACCGCTTCCTGCATCAACAATGAGGCCAAATCAATGTCAGCCTGTGGCCTGAATGGGTTTGCGTTACCGGCTCTGACCAGCGTCAGGTTCAGGGTAAAAAGTTCGGATAATCCCTCTTGTAGAGAAAATTCTCCCACAGCAAAGGTTTCTGCCGGCACACCGGCAATGTGGCAGACAAAGCGTAATCCACTTTTCATATTGATTTTTTCCTTATGGTTTCTGTCATGTGTTCCTTAATCCATTACATTTCCGGACGTAGTCCATCGACATGCCAGAACTGCCACAGTGCCTTGTGACTGTCAGGCGTAAAAATCTCCAGCATGACAAACGCAGATTGGGTGATAAAACAGGCCAGCGCCTGATTGATTAACCGGCAGAAACGGTACATTTCCCCCGGATTACGGTAGCAGTCGGGATTTAGCGTCAGCGCGAGTAAATGCCCACGCACAGAACGCCCCAGCCGCATCCGGTCGGTCAGGCGCTCTTCGACCTGCACAATACCGTCAATGTGTTGGTGGAACTGGCGGCTCAGGGGACGATGCGTGTCGGCATACGGGTCAAACAACCGGAGAAACTGTTTCAGGCTGTCGGTGGCAAACAGCATCATTGGCGGGCTGGAAAGGCAGGACAGCAGCGGCCAACCGCTCTTTTCCTGCAACAGAGGCGGGTAATCGGTCATGACCGGCGTGATATTGTGGACGCTGAGATGAGACGGTGCGCCTTCCTGCGTCACGGTAATCGTGCCCTGCGTTAATGCCGGTGCCTGTTCATGGTAGCCGGTGAAATAACACAAAATCGCAATGGCAGGTAAGTCGTTGGCCGGTTTGCCCGTCAAATCAAAAAAGTGCAGCCGGTGCTGAATTTGGCCCAGAAAATCTTGCTCAGTCTGAAGCTGGTAGTAAAACGTGTCGGGTTGCTGGTCGTCATCCCGAAAGTGCCCGGCCGGGGTAAACTGTTCAATCGGCAGCCAATGATACGGTGTCCCGCGTTGCTCACTGTCACCGGGCTGTTCCACAACCTCAATATCACCCAGCCGGAACAACCGCACCGATTCTCCCAACGGCAGAGGATAACGGTGATTACCGGCTTCCAGCTCAATGGGCAGGCTTACCCGATTTTCCAGATGAATAGCCGGTACACAGCCCAATAAGAATGCCTCGTCGATATCCGTCAGCGGCAATTCACCCTCGAAACGAAAAATCAGCTCAAACGTGCCGTCCGCATTCAATGGCACGGTGGTACAACTGTTGCTGATATCCAGCGTGACAAAGTTATACAGTGGGGACAGCGCATAATACTCCACAAGAGGTTGCAGACCGGAATACGTATTTTTGGGCAGAGGCAGCACCGGATTATCAAATACATTGTGCCAGCCATAAGGAAAACCTCGCAGTTTTCGCTGCTTGCCCTGCGTGTTCAGGCTGACCTCACAAATATGTTGATCCAGCCACAGACTGAGCTGGGCGGACTTTTCGGTGTCAGTGCCGAGGAAAAAAGTTAATGCACCACTTTGCCAGACCGGAGATACCGTGCCGGTCTGGCACAGAGTCAGCATAATTTCACTGTGGGTGCCGGTCTTTTTCACCGCGCGTTGTTGCACGATCAGGGGTTCAATATGCAACGGACGGCCGGTTTTAAACGTCATTAACTGCCCGTTGTGGTGAGCGGAAACAGCGGTGTTCACTGGAATATCTGTGCTGCCCTGATGTTCGCCATCGGCGGGATAAAACTGAAGTATCGTAGTGGGTGGGATGGGACATAACGCTAACGGCCAGATACGGGACAGAATACCGTGCGTGATTTCGGGGAGTTCATCCTCCAGTTTAGCCCGTACACTGGCAATCAACAGAGAAAAGGCTTCAAAAAGACGCGTAATATCGGGATCATGGGAGGCAATCAGAAAATCGGCCAAATGCGGTGAGTCTTTCGCCACACGTTGCGCCAGTTCCCGCAGATAGGCACGTTCTCTCAGGTACAGTGATTCCTTGTTGTTGTTCATTGAATTTCACTTATGTTTTATCTGTCAGGGAGCGGTTCTGTGCTGAATTTAAATAGGCATCCAGTCTGTAAAGGTGATTTATTGTACACATTCACCAATAAAATTAATTAACCAATTAAATCCAATTTTTGTATGATTTTGGCCGAATATGGGGAGATTGGCGGAATTTGTACGGGAATTCAGACAAAAGTCAGGATGACAGGAAAAACGGTCGTTTGACTCCCTTCTGGCTAACCGTTAATATCTTTGCTTCCAAAGAAGATCCATCGCCTGTCAGGATCGCCTTCGGGTGGCGAAACAAAACTCCTGTAGCCTGAAAGGGAGAGCAAGCATTGCGGTACATCTGCGCACTTTTGGAAGTAGATATCGTCGAATAAATAACCAAAGTATCGACGATGAAAGTTTCCCGGTTTCTTTATGCACCGGCTTATCACACACATAGGGCAGTAACCTTGCCACGTTCACCTTAACCATTTTACCTTGCACGATCTTTACCCACGCTTTGATTTACGCACGAAAAACGTTCCGAAAACTTCGCGGCGTCACTTGCGTTAAAGCGAAGCGATTACCAAGTGACGCCGCCAAGCGTCAACGTCCAGAGCACGTTCGGTCTGGCTTTACGACCTATTTGAACCCCGTTTTACTCAGTGTCACTAACTTTTCATTGGCATTTTCTGCCTTAATTCACTTATTTCGTTTGTTTTTCACCCATGCCTTGTAACAGGCCGATGCAGTAAAGAAAGGAGATATCACACGTCACGAATAATGCGGCGTTCATCCTGATTGAATCAGGCGCTGAACGGGGAGTAAACCATCGCCGTGCTGAGCACGCAGCGAACTCCTGCAAAAACTAAACACAATGCTCTCTCTGCTACACATTATCTGACGCACCACGGAACGGTGAACCTAACCGACACGCAGGAAAAATGTTTCTAAATGAGTAAAATGAGTCTGAAAATCACAGGGGAAATACGGATAGCGAAGCAATCACGAACGAGAATAAACAACAAAGATTGATTTAGCCGTCCGTATTCTCCCAGAGCTAATACATGAGTATTTTTTGCTCTCAATTAATACCCAAATAAAACAAATTTGAATTATTTTGTATGCGGTACTGGTTTTTCCCGGCGGGCTACACCGTCAAAGACCCAGTTTAGGGGAATACGCAGGTTATGGCAGACCTCTATTTTGCTTGAGTCAATAAACTCAATGCCTGCGGTTTGGCTTTTACGTAATGACAGGAATGTGTACAGGGGAATCAGTGCTCTTTTTTTCAACGTAAGCCTTCAGGTATAACTGACTAACCTCGGGAATTCCTTGTGCGGATAAAGGGTAACATGCTCAATATAAAAGCATTTAAAATTCCGGTAATGGCTCATATGAAATAAAATGAGAATCGTTATGACCTCGCTGAGAGAAAGGGAAGAGGAGCGCTTACGTTGGCGTAATCCATTCTCGGTAAATTGTTGATGCCAGAAAGGGATAAATTTTTGGCAAAAGTCATCGACGCAGCAGTAAAGTTCTTCTAAATTAGACATGCCTGAGGATCTCCACGATTTTGTTTTCTTTAGCAAAAACTTTGATCGTGCCTCAGGCACTTTAGTTCCCTTCTCTTAAGCGATGAGATGGTCTTCCCCTCCTCAACAATAGCGCTCTGAGCCAGAATAAGAGCGCCTATTTTCCTGCTTAACTTCATTAAAGAGGGCAAGATCATGAACAAAGGAAAAATCATTGGAATCGATCTGGCAAAAACACATTTTTATCTTTTTACTCTTGATAAGGAAGGCCACCCGGCAGGGAAGAAACGATTATCCCGTGGGGAACTGCTGAGATGGTTGGCTCAGCAAACCGTGGCCATCGTCGCGTTGGAAGCCTGTGGCTCGGCTCACCATTGGGCAAGGGAAATCCAGGTACTCGGACACCAGGTGCTAATTCTCCCTGCTCAGCATGTTAAAGCTTATCAGCGTAAGCAAAAGAATGACTATAATGATGCTCAGGCAATTGCTGAAGCCTTCCAGCATGGTACGATCCGTCCGGTGAGAGTAAAAAGCCTTGAACAGCAAGATGAGCAAACTTTTCTGAAAATGCGGCGAGGGGTGGTAGAAGAGAAGACGCAGCTGATCAATCACATCCGCGGATTGCTGGCTGAATATGGCATTATTTTGAAACAAGGTGCCTCTGCTCTGCATCATCTTTTACCGAGCTTGTTGGAAGACGGTGATCCTGCTATGACGCTAAAGTTAAAAATACTGATGCAGCGTCAATATGCACGTTTAGTGACCTTAGAACAAGAGATAACCTGGTATGACAGTGAATTGAGAATACAGGTAAAGAAAAATGCGGTTTGTCAACGGCTCCAAACTATTCCCGGATTTGGTCCCCTAGTGAGTCAGTTATTCAAAGTTTGGATGGGGGATGGACAACAATTTAGACGGGGACGCGATGCATCAGCGGCCCTGGGACTGGTTCCCCGGCAATTTAGCACGGGAGGCCGACAGATATTGCTGGGTATTACAAAATGTGGTAACGGTTATATCAGAGCCATGCTAATTCAGGGAGCACGGTCCGTGGTTAGCCGGGCTGCCAATAAAACAGATACGCTGAGTCTTTGGATTAATCGACTGCGAAAAAAAGAGGGTTTAACCGTACTGTAGTTGCACTGGCCAATAAGTTGACACGGATTGCTTGGGCCATTATTTCCCGGCAAGAAACCTATATCCCTAAGGGGGTTAGTCTGGAAAACGGTTAATGCAAAGTTACATACGATTAGTGTTATAGAAATTGAAGATATTCCCAAAAGTCATGCATTGTTAAGAAAGCGAAGATGATAAAAAACAGGTCAAACCGACGCCCCGAAAACCTGTTGAGCTTTTAGGCGATAAAAGCCGTTTAAGCGTTAAGGACGGAGCGTGCGAATGCCTCATCAAGGCCAGAAGTCATGCCACTTCACCAGTAGGCCGGATATACGTAAGCTACCTTGTTCTTTTGTCTGAAAAGCTCTCTTGCAATACAGGGGAAGACCATATACAAAGCTCAGGTTAGGCAGGTATTTAGAGCAAAACTATCAGTGCGAACTGAAATTCATGAATGGATACTATTATACCGATTGCCCCAATATGCTGTTACATAAGGATTTTGGTTTCAGCTTGAGAGGATTTGAAAAATATAGTTGTTCCATATGTAACGAAGATCCCGTCGACTGCGACCACAGAACCGGACAGCAATATAATGATATTAAGTGTGAAAGTTTTGATGGAAGATGTAACATTTGTTGTGGAGATATAGAAAAATGCGATCATTCTATAGGTGAACCATATGATAATGTTAAAACTATCAAGGTCGTTTCAGAGCTAAAACTGATCACATTTGATTTAGTCAAAGATCCGGAGTTTGTATTTGCTCGCATACTTGAAATACAATATTCAAAAAAACAAATCCTTGATATGCTGGCTAACGCCCCCAATCGTGAACGATTTTTGTACGGCGAATCTTATATTAACTGTAACCCCTGTACAACATGTAAAGGTTATGACCCAAGCGTTCTTGAAAAAATATTTGAGCAAGATTAAATAGCTAATTGTTAAAAAGTAGTAAATAAAGTACAACCACTTTCTTGGAGTGATTGCGTATCACGTTTGTTCCACTGCATAACAGTTACAGTTGATCTGCTCACTATTTAAAAATACATCTTGACGTGTGTTATGTCCGCTTCTGGCACTAAACTAGCTGTTATATTTGCTTGAATCCAGAGTAGCAGAGTGCCAGCTTGCATAGGTTGTTTAATAGCATATAACGCAAAAAGTTAAGTATTTATACTGATTCGCTTATTGAGTCCGATAAACCAATCAGTTAAAGTAGCCCCGCCATTAGCAAAATCTAGTGGTCAAGGATTAGCACCCTTGCAAAGAGCTATCCACTGGTAGGATGTTTCTACCAGTGTGCCTGCGCTCGCATTTTCTATGGCGGTTCAGGTGGGGGGAGGCTTCGGCCTCGCCGGACGATAGCTCCCGGTATTGCAAACCCTGTCTGAATCGCCACCATCAATTTTCTCAATTAATGGAAGGGGTAGCAGGAATGTTCAATGTTACAAAAGACTGGCATCAAGCCGATATTATTGCTGCATTACGTAAGCGCGGTACAACCTTAGCGGCTGTTTCTCGTGAAGCTGGCCTCAGTTCATCTACACTAGCAAATACTCTTAGCAGACCCTGGCCGAAAGGCGAATGGATCATTGCTAACTATCTCGAAATACATCCCTCAGAAATCTGGCCGAGTCGCTATTTTGATTCTTATGGTCAGTTAATTGAGCGTCATGCTCGCAGTAAACCACTGGAATAATTACTCATCAGTTATTGAGATTCAAACTTAGCCATTTTTAGAAATCATGGCGTTTTGCATTTCAAGTAGCGATTAGGGAAGAAGAAAGGCAAACATCGTATTTTCAAGTGATGTGATAAATGTCACAGAGAGAAATACGACAACGGCTTATTACCGTAGCGGTGTTAGTTGGTTATACCTCGCGCTACTGCCAGAAGGTATCCTATGGGTATCCTAGAAAAAACTAAGGGGTCGCACTTTTGATGCAACCCCTTGATAATTCTGGTGGCCCCTGCTGGACTTGAACCAGCGACCAAGCGATTATGAGTCGCCTGCTCTAACCACTGAGCTAAGGGGCCAGTGAAGTGGGGGGATTATACGGTACTGTGTGGCATTAGGTCTAGCCCCGAAAATTCATATGCGCATTTTATATACAAAAACAAGTATCTTTTAACTGATTTAAACTATTTTCAAGTGCTATCAACTATTTTTTAGTGATGTCGATTGTCTTTTTGATTAATTTCTCTGGTTATTTACTGGTTTTTGATTAATGTTTGAACATTGAAATTTTGTCGGGCATGTTCTGCTCTTTCTGTAATCTGAGAACATATCTGTATTTTCCTATAAAAATATTTTTGTGACTCAACAATATGAGCCTATATAACTTATCAACTTCAGTTTTGTCCCATCGTAAACTGGAAGATTACTTTTTTTCATCAATCAGCAAAATATATCGGCATATTGGTACGGGTATTCGGGTTTATGTAACCGGTGTTGAAACTGATGCATTAAATTTTTTACAGGTGGTTGATGAAAATGATCAGATAGCAGAGGAGCTGAAAACAGGGATTCAGTTAATTGGAGAGCAATCTAATGTGCCTTTTCTGATTGTTGCTATGCAGCCCAGTCGTCAGGTTTTAGCGGTTATTGAGCAGGCCGGGTTTGTATTTGATCCTGATAGTATCACAACGGTTATGGAGCTTGATTTAATCAATTGGCAGATGAAGGTTGAGTGTTACGCTGAATATGAAATCAGGAGTGTTGATCATCGTTTGTCTGATTGGATGATCCCGGTTAAAAGTGCATTTGAGACTGGTGATTCGATCTCCGGGCAGTATATGAAATGTCATCAGGCTGCATTAATTGCCGGAAAATGCTTGCAACATTACGTCCTCTATATTGATGAAAAACCAGTTTGTGCTTTAACCCTATCAAGGCTTGATAATATTATCCGTCTTGATGATATCAGCACAGTAAGGGAAAAAATGGGACAAGGGTATGCTTCAGCATTAATTATCTATGTATTGAATGACGCTAGGAAAAAAGGCGCAACAGCATGCTATCTGGAAGCTTCCCACGAGGGTAATGGCGTGTATCGTCGTATTGGGTTTGAACCATTATTTGAATGTCAGGCTTTTGTCCGTGAAAGCTAAAAAGCTCGTGACAAATAAAAAACGCCTGTCGAAACAGGCGCTTTTCAGACTTATCAGTCAATATCTTGATTAGTCATCAAGGAAGCTACGTAATACTTCCGAACGGCTTGGATGACGCAGTTTGCGCAGAGCCTTCGCCTCGATCTGACGGATACGCTCGCGGGTTACGTCAAACTGTTTACCCACTTCTTCCAGTGTATGGTCGGTGTTCATATCGATACCAAAACGCATACGCAGGACTTTCGCTTCACGCGCAGTTAACCCTGCCAGCACATCGTGGGTTGCTGAACGGAGGCTTTCTGAGGTTGCAGAATCCAGCGGCAGTTCCAGCGTAGTATCTTCAATGAAATCACCCAGATGTGAATCTTCATCATCACCAACTGGCGTTTCCATAGAAATGGGTTCTTTGGCGATTTTCAGCACCTTGCGGATTTTGTCTTCCGGCATCAGCATGCGTTCTGCCAGCTCTTCCGGTGATGGTTCACGCCCCATTTCCTGTAGCATCTGACGAGAAATACGATTAAGTTTGTTAATCGTTTCAATCATATGTACAGGAATACGGATAGTGCGCGCCTGATCGGCGATAGAACGAGTAATCGCCTGACGGATCCACCAAGTAGCATAAGTTGAGAACTTATAACCACGGCGATATTCGAATTTATCAACCGCTTTCATCAGGCCGATATTACCTTCCTGAATTAAATCAAGGAATTGCAGACCACGGTTGGTATATTTCTTGGCAATTGAAATAACCAGACGTAAGTTAGCTTCAACCATTTCCTTCTTCGCACGGCGGGCTTTTGCTTCACCAATTGACATGCGACGGTTGATATCTTTGACTTGATCAATGGTCAGGCCAGTTTCTTCTTCAATCTGACGCAGTTTTTGCAGACTGCGCATGATTTCTTCTTCAACTTCCGGCAGTTTATCAGACCAAGGCTTGTTCATTGCTTTTGCAGCAGTGAACCATGTCTCAGTTGTTTCGTTACCGGAAAACAAAGTGATGAAGTTTTTCTTCGGCATTTTGCACTGTTCAACGCACATCTTCATGATTTGACGCTCTTGAAGACGCACACGATCCATCATGGAACGCATGTTGTTGACCAGATAATCAAACTGCTTTGGTACCAGACGGAACTGTTTGAATACCTCGGACAGCATCAAAATCTCAGCGGCAGTGCTTGGATGACTGCGACCGTGGCTTTTTATTGACTGACGGGTAACTTCATATTGCTCACGCAATTCCATGAATTTTTGGCGAGCCAGTTCCGGATCGATGCTGTTATCATCGTCACTGTCAGTATCATCTTCACCGTCTTCATCTTCATCATCGTCTTCGTCGAGCTCTTCCTGAGGAAGCTCGGAGCCAATGTGAGTCGCTGTTGGTGCAAGATCTTCTTCTGCGTTAGGATCAACAAATCCTGTAATCAGATCAGACAGGCGGCTTTCACCTGCTTCAACATGGTCATACTGTTCTAGCAGATAGGTAATAGCTTCAGGATATTCGGCAACGGAGCACTGTACTTGGTTGATGCCATCTTCAATGCGTTTCGCAATGTCAATCTCACCTTCACGAGTCAGTAGTTCAACTGTACCCATTTCACGCATGTACATGCGAACCGGGTCAGTAGTACGACCGATTTCTGACTCGACACTGGATAACACTTGCGCAGCTGCTTCTGCCGCATCTTCATCGGTGTCGTTTGTGTTTTCTGCCAACATGAGGTCATCGGCATCAGGTGCCTCTTCCATCACCTGGATGCCCATGTCATTGATCATTTGGATGATATCTTCTATCTGATCAGAATCGACGATATCTTCCGGCAGATGGTCATTGACCTCAGCATAGGTCAGATAGCCTTGCTCCTTACCTCGGGTGACAAGTAGCTTCAGCTGTGACTGCGGGTTTTGCTCCATAAGACAGTATCCACACTTCAGAGTATTGGTTGGTGTCAGTCGGCGAAACAAATATGCCAACAATAACATTTAGGGGGCATTTCGTTGTATTGCCACTGCCCTCAATAGCGGCAATTGTAGGGCTATCTCCCTACCTCATCCGGCACTTAAGCCGTAAATTCTGGATTCATTTTTTAGCGCTGGATTCAGAAATCAGCCAGACTTCTTTACGTTCTTCCGGTGTCAGACCTTCAGTTCTTTCTTTAGCAACCAAAAAGTTAAAACGTTCTTCTAGCGCTGATGCAAAAAGATGATTTAACGCATCACTAAACGTTTTTTCAGCAATTTCTTCTACTTGTATATCGTTCCATGCGGCGAGTTTTTCAAGCTGTTTTGCGTACTTATTATCGCGATATTGCTCCAAAAGTTGACCGGTTGTTAACCCCGGTTGAGCAAGGCATGTGTCGACAAGCTCAATAAATAGCGGTAATCCCGCTACCTGAGCAGAAAACATTCCCTGTAATGAAGGGACTAATGTCGCTAAATGCGGGTTCTGTACCAGTAATGCGATTAGTATGCGCATTGTCGTTGGTTTCAGTTTTAGCGCCTGATAAGTATTGGTATCTTTTTTGACAAGCTTTGCTAAAGATCGTTCCAATTGTGTAGTATCAGGTATGCCCAGCAGTTTCCCAAGTTCTTTTAGCAGGTAAAGCCGCAACGCTTCGCCCGGAATCTGACTAATCAGTGGCATCGCAAGTGAATTAAGCTTAGTTGCCCCTTCTGGGGTACTTAAATCAACCTGTAACAATAGTGAATCAAACAGAAATTCAGACAGAGTCAGTGCCTTTTCCATTCTCTGTTCAAATACTTCCCGCCCTTCTTTGCGTACTAGTGAATCTGGATCTTCGCCATCAGGCAAGAACATAAAACGTAATTGCCGGCCATCATTCAGATAAGGTAATGCTGTTTCCAGCGTCCTCCATGCGGCAGTGCGGCCTGCACGGTCTCCATCGTAACAACAGATAACACTATCGGTTGTCCGGAAAAGTAGCTGAACGTGCTCGGCTGTCGTCGATGTTCCTAACGAGGCTACTGCATAATCAATGCCAAACTGAGCCAGTGCGACGACATCCATATAACCTTCAACCACCAATAACCGAGAAAGGGTATTGTGGCTTTGCTGCGCTTCATAAAGACCATACAACTGGCGGCCTTTATGGAAAATTTCCGTTTCCGGTGAGTTCAGATACTTGGGAAGTGCATCCCCCAAGACTCTGCCTCCAAATGCAATGACACGGCTCCTGCGATCACGAATAGGGAACATAATACGTTCACGGAAACGGTCATAAGTGCGGCCGTTATCATTCGTGACCAGCATCCCTGCATCGCTTAACTGCTTGCGGTCTTCGGTATTATGGGCAAACTGCTTCAGGACATTATCCCACCCTGCAGGGGCGAAGCCGATTGCAAAACGCTGAATGACCTCTTCACTGAGCCCGCGTCTGGTCAGATATTGCCGGGCGGCCTGTCCGTTTGGTGTCGTCAGTGAACGTTGATAGAAACTGTTTAGTTTATCCATCAACTGATAAAGATTTTGCCGTTGGTGACGTTCGATGTGCCCGCCGCCTGAGCCTGCTTCGTAAGGGACTTCCAGCCCGTGCATTGTAGCCAGTTCTTCAATGGATTCGACAAAATCTAACCTGTCATAATTCATTAAGAAATCGATGGCGTTACCGTGGGCTCCACACCCGAAGCAATGATAAAACTGTTTATCGCCATTAACAGTAAATGAAGGGGTTTTCTCATTATGAAAAGGACAACACGCCTGATGGTTTTTACCTTTCTTTTTGAGAGGCACTCTGACATCAATTAGATCAATGATATCGGTTCTTGCTAACAAGTCATTGATAAATGCGCGTGGAATTCGTCCAGCCATAAGCCCTTTTACGCCTGTTGATGAACGAGAATAAGCCGCGCTTTCTCAGAGAAAGCACGGCCTTTAACTGCAGTTGTTTGTTAAAACAAACACTTTGCGGACGGGCCGCAAAGATTAGTACAAACGAGTGCGACGTGCGTTTTCACGAGCCAGCTTTTTAGCGTGGCGCTTAACCGCGGATGCTTTAGCGCGTTTGCGTTCAGTCGTTGGTTTTTCATAGAACTCACGACGACGAACTTCTGCTAATACGCCTGCTTTTTCGCAAGAACGCTTGAAGCGACGCAGAGCTACGTCAAATGGCTCGTTTTCACGTACTTTAATTACTGGCATGTGCCTCTCACCTCAATAGAAATCGGGTTTGTCGCTGGCGTGATAGTGCCAGCCGTCTTTAAAATGGTGCGGAATTTTACTTCAATGAGCACGGCTTTGTAAAGGGCCGTGGAAAATTGAAACACACAACGTCGCAGGTTATAGGTCGCTTTTTTGTACGCAAAACAAGCAATCCGGGCCGACGTTATTCACTTAACCACACTGGATATTCAAGTAGGGGACTGATTATAGACTAAACAGAGCAAAGAGTCAGCATGTAAATGGAACCTATTGCCTGTCATTGCGTTAAATATGCATACCCGAAAACTAATGGAGTCTAACTGAATAGTGGTTGTAAACAGATGTGGTAATAAATAGATAGTGATACACTGGCCTCCGCTTTAATTATTTGCTTTAACTACCGTGACGAGATAACAAGTACAATGCGAGTTTTAGGTATAGAAACGTCCTGCGATGAAACTGGAATCGCAATTTATGATGACAAATCCGGCCTGCTAGCCAATCAATTGTACAGTCAGGTAAAACTACATGCCGATTATGGTGGAGTTGTGCCTGAACTGGCATCCCGTGATCATATCCGTAAAACAGTTCCTCTGATTCAGGCGGCTTTGAAAGAAGCGGGTCTGACAAGTAAAGATATTGATGCTGTTGCTTACACCGCAGGCCCCGGTTTAGTGGGGGCATTGATGGTTGGAGCGACTATTGGTCGTTCACTGGCGTTTGCATGGGATGTACCCGCTATTCCTGTTCATCATATGGAAGGGCATTTATTAGCGCCTATGCTGGAAGAGAATAAACCTGAATTTCCTTTTGTCGCTTTACTGGTTTCTGGTGGTCATACTCAGCTTATTAGCGTGACAGGTATTGGCAAGTATACTCTGCTTGGTGAGTCGATTGATGATGCAGCGGGTGAAGCTTTCGATAAAACGGCAAAATTACTGGGTCTGGATTACCCCGGGGGGCCTGTTCTTTCTCGTATAGCGCAGCAAGGTAAAGCAGGGCGTTTTGTTTTCCCTCGTCCAATGACCGATCGTCCGGGGCTGGATTTCAGTTTTTCTGGTTTGAAAACGTTTGCAGCGAATACGATTCGTAATCATGTAGCGGGCTGTGATGCTGAACAGGATGAACAAACCAAAGCAGATATTGCACACGCATTTGAAGAGGCTGTTGTTGATACTCTGGTCATAAAATGTAAACGGGCATTGGAGCAGACTGGCTTCAAGCGGTTGGTTATGGCAGGAGGGGTGAGTGCAAACCGTACATTGCGTATCAGAATGCAAAATATGGCAGAAAAATTGCATGGTGAAGTTTTTTACGCCCGCCCTGAATTTTGTACTGATAACGGGGCAATGATCGCATTGGCTGGAATGATCCGTTTGACTAACGGAACAAAGAACAATTTAGGTGTAACGGTGAAAGCGCGCTGGCCGTTATCTGAGCTTCCTTCATTATAATCTAAGTCAATACCTTTAATCTCTCAGGGTTTAATTCCCCGCCGCAAGCGACGGGGAATTCATAAAGTCACAAGTACTATTCAGGATTAAAGGATATTTAGCCCTGAATAGCGCTTTGTTTCTGTAAAAGTGAATAAACACTAAAGCACTACCACACATTTTTTCTTAAAACCGATACCCTACGCCGACATTAAATCCATTGATATAGTTGTTAACGCCCTCGTTACGCGATCCTCTGGGAGCATGTTTTGACGTAGTAACCTCATAGGCAAGATAAACGCTGAAGTTTTTCACCGGATTAATTTCAATACCTGCACCATAAGCAAGCTCATTCGTTTTCAGCGTTTCATCAGCAGCCGGTAAAATATCAAAATCACCAGAATTAGCTCCATCATTAGTATCTATGGCGGTTTTATGTGCACGATTTGTTACATGAGCAATACCGATTAGGCTATAAATACTCAGATAATCATTGATACGATAAGCGGGGCCTACCATTAGGGAAAAGTATTTTGACTTAAACGCGACTGGTTGCTCAAATTGTGTGTTTTGATGATTTCCAGAGGCTGAATTTGTATATTTTACGACTTGATCTGTGCTACCTCTCATATGAGTGAATGTACCTATAATACTGACTGGCGAGTCCCATTCATAACGATAATGGACATTAACTCCATCAAGATAGGTATTAGCTGGCGTTGATATTTGACTATTTGAATATCCTATGCCGAAAGTCTGAGTATCAGCCTTTGCTAATGAACCATATATAAAGAAGGGAGTGGCCAAAGTTATTATAAGTAGTTTTTTTGCTACCATGATTACATACCTTCAATGTTTATTATCTGAATCAAGTATAGATGATTTATAAAATAAACAAGTGAAAAATCATGAAGGTATAATTAATCTCAATTGGTTATATATTATTTAATTTATATCCAATAAAAATGGCGATATATGACTTCTGAATTACATCATGTTTATTTAGAATGATTACATGTCATATGAAGTTTATGACTTTAAATTAACAGAATGCATATCCCTTCCCAATAATTACTCCCTTTCTTACATTCTCTGATATTTATCTCAAGCGAACGCTCTCTTCTCTATTTTTCAAATTGATACTTTGGCAATCCTTATAATCACTCGATGATATAATTTCATTTATTATGGTTTAATTTGAGTATTATAAATCCATTGTGAGGTAATTGTAATATATGTCATACAGTGGTGGTAATTTCATTATAAAAAATAAAGTTTGTAATATTACTAACAAGAACAGGAGTTACTATTGAGAAATCCTGTTTTTAAATAAAACAATGGAATATGTATTAATAACTGATGCAATAAAATACAGTCTATTTTTTAGTCTAACTTTAAAAATTGCTCACTACTCAAGAATACGAATTCTTCTAATAAAGGGAAGAATCAGTATTTAAGTGACAATTTATCTCGCTATTTATTTAAATTATTTTTTATCATATATCAATCTCAAGGAGGTAATTATGATCAAGGCAGACAAATATCAACCATTCGGAGATGAAAGTGTCGGCTATCCACAAATATGTATTCGTACCAATCGAACGGTTGACCGTACGAATATGAAGCCAATAATAGAAAAAGCGATGGCTATAGGGCAACAGTATCCGTGGAGTGAGAAAGACACAATAATTAGAGAAGTATTTAAAGTATTGGGAAGTGACTTTGGCGGAGGTGGCTTTGGTCATGCATGGGTTATTTACTTCAATAGTGCAAAAGAAGGAGATAATACATCCTATGCTTTTCATGCAGGATATGGCTTCGTAAAAAACTCAGAATTTACCAATGATTCTCCAGAGAGGAAATTCCACCTTCAGCGCTGTGTGAAGGTTGATAGTAAAGCGATAAATCCTGAACTAATAGAAATGAAACTTATACCTAAGTTAATAGATGAAAGTAACCAGTTGGCAAAACTGATGCAACTTACCTCTGAAGATATGAAGAATGGGGTATACACACCTATAACAAATTGCTCGTGGTTTGCCGGAAATTTATGGAACCAGATAACAAAATTGACATTCGAGCAATCTATTGAAGATGGTATCAATATTGATGAGTTGGCTGATAAACTGGATCTTCCATTTATAAAGAATATTAGAGGTATTGGAGACCCCGGAATGCTTGCTGAGAGCATTGAAAATGGATTGCATATTTAACGCAAAAAATTACTGATAATAATTGAAACAAACTGGCTTAATTACCCTAGAATTAAGCCAGCATTTGTACTTATGATCGGATTTACTCCCTGTATGGTTACACTCAAAAATTAACTCCAGAGCCAACATACTATATACCTTTTCATAATAGTGAGAGTATCAGCATGCGGTGTTCCTTACCCCGCGTGTCACGCGGGGTAAGGAGTACTCCTATCATTTTGAAAAGTTATTTAGCGTAATTTCTCACTAACCTATCCTGAATATATTGTCAATTGGGTTGCGCAAGACACCTCACATCCAAGGCTTCAAAAAAGATCAAGGCTTATCAAATTATAATATTACCACTTGAAATAATTAAGTTATTTTTATTCGATTGCTCGATAAAATAGTACTCACACGCAATATTGGATGTTATTTATGTCAAGTTATACATTGGATAATTCTTATAGACAGGCAAGCTATCGTTTATCGTTATTAGAACATCATTTAGATCCTATGACTCAGCGTCGTATAAAAATGCTTGACCTTGCCCAAGGTTCTCGTTGTCTGGAGATTGGTGCTGGAAATGGTTCAATCGCTAAATGGTTGTGTAGGCATGTTGGAGCTAGCGGCAGTGTAGTGGCAACGGATATCAATACAACATTACTTGAGCATATCGAGCTCCCCAATCTTGAAATATGGGAGCATGATATTCTCAAATCGGAACTACCGGACTCATCATTTGATTTTATTCATGCTCGTTGGGTTCTTTATCATTTACCATCAAATCTGGAATATGTGATCCAACGGATGATTAATGCACTTCGTCCATCTGGAATATTATTATTAGAAGACATTGATTTTTTCCCAATAAATACTTCCTCATCTGCTGTATATCGTGAGTTTATGACAGCTTTAGCCAATGCAATGGCCACATCATCTGGGCGAGATGGCTTTTGTATGCGTAACCTACCAAAAATTATTGCTACAACGGAACTGACGCAAGTTGGAGGAGAAGGAGATCTTCCTGTCATTCAAGGTGGAGGGGCGGCAGCTAAATTCGTTGAATTAACTGCGGTGCAAATACGTGAAAAAATGCTGGCAGACTCCTCATTATCTTTGGACAAATTTGAGCGGGGTTTACAGCTACTCAACTCACCAGATTTTTGGGCGTTTGGAGCGGCTAATATTGCTGTCTGGGGAAGGAAAAACATCAACACATTACATGCATGACCATTTTTCAAAATACAAGGCTTCAGCCTCTCACCAGAGGTGGGCCTTTGGCTAAGAAAATTCAATAGATAGATTGGTTGATCATTTTCAAGGTAATTGTCATTATATCATTAATTATAAATTATAAATTATAAATTATAAATTATAAATTATAAATTGGAAGCATGACCCATTTTTTTGCTGACATCAAGTGCCAGCAAAAAAGCTGTACTCACACCAAGTGATTTTGTTTTTTTTGTTTTCTATATATTTTCATTGCTCTAAATAACGGTATCATAGAGACAATAATGATGCTTAAATTGATTAAGCAAGATATTATGTACATACTAAAATACGAAATATATTCAAACCTAAAGTTGGTGTAGATCATTAGTAATAAAGAAAAAGAATTTAAAATAAAGAAAGAAAAATAAATGAATGTCAAAGAGACTGAAAATATAATAAATAAATCTGTTTTTTCTATCGCTATATCTTTTCGTCCTTTAATCAAGTCAAAGCAAAAACTCCATCTTTTTTCTCTTCTTGCTATTTCGTTAAGGATGATAACATATAAAGCGAGAGCAATAATGAATGTTTTTTTGAAAAGGTATATTTTTCCGAACAAACCGAAATTAACGGAAGGAAAAACAATATAAGCAAGGTGAATATTGGATATGACTGTAAATAGTGCAAACAAACTACTAATAATATAGTAGGCTAAATGTTTTTTACGCATAGATATCCTATGTTTTTTTAACTAAAATTTGAGATGAATGGAAAAATCGTCCGTTTAAGAGAGTAACTCTATCTATTTTTCATACAGTGACAACTCAAATTTTCATATTTTTTATTATCAATGACAATAAAGTGTCCTGAAGTAATATTTTTAATAGTAGGTGTGAAGAGCTAATATTTTTACCCATCTGAAGGCTAACTAAGGCGTAGTTTACCCTCAGACGAGGGTATTATTATTTATTACGGCTATGTGATATCACTGATACATCAGCTATCTCCCGCACCCAACCACAACAATGCATCTCCGGGGCTAATCGCACTCCCCGGCTGACAGCTAATCCTTGTAACACGGCCAGCCTGTGGAGCATGAATGGCCAGCTCCATCTTCATGGCCTCTACAATAATCAGCGGCTGCCCTTCTTCCACGTCATCGCCTGATTTGACCAATACTTTCCAGATATTCCCACTCATATCCGCACTAATTTGCAAACCATCCTCATTAAGTTCTTCTTGTGACTGTTCTTCTCCATCCTGAACAGGACTCTCTTCCTCCAACTGTTCCTGTTGCCAGCGCATGACCTCGGTTTCAAAAGCCACTGCCTGCCTTAGTTTAAAATAGGCAATATCTTCGGCATTTTCTTTCAGAAAGCGCTGGTGTTCGGCAAAATCAAACTGCGTATTTTCAATATGGATAGCTGTACGCCCTTCCTGAAAATCTTCCCGTAACTGCTCTAACTCTGGTTCAGTAACAGGATAAAAACGTATTTGATCGAAGAATCGCAATAGCCACGGCTTATCTTCCGCGAACTGTTCATTTTTCAGAAATTTGTTCCAAATTGGCAGGGTTCGTCCCACCAACTGATAACCTCCGGGAGAATCCATGCCATAGATACACATATACGTACCGCCAATACCCACTGTTCCTTCTGCAGTAAAAGTACGTGCCGGATTGTATTTTGAGCTTAAAAGACGATGACGAGGGTCGATTGGAACAGCGCACGGAGCACCCAGATACACATCGCCCAGACCGAGGATCAGGTAACTGGCATCAAATAGGATACGGCGCACAGCTTCACGATCAACCAGCCCGTTAATACGCTGAATAAAATCGACGTTATTCGGTAACCACGGCGCACTGGATCTTACCGTGCTCTGATAACGGTTCACTGCTCCCAGTGTTGCACTGTCTTCAAATGCCATCGGCAGATGGATAATGCGTGATGGCACTTTCATCGTGCTGACATTGCCAAGCTGTTTTTCCAAATCGAGCAACAAAGCAATGAGTTTTTGCTGCTCAATTTGCCGGTTGTCATAGCGGATTTGCAAAGAACGGACACCCGGAGCAACTTCGTTAATTCCCGGTTCAGCTAAAGCATGTAATTTTTCCATCAACAGATGTACCCGCAGGCGTAGCGCCAAATCCAGAATATTTTCACCATATTCGATCAGAATATAGTTATCCCCCGCCTGACGATAAACAACCGCCGGAGCAGAATGGGTGGCGGAAATCTCTGCCAGCACGGCACCAGAATGCGCTTCTTCTGCTATCTGTAACGTTCGTTCTAGTTTTAACGGTGCTTCCGACGTTGATCTCAACGTGGCAATAATACGATTTTGCTGCTCTTCCAGAGTGACCGCCTCTTCAATACTGATGGGATGGAAGCGGATACGATCTCCCGGTTTGACCTGACCGACTTTCCACAATTCAGCTTTGGCGATAGTAACCGGGCAAACAAAACCACCGAGGCTAGGCCCGTCACGGGTGAGGATGACAGGAAAATCGCCCGTAAAATTGATAGAACCAATCGCATATTCACAATCATGAATATTTGAAGGATGTAAACCTGCTTCACCACCATCAGGGCGCGCCCAGACAGGTTTTGGGCCTGTCAGCCGTACACCCAGACGGTTTGAATTGTAATGCACCTGCCATTCAGTGGAGAAAAATTCATCCATATAGTCCTGAGCGAAAAAATCAGGCGCACCATGCGGCCCATAAAGTACGCCAATATCCCATATATCACCATAAACGGGGATCGCGGCAGGTTCAGGTGCCTGCGGTAGGCTGATTGGCGCAGGCGTTGTGCAGGCAGGTAAGGCAGGCTGTGAGATGGGAAGCATATCGGCAATTTTTAAGATACGACCAGCATGCCCGCCAAATTGCCCGAGTACAAAGGTGGAACGGCTTCCGAGGTAACAAGGAACATCAAGGCCATTTCTGACCGCAAGGTATGTACGGCAGCCGGATTTTGCCCGTCCTATCTCAAGTATTTGCCCGGCCTTGATATTCAGTGGTTGCCAATAAGGTACGTTTGTTCCATCTAATAATGCGGTACTCTCTGCTCCGGTCAACGCGATCAATGCATCACAATGAAACTGTAAGGTTGGCCCCTCCAGCGTAAACTCCAGTCCGGCTGCCGACTCATGATTACCGACAATCCGGTTGGCTAACCGAAAAGCCAAATCATCCATCGGGCCGGATGGCGGAACACCGATATCCCAATACCCCAACCGACCGGGATAATCCTGAACACTGCTCCAGGTTCCCGCTTGCAGAACCTCGATAGCACTTGCCTGAGGTTCAAAACTATCAAGCATTCGGGTCCAGACTTGCCCTTGCTGGAATGACTTACTGGCTGTAATTTGACGCAGGTATTCCAGATTGGTTGTAATGCCATGCAATTGGCAGGAATCCAGTGCCTCACGCAGTTTGATCAGCGCTTTTTCCCGGTTTTCTGCATGAACAATCATTTTAGCGATCATCGGATCATAAAATGCAGACACCTCACTGCCCGTGCGCACTCCACTATCGATTCGTGTACCTTCAGGGAATTTAACTTCCGTCAGGACTCCCGGAGCGGGCTGAAAGTTTTTCAGTGGGTTTTCTGCATACAGCCGCACTTCAATCGCAGCTCCAACCGGTGTCCGCGTTAAATCCGCCCAGTCAATGGGTAGCTCAGCCGCCACCCGCAGCATATACTCCACTAAATCAAGCCCGGTCACGCATTCCGTCACGGGATGTTCGACTTGCAGACGAGTATTAACCTCAAGAAAGTAAAACTCATCCTGTTCGACATCATAAATGTACTCCACCGTACCTGCGCTGCGATAATTCACCAGCCGGCCCAATTGCACTGCGGAATCCAGCAATGCCGTTCGGGTTTGTTGCGGTAAATGAGGCGCCGGTGCTTCTTCGACGACTTTTTGATTCCGGCGCTGCAAAGAGCAATCACGCTCTCCCAGCGCGACGACATTACCTTTACCATCGCCGAAAATCTGCACTTCAATATGGCGGGCCTGCCTGATACACCGCTCCAAAAATACGCCGGTATCACTGAAAAACTGTTCACCAAGACGGCGCACACTCTCCCATGCCTCACTCAGTGCATTTTCGTCATAACAACAACTAAGGCCGATCCCACCACCACCCGCAGTGCTTTTCAGCATAACCGGATAACCGATAGTTTCAGCAGCACTAAGCGCTTCATCCAGTGAATTAAGCAACCCTGTTCCCGGTGTCATCGGTACACCTGCTTCTGCGGCCAGTTCGCGGGCGCGGTGCTTCAGGCCAAATTCACCAATCTGATGTGATGTCGGGCCCACAAAGACAATACCTGCTTTTTCACACGCTTCTGCAAACAGTAGACATTCAGACAGAAAGCCATATCCCGGCCAGATGGCCTCTGCATGGCTCTGTTGTGCTGCTCCTATAATTTTGTCGATACACAAGTAGCTCTCACTGGCTTTTTCGCCGTTTAGCGGCAATGCAATATCAGCATCTTTAACATGTTGTGAATTTTTATCTGCGTCTGAATATACAGCCACACTGACAATCCCGAGCCGTTTCAAAGTACGAATAGCTCGGCAGGCAATTTCTCCGCGGTTAGCAATCAATACCGTTTTAAACATTATTTTTCTCCTGACTGATAACCCAATTACGCCAGCCACCGAACGCGGTAATATCCGTTGCACCATTCAGTGCAACCGGTTCGCAGATGAAACCTTTTACCCAGCGACCATCGGCTAATTCCAGTGAACCGATACCTAACGGAGGCGGTATTTCACCGACAAACGCACCAAAATAGGCCAATGGGATATCCCAAAGCTCAATACTGATTGATGCGCCTGTGTCATCCCTGACTAATCCGGGTTTGGGGGGCTGAGTGTTGGCTAGTTCGTAGAGTCGGTAACAGCATGCGGTCTGTGTGGCCTCAACAAATACGGCGTTACGTTCGATTAATTGATTGTTCAGTGGCATGCCCCGAAGATGGGCTCCGACGACTGCTAACCGAATATGCTGCCCGGATGGTGGTAGCACCATTGCTTCCCCATCCAGTAATTGGCCGGTGGCACCAAGTGGTAATGCAAGATGCTGCTGCCAGCGCAAACCAAATGATGCGAGTGCGCGGTCATGCCAGGCTGGTGCAAGTAAGGTAACACCTGCGGGTAATCCGTCAGTTCGGAAAGGGGCAGGCAAAGCAAGTGCGGAAAGATTGGCAAGATTGGTGAAATTGGTATAAATGCCAAGTTCGGAATTATAGTGAATCGGCTCCCGTCTAATTTCTTCAATCGTTCTGATCGTTGGTGCAGTAGGAACAATAAGGGCGTCAAAGCCGGCTAATATATGCTGGATCTTCCTCGCCAGTGTTGCCCGCTGGTATTCGGCCTTAAACGTATCGACGGCACTGTACTTTTTACCACCAGCAATAATCTGGTACACCTCTGGAACCATCATTGCAGGAAAACTCAGCATGCCATTCACAACCGTCGTGCGTTCAGCAATCCATGCGCCCTGATAAAGTTGTTCAGCCAGTTGGCTGAATACCAAGAAATCAATTGGCTGAAGAGTTACCCCCATGTTTTGTAACTCGTACAAAGCCTTCTGCCATGCGGATTCGGCAATCGTGTCATGGCAAAATACAGGATTTGCAGGAATAGCAAATACAGGTTGATCCGGCAATGTTGCGGGAGTAGATGCCGGATTTATGCAGGAATAAGCATCATTGTCGTCGAATCCTCCGGCAATATCCGCAACACTGAAAGCATCTTCAACTGTCAGGGCAAAAACAGACAGGGTATCGTTGAGTCGACAGGCAGGAACAACCCCTTTGGCGGAAAGCCAGCCCTTCGTGGGTTTCAAACCGACAATATTATTGAAGCCAGCAGGCACTCGTCCGGAACCAGCGGTATCCGTCCCAAGCGCGAATGGCACTAATCCTCTGGCAACGACAGAAGCAGAGCCAGAGCTGGAGCCGCCGCTAATATAACGATCATTGAAACTGTTTTTAACCACGCCATAAGGTGAACGAGTGCCGACTAATCCGGTTGCAAACTGATCCATATTCGTTTTTCCCACGACGATCGCTCCCGCCGCTTTTAGTCTGGCAACCGCTGTCGCATCTTCATCTGCAATATATTCAAACGCTGGGCAAGCCGCCGTTGTCGGCCAGCCAGCAACATCAATATTGTCCTTAACGGCAAAAGGAATACCGAATAATGGAAATGCGTCGGGACTACGCTGATAGGCAGGTAACAGTAAACCAATTTGAGCCTGCAACTGTTCCGGTGTTGCAAGATAAATCCAGGCATTATCATCAGGTAAAAAGGAATCTAGATGCTGTCGCAGTAAAGCAAAAACGGACTCCACATCCTGTCGTATCCGCTCATGCCAGTATTTTAAGGTGCAGCCAGTCATTGATGTCATGCTGTGGTACTCCTGTAGATATAATAGGGTTTACACAGCAATACACATGCCAAGATAGTAATATGCTTTTTTTCAACTAATTAAGGTTGGGGAAAAGATGAGATCTAATCATTTGCACTATGATGGTTCATGAGTTGAACAATAATGGTGCTTACTTTTAACTCAGCCGATTAACGATAAGAAAATGAATGGCAATAATAAGAATAAATATGGTGATTATTATTCATCTGGTGAATAAATCACTTGAATAAAAATAGAGAATAAATATGAATGATCATTATTAGAGAGAGAATAAATTGCGTCCAACTTTTTATTAAAATATCAGTATATTTTTTATATTTCACTTAACCTGTCAAATTACAAAATTATAGGTAAATATAAACAATTTCATTTTACAAACAAACTTTTATAACGAACTATCTATAAATGATAGCAATAACAACGAGTCAATTAATGCTCAACAAATCACTGTTCAGTTAAGGGTGGGCAGTAAGTGTAGCGATATCATCATTATTTATTTAATATAGCGTCGAAAATAGACATATTGCTTGTGATCCATCCCGACCCCAAAAGAGAAAAATGATGAAAACAACATCCAAGATATTAGTTAGTCTGGCCTGTGTCGTTATGCTCGCCGGCTGTGCCCGCACAACCCCAATAAATACTCAACAAACCACAATCGTGACAAAAAATTCACTGCCTACAGTGAAAAAAGCGATCCTTGAGGCAGGGCAAAAACGTAAATGGATAATGAATGAAGTTTCTCCGGGCGTTATCGACGGATTACTGAATACTCGTGGGCACGAAGTTAAGATACGTATTACCTATACGAATAAAAATTATTCTATTCACTATGTCAGCAGTAAAGGACTAAAGGCTAAAAACGGAAAGATCCACCGTAAATATAATATGTGGACTAATACATTGAATAATGACATTCAAGTGCGTTTAGCTACTATGGCTAACCAATAATTTCTCCATGTTACTGGCGTATTTCACGCGAACGTAGCCCTATCAACACATTAACCCTAATTCTATTAGGGTTTAAATATTCCACTGGATATACGGATATATGACCACTCCCCATAATTACGACAAAGATGATTTAAGTGCGTTTGAAGCAATTACTGAAGCTCAGCGCATTGCTTTTGCACCCATGCTATTTCAGACGGCAATTTGCCTACGTGATTTTGGCATCTTATCTTTTCTGGATAAACACCATAAAGAGGGAGCAACAAAAGATGAAATCTGTAATGGTTCAAAATTAGACAGCTATGGAATAGGTGTTTTATTGGATATGGGGTTAAGTGGCAGAATTATCCTGAAGCGCGATGATCATTATTTCCTCAGTAAAATTGGTCATTATTTGTTGCATGACAAAATGACTCGCGTCAATATGGATTTTACTCAGGACGTATGTTACCAAGGCCTGTTTCATCTTAAAGAATCGCTGCAAGAAAATAAGCCTGCCGGTTTAAAAGTATTTGGTGAGTGGTCAACCATTTATCCTGCTCTCAGCCAACTACCAGAGCCAGCTAAAACAAGTTGGTTCTCATTTGACCATTTTTACTCTGATTCTGCTTTCAATGCAGCATTAAAAGCTATTTTTTCCCTGAATCCCAAATTGATTTATGACGTTGGTGGAAATACAGGAAAATGGGCATTGCGCTGTTGCCAATATGACAGTAAAGTCAGCGTCACTATTCTGGATTTACCCCAGCAAATTGAACTGGCTGAAAAAAATATCCGCAGTCAGGGAATGGCTGAACGTATTTCAGGCCACCCTGTTGATATGTTATCGGATTGTGAATTACCTAAAGATGCCGATATTTGGTGGATGAGTCAGTTCCTCGATTGTTTTTCCGAAACACAGATTATTGATATTTTATGCAAGATCTCTGCATCAATGAAACCAGATGCCAGAGTATGCATCATGGAATTATTCTGGGACTGTCAACCATTTGAAGCGGCTGCTTATAGCCTCAATGCAACTTCGCTTTATTTTACCTGCATGGCAAATGGCAATAGCCGTTTTTATAGTATGGACAACTTTAATCAATTCCTCGATAAAGCCGGATTTGTAGTAGAAAACAAAATTAATCAGTTAGGGCTTGGGCATACGCTACTGGTTTGCAAGAAAAAATAATTGACGGTATTTCATGAAATTGACATTGGATATTACAGATTGGCAAGCCGTAGCTCCGGGCCTTTCTGTTCCTGAAGAATGGGAAAAATGGTCTGCCATTTCACCTACTGCCATAGATGGATCACACCCTCTGGCAAAATGCTCTCAGCTCCCGATGATGACTGCCCGCCGTCTCAATTCGGGCAGCCGCCTAGCTGTAGATTGTGGTTTAAGCATTTTGCGCCGGAATAAAGTGGATGCCATAGTCTATACCAGCCGCCATGGTGAACTGGAGCGCAATTATCAGATACTAATGAATCTGGCACAAACCGAACCTGTTTCCCCAACTAACTTCGCCATGTCAGTTCATAATTCGTCTGTGGGGAACCTTACTATTGTTGCCAAAGCACCGCTGGTTTCTTCTTCAGTTTCTGCCGGAATTGACAGTTTTCAGCAGGGGTTATTTGAAGTCGCGACCCTGCATCATGCTGGTTATAACAACGTGTTACTTGTCGATTTTGACGGCAAGATCCCTGATTTCTACCACAATGAGATAGATGAAAATACGCCCACCTATCCATTCGCTGTTGCATTGCTTTTTGCGCAAGGAAATAGCCTGCATTGTGAAAAGCATCCGTCACCGGAGACAGAGCCTGCCCTTCCCCAGAGCCTTCAGTTTTTACACGGCTGGCTAAAGGGAAAACCACGCTTTACCGTCGCTGGAGATCACTGTACATGGCACTGGAGCAACAGGAGCAAATAGTATGGAAGGAAAGATAACAGACCGCATAACTGAGCAGGCTAATTGGCTTTGGCGCCTGCTGATGACTGGGTTCTGTTTTGCCCTGTTTGGTATTGGTGGGTTATTGCTTTCTCTGATCTGGTTTAATTTATTATTAATTTTTCAGCGTAATGCTGAGAAACGGCTCCGTATCGCACGGCGTAGTATCTCAACCTGTTTTCGCCTGTTCCTGTTTTTAACCAGAAAACTGGGAGTATTGGATTATCACTTTAATGGTGCAGATAAGCTACGCACAGATAAAGGCTGCCTAATCGTCGCCAATCACCCTACTTTGTTGGATTACGTCATCCTGGCATCGAATCTGCCGGATGTGGATTGCATCGTCAAATCTGCACTGCTACGTAACCCTTTTCTCAGTGGTGTGGTTCGCTCCGCTCGCTATCTCATCAACAGTGATGCCGAAACTTTGCTACCTGCATGCCGCGAGAGGCTGACTACCGGTGGCAATATCTTGATTTTTCCGGAAGGGACGCGTACAACGCCCGGTCATCCTATTTCACTCCAGCGCGGTGCAGCCAATATTGCGGTCCGCTGTGAATGTGATGTCCGGATTGTACACATTACATGCAGCCAAAAGATGCTGGATAAAAAAAGTAAGTGGTATCAAATCCCACCCAAAAAACCGATTTATACCATTACCGTTGGTGAGCAACTCGCCAATAAGGATTTTTCTGCCGATATAGAGAGCGGATACGCTATTGCTGCCCGCCAACTCAATCGTCAACTCACTCGGTTATTAACACCATCAAATTACTAGATGTTGGATACAATAATGCAAGAATCAAACACGCAAGAACTAAACCAAAACTTACAGATCGAAATAAAACAACTCATTATAGATACCCTGAATCTGGAAGATATCACCCCTGCTGATATTGAAACCGAAGCACCTCTGTTCGGTGATGGGCTGGGATTAGACTCCATTGATGCGTTGGAGTTAGGTCTGGCGGTTAAAACCCGCTATGGCATTGTGCTATCCGCCGAAAGTGAAGATATGCGTCAGCATTTTTCTTCTGTTGCTACATTGTCATCTTATATCGAGTCACAACAGGGATAACAGCAGAGTCACTCATGGAAAAACAACAAATTTATCAGGAAATTTTACAACTTTTGGTCAAACTGTTTGAGCTTTCTCCCGAAGATATCACGCCTAATTCACGCCTCTATGAAGATCTGGAACTCGACAGCATTGATGCTGTTGATATGGTTGTTCATTTACAGAAAAAGACAGGGCGTAAAATTAAACCCGAAGCATTCAAATCTGTCCGCACCGTTCAAGATGTGGTGGATGCCGTCGAGCAGCTGCTGCAAGAAGAGTAATTTCTATCAGCCATAAGGCTTTAATGTATTAAAACGTTGAAATATACAGCAGGGAAACGCCGGGTAAGAAATTGAAATTATTGACTTTATTGTTTGGCATTGCCAATACCGTAATGTTAATCGCTTGGCCATTTTTGGTATGGGCGATGGTCAGCTATGGGCAATTTAATATCGTATTGCCCGTTATCATCCTGTTTTTTGTTTTACGCTTATTACTAAGTCGTAAAACCATAGGCAGAAAAAAAACGGATAAGCTGCAAAACATAAATTGGAATACTGGCTGGATACTGTCAATTGCCGGAATTTCACTGGGTTTGGCCAGTTTTATCCTGCGTGATCACCAGCTTTTGATGTACTACCCAGTCGTCGTTAATATCGTTTTACTTACCCTTTTTGGCGGTTCGCTGTACTACGGGCCTCCTGTTGTGGAAAGGCTGGCCCGGCTCAAAGAACCGAATTTGCCTCCTGAGGGTATCGTCTATACGCGCAGAGTGACTTACATCTGGTGCCTATTTTTTATTTTAAATGGCACAGCCGCTCTCGGTACTTGCCTGTATAACGATATGACACTATGGACACTATGGAATGGCATGATCAGTTACCTGCTAATTGGGCTGCTTATCGTTATTGAATGGCTGGTACGCCAACGTGTGAAAAAGAGATGAAAACCTTTCCTGTATCCCAATGGTTATCAGCAGGTAATGGCTCTGACAGAGTCATTACCTGGGGCAATCACTGTATCAGACTGAGTACACTCCGGCAGGATGTTACGGTACTCTGTCATCGCCTGAAAAACCATACTGCATCTCGCTGGGCATTATGCTTTGATGACAGTTATTATTTCTGTGTTGCCTTGCTGGCTACTCTGCATGCCGGAAAAACACCGGTCATTCCAGGACACTGCCGTGAAGCACAGCTACAGGAACAACAATCCAGCTTTGATGGTGTACTGACCGATCTATCCCTAAAATTATCTTGCCCATGCTGGCAAATTTTTTCGCCTCAGCAAGGCAATATTATCTCTGAAACAACGTTACCTGATATATCCCCGGATGCAATACTGGTCATGTTCACTTCTGGATCCAGCGGAATACCTAAACAAGTCATCAAACCCGTGACTGTGATGGATCTCGAAACCCAATGGCTAGCTTCTTTATGGCTGGACAGACTGCAATCCTGTGTTATCCGCGCATCAGTCAGCCACCAGCATTTGTATGGTTTAACTTTCCGAATCTGGTTACCAATGTCTGTTGCTTTACCATTCGAGCGTAAAATGGTGGAATTTCCTGAACAGTTAACCCAGTGTCCACAAGCACCTTTGACACGTTACGCTTTGATCAGTAGTCCAGCATTTCTACAACGATTAGATGATACCCTTCCTGCCCCAAACTGCTCTTTCGTCGTTTCAGCCGGAGGGCCACTAAATTTTGCTGATGCAGAGCGGGTCACACAATGGCTCAAGACCACCCCAAATGAAATTTATGGCAGTACCGAAACAGGCATTATAGCCTGGCGAGCTCGCCGGGAAGAACATGCAGTCTGGAAAACATTCGCTGGCGTCTCTTTCCGGCAGGATAAGGAAAATAACTTACGCGTTTACTCCCCCCTGCTTTCTGCTACAGATGGAATAGTTCTGGATGATCGACTGCTATTTGATGAAAAGGGGAGTTTCTCACTTCAGGGGCGTCGAGATCGCTTAGTTAAGATCGAAGAAAAACGCATTTCTCTGTCTGAAATTGAACACCGTTTATGTGCAATCGATGGGATTATCGATGCTGCAGCACTGATCATCAATCGAGGGAAACGCAGCTATATTGGAGCTGTCCTTGTTTTAGATGATGAAGCATTTCAGTACTATCGCCAACAAGGTAGTGGGAAGTGTTCACAGAGTTGGCGCCGTCAGCTCATGCCCTGGCTGGAACCTGTTGCGCTACCTCGCTACTGGCGAGTAACCACTGCTATTCCCCTGAATGCCCAAAGTAAACGCTCATGGCCTGAGTTACAGGAACTATTTAATGAAACCCACTGAAACCCATATTGAGCAACCAGCTCCAAACGAGGCCATTATTCGCCTGTATTTAGATACTGACCTGAATTGGTTTCGCGGTCACTTTTCCGTTCAGCCACTTTTACCCGGTGTCGCTCAGATCGATTGGGTTATGCATTATGCACAGACTCTGCTGGCTCCGGGCTGGGATTGCGCTTCTGTTGAGATGGTGAAATTTCAGTTACCTCTGCAACCCAAAGATAATCTGCGCTTAAAAATTCACTGGGAAGAAACCAAGCATCGGCTTACTTTTCAGTATGATGTGGAATCTTCTGATAGTGGCGAGTACAAAACGGCAAGTCAGGGAAAAATCAAATTATGTCGTTGAGCACAAACACGATTACACCATGCGTGGTTATACCCTGCTATAACCATGGGGCAACGATGTCCGCTGTCTTGGCACAGCTATCCCACTATCAGCTTCACTGCTTTATCGTTGATGATGGCAGCGACATAACTACACAGCATTGCCTCGAAAATCTGGCCACGGTAACACCCAATGTTACTCTAATCCGCCTTGAACAAAATCAGGGAAAAGGTGGTGCTGTGATGGCTGGAATGCGGGCAGCAGCAAACGCTGGCTATAGTCACGCTCTACAAGTTGACGCAGATGGTCAGCACTGCCTTGAGGATATTCCGCTTTTTTTATCCAAAGCTCAGCAATATCCGGATCGTATGATTTCCGGCCTGCCACAATATGACGCCTCAGTGCCCAAATCTCGGCTTTACGGGCGTTATATAACACATTTCTGGGTCTGGATAGAAACCCTTTCTCTTTCCATTAAAGACAGCATGTGCGGCTTTCGGATTTATCCATTGGTTCCCACACTTAATTTGCTGACAAAAAAGAGTATCGGACGCAGGATGGACTTTGATATTGAAATTATGGTCCGCCTGTACTGGCAGGGTACGGAAAGTGAATTTGTCCCGACACAAGTGACTTATCCCGAAAATGGGCTATCCCATTTTCATGCTTTACGCGACAACCTCAGTATTTCTTGGATGCATACCCGTCTGTTTTTTGCCATGTTGCCACGATTTCCTGCTTTATTATGGCGTAAGCGTTCTTTATTTAGCCACTGGTGGGGTAATCGACGTCATTGGTCTGCTATTAAAGAGCGTAAGGGTTTAGCTGGCATGAAGTTTATGCTGGCAGTTTACCGCAGCCTCGGACGCAAGCCATTTGAATGGTTACTTTATCCAGTCGTCGGTTATTTCTGGGCAACCGGCGGAGTACAACGTCAGGCATCACAGCAATACCTTATCCGTCTGAAACAGACCATGCAGCACAAAAAGATTGCTATTCCTTCCGGGCTTAACAGCTACCGCCATTATTTGCGCTTTGGTGGTGCCATGTTGGATAAAATAGCAAGCTGGCGCGGTGATCTGAAATGGGGCAAAGATATCGAGTTTTCTGATGGTGCAGAAGATATTCTTTTAGGTGGCGATTCTCGCGGAAAACTGTTGCTGGTTTCTCATCTGGGCGATATCGAAGTTTGCCGGGCACTGGCTCAGCATGCCGGACAGCGGACAATTAATGCTCTGGTGTTTACTGAACATGCCCAGCGTTTTAAGCAAATCATTGAAGAAGTCTCACCACAGGCGGGTATTAATTTATTGCCAGTGACCGATATAGGCGCAGATACCGCTATTTTGCTGAAAGAAAAAATTGAAGCCGGGGAATGGGTAGCCATTGTCGGTGATCGCATCGCCGTTAATCCATCCCGTATCAGTACGCATAGAGTCATCTGGAGCCCTTTTCTTGGCGATTCAGCACCTTTTCCCCAAGGGCCGTTTATTCTGGCATCCGTATTACGCTGCCCGGTTTTGCTGATGTTTGCTCTCAGGCAAAATCACCGGTTCAGAATTTATTGTGAACCTTTCGCCGATCCTTTGGAACTTCCCCGTAAACAGAGAGAACAGGCATTACAGCAGGCGGTTGATCATTATGCCTCTCGCCTCGAGCATTATGCTCTGTTATCTCCGCTTGATTGGTTTAACTTTTTCGATTTTTGGCAATTACCTACAAATAAAGCCAAGGAGTAAGGAATGCTGACAGCGCCCCGTTTTAGCAGCGAGGTTGAATTAACCGTACCCTTCCATGACACCGACCCGATGGGCGTAGTCTGGCACGGTAATTATTTTCGTTATTTTGAAATTGCTCGTGAAGCACTGATGGAACAGCTCAATTATGGCTACCGTGAAATGATCGCATCAGGCTATGTCTGGCCGGTTGTTGATGCAAAAATTAAATATCGTCGCCCAATAGAATTCGGTCAGAAAATACGTGTACAAGCCACCATCAAAGAGTTTGAAAACCGTCTAAAGCTGGTTTATCAAATTTTTGATGCTGAAAGCGGCAGCAAAACAACAACGGGTTACACCATTCAGGTGGCAGTTGCAGAGAAAACTCAGGAAATGTCCTTTGTCAGCCCGAATATTCTGTTTGAACGAATGGGAGTCAAACCATGAGAAAGTTCTGGTTGGCAATACTTCTATTATCTATTAATAGCCTAGCTATCAATAACTGTGCTCATGCCGTCACGCTTGAAGAACTGCAACAACGCTTCTCTACACAACCTGTAGTACGGGCTGAGTTCACTCAAGAGCGCCATATTCAGGGTATGCCTCAACCACTAAATTCCAGCGGTGAAATGCTGGTCGCTCAGTATAAAGGGCTTTGGTGGCATCAGCAAAAACCTTTTCCTCTCACCTTAGTGCTGGATGACAACCGCATGGTTCAGGCTATCGTAGGGCAAGCACCTCAGGTTATTACTGCGGATTCAAATCCTCAAATGTTTCAGTTCAACCACCTGATGCGTGCTCTATTTCAGGCAGATCGGGCTGTATTGGAAGAAAATTTTAAAATTGAGTTCAAAGAACTTGGACAGGAAACATGGCAACTGGAACTCACACCAAAGACATCCCCTTTGGATAAACTGTTCACCATCATTACCCTAAAAGGCAAAGACAATCTCAATTCGATTCTGTTGCTCGATAAACAAGGTGATCGCACTGAACTCTTTTTTTCCAAACACCGTTTAACACCAGAGATGCTGAGTAATGAAGAAGAGCAACACTTCAAATTTTAATCCGCGTCTGCTGGCACTATTTTGGCTGTTGATATGCACTCTTCTCGTGGTTTCATCAGCGATCCTACTACCACAATCGCGTCTGTCCACCAGCGTGCTGGCACTCCTACCTGCACAAAGCGCCGGAGATATGCCGCCGGCATTAAAAGATGAATTTATGCAGCGGCTTGATCGCCAGTTGGTGTGGATGGTCAGCCCTGGAACGGAAGATAATTCAGCACCAGCTGAGTATTGGCAGGAACAGCTGGAAAAAAAACCGTTTTTGGCTCATGTCAAAGGACCGATAAATGCAGAGCAACAACAAGAATGGGGTACTTTTTACTACAAGCACCGTAATGCCATGCTTGATCCTACGACCCGTGACCGGCTGAAATCAGAGGGGATTCAACAGGCAAACTGGATTTTGTCTCAGGTCTATTCAACTTTCTCAGGTGTCAGTGGGCAAGAACTCAGCAATGACCCACTGATGTTGGTCAGGGGATCACAGCTGGCTCTTCAGCAGACATCCAGTCGGTTACGGCTACAGCATGGCTGGCTAACAGCCAAAGACGGTACAGGAAGGATCTGGTATCTGCTCCATGCTGAACTGAATGGCTCTTCGTTTGATATGCAGCAGGCACATCAGGCTGTCACTGAACTGGGTAAGCTGGAGCAATCATTGGAAGCTCGTTTCCCTGATGCAAAAGTGATCTCAAGGGGAACTCTGTTTTACAGTGATTATGCCAGTCAGCAGGCAAAACATGATATTTCCACACTGGGCAGTGCAACCGTACTGGGTGTGCTACTGCTGATTTACGGTGTGTTTCGTTCCCTTAAGCCGCTGCTGTTGTGTATTCTTTCCATCAGTATGGGTGCATTGGCTGGCACAGTTGTGACACTGGGTATATTCGGTGAACTTCACTTTATGACACTGGTTATGAGCATCAGTATCATCGGTATTTCTGCTGATTATGCGATTTATTATCTGACCGAGCGTATGGTTCACGGGCAGGAAGTTAATCCGTGGCAAAGTATGCGCAAAGTATTATCTGCTCTGCTGATGGCACTGGCAACAACCGTCATTGCTTATTTAATCATGATGTTTGCTCCCTTCCCCGGTTTACGTCAGCTCGCTGTATTTGCTGCTGCGGGCTTAACCGCTTCTTGCCTGACAGTGATCTGCTGGTATCCCATACTGGCTAAGAATCTGCCCGTTCGCCCAATCCCGGCGATGATTATGCTAATGCGCTGGCTGGCATTGTGGCGACGTAACAAATTGTTTTACATCGGGCTGCCTGTCACTCTGACTCTATTTGCTCTAATCGGTATTTCTCGTTTACACATCAATGATGATATCGCTCAGCTACAAGCGCTACCTCAGGATATTCACCAACAGGAAAAACGTATCGCCGAACTAACCGGACAAAGGAGTGATCAGAAATGGTTTGTTGTTTATGGCGATAATGCAGAACAGACACTACAACGTCTGGAAAATTTTATCCCCCTACTGGAGTTGGAAAAACAGCGAGGTACGTTCGAAAACTATCAACGGCTGCCGTTATCTTCTCTTGCTCAGCAGCAGAAAGATCTGAAGCTACTCAAAGCTGCTGTTCCAAATATCATGGCACGTCTGACAGAAACAGGGCTGCCGGTAAAACAGCCGGATTTACACCCAATGACTGTCATGCCTGATGACTGGCTCAACAGTGTGGTCAGCGAGGGCTGGCGCCTGATGTGGATTACGTTGCCAAATGGCCAGAGTGGGATTCTGCTTCCGGTAACAGGTGTGAAAGACAGTATCCTTATGCGTCAGTTAGCCGAGAAACAAACCGGTATCAGTTGGGTCGATCGCAAACTGGCATTCGATGAGATGTTCCAGTTTTATCGCACCATACTCGGCTGGCTGCTGGTGGGTTCTATTATCTTAATCGGAGTCAGTTACATGATCAGGCTTGGCCTGCGTTGTGGTGCGGTCAGTATCCTGCCATCTCTGTTATCACTCGGTTGCGCACTGGCTGTTCTCGGCTTCAGCGGCTACAGTCTCAATCTATTCTCAATACTGGCACTAGTACTAGTTCTGGGGATCGGTATTAACTATACCCTGTTTTTCAGCAATCCTCGTGGTACACCACTGACTTCGCTACTGGCAATCACCGTTGCAATGTGCACGTCACTGCTCACTCTGGGCATGCTTGTATTCAGCAGTACTCAAGCAATCAGTAGTTTTGGTATTGTATTATGTAGCGGAATTTTCACGGCGTTTCTACTTTCACCACTAGCAATGCCTGAACGTCCCAAAAGGAACAAAAAAGCATGATGCGATTATTTATCCTGCCACTGGTATGTCTGCTGGCAGCCTGTACTAATTTGCCGGAAAATGGCTCTCCCAGAGCATGGCTGAAACCGGGTGTGCGTGTCTCACTTCCTGCACCGGGTATCACACCAGCCATCAATGAACAGCAATTATTGACCGCAACAGTGAAAGGCAAACAGCAGTCATTAATTGTTCTGCTAAACGCTAGTGAAGACCAGTTATCACTAGCTGGCTTATCATCACTGGGCATTCGTCTGTTCAAACTGACTTATGACCATAATGGCATCCATGCGGAACAATCTCTGGTACTACCGGAAATTCCGCCTGCCAGTCAGGTTTTGGCCGATATCATGCTCAGTTACTGGCCGGTTTCTTCATGGCTTCCACTCCTGCCCGAAGGATGGACGTTACAGGACACGGATAACATCAGACAATTGCATGATAATAAAGGTCATTTAATTACTGAAATTCAATATGATACCCAAAATGGCAGACGGTATCCGGTACACGTCCGGCAGTTTATTTTTGGTTATGACATCGCCATTCAGCATTTAGAAGAGTAAAACATGATTTATATTTCTGCCGTAGGCATGCTAAATGCCTTGGGTAATAATGTAGATGACATTGCACTGAATCTGGTTTCCGGGCACGCTCCCGGCATGTATGAACGTTCAGGTTGGTTACAACCTGATAAAACCTGCTGTCTGGGAGGCGTTGATACTGAATTGCCTGCTATTCCCTCGTATTTGCACCAGCATAATAGCCGCAACAATCGGCTATTACTGGCTGCCTTAATGCAGATAAAACCCCAAGTGGATAAAGCCATAGCACAATATGGACGGGAGCGGGTCGCAGTCATTATGGGAACAAGTACTTCCGGCCTGAACGAAGGAGATACTCATGTTAACCGAGCAGTTAATCAACAATCCGATGAATCCTATCACTATTATCAGCAGGAACTAGGCGATCCTTCCCGATTTATTGCCAATTACCTTGAATTGGCAGGACCGGCTTTTACCATTTCCACTGCCTGCTCATCCAGTTCACGGGCGATTATCAGTGGTCAGCGTCTAATTGAAATGGATATGGTAGATGTGGCCATTGTGGGCGGTGCGGATACCCTTAGCCGTATGCCGATTAACGGCTTCAATAGCCTTGAGGCTCTCTCGGAAACATTATGCGAGCCATTTTGCCAAGATCGTCAGGGCATCACTATCGGCGAAGCGTCTACCCTATTACTGCTGACACGGGAACCTCACTCTGTAGCACTACTTGGTGCTGGGGAATCTAGTGATGCTTGGCATATGTCAGCCCCTCATCCTGAAGGAAAGGGAGCTACAGAAGCCATCAATATGGCATTGAGCAATGCACGACTCTCCCCACAAGAGATTGGCTATATCAACCTTCACGGAACTGGGACAAAACTCAATGACCAGATGGAATCGCTGATTATCAATCAGATCTTTGGTGAGAAAGTACCATGCAGTTCAACCAAGCATTTGACAGGCCACACCCTCGGTGCCGCAGGAGCCTGTGAAGCCGGTTTATGCTGGCTATTGCTGAACCAAAAATTACCATTACCAGCACAGGATTTCTCCCGCTCAGGCATAGATACTTCGTTGGCAAGTTGTGGCCTTCTGACACAACCTGTACCGTTAGAAAAACCTGTTGTCATGTCCAACTCCTTTGCTTTTGGCGGAAATAACACCAGCCTGATTCTAGGAGCTGTATAATGTCTGACTACTCACCCACTCACCCTTATTTACCTGTTCATCACTATATCCCCCACGAAACTCCGATGGTGCTATTGGAAAAGGTTATTAGTGTCTCCAGTGAAAGCGTGCATTGTCAGGTAACAGTTAACCATGAAGGTGTACTGGCACCTTTCCTTAACACAGAAAAGAACCTGCCAAACTGGTTTGCTATTGAAATGATGGCACAAACTGTCGGAGTTTGGTCTGGCTGGCATCGCAAAGAACGGCAGGAAGAGGATTCATCTCTGGGTATGCTGCTTGGCGGTAGGGCAGTGCGCAATCAGGTTTCAGCGTTCACATACGGTAGTATTCTGGATATTCGAATGAACCTGTTATTGCAGGATGAAAAATTCGGTAGCTTTGAAGGTGAAGTTAGCTGTAACGGTACCGTACTGGTAACAGGCCGACTGAATACCTACCAACCAGAAAAAGAAGAACTTAAACAATTATTTAAACGGGATGGAGCAGTATAATGCGTTCAGTTTTAGTTACTGGTGCCAGCAAAGGGATCGGTAGAGCAATTGCCTGCCAATTAGCAACAGATGGATTCACCATTATTGTTCATTATCACCGCGATGTGAAAGGCGCGGAAGAAACGCTGGAACAGATTCAGGCTAATGGTGGCAATGGACGGATATTAAATTTTGATATCTCAAACCGAAGTGCCTGCCGTACAACGTTAGAAAAAGATATCGAAGTACACGGAGCTTACTACGGCATTGTTTGTAATGCTGGTATCGCTAAAGATGCTGCATTCCCAATGCTTGACGGAAGTGACTGGGATAGTGTTATTCATACTAATCTGGATGGTTTTTACAATGTGATACATCCCTGTGTGATGCCAATGATTGGACTGCGTCAGGGTGGTCGTATTATCACGTTGTCATCCGTCTCCGGTTTGATGGGGAACCGTGGACAAGTCAACTATAGTGCTGCTAAGGCTGGTATTATCGGTGCAACTAAAGCGCTTGCAATCGAACTAGCAAAACGAAAAATCACCGTGAATTGCATTGCACCAGGATTGATCAATACCGATATGATCCAAATTGAAGAAATCGCTTTAAAAGAAGCTATGAATATGATCCCGATGAAACGCATGGGACAGGCAGATGAAGTTGCTGGGCTTGCAAGCTATTTAATGTCTGATATTGCAGGCTACGTCACCCGTCAGGTAATTTCGGTCAACGGAGGAATGCTATGACCCGCAGAGTAGTCATCACAGGAATGGGGGGGATCACCGCTTTGGGGCACGACTGGCAATCGGTCTCCTCTGGGTTAAAATCCGGCGTGAATGCAGTTCAGCAAATGCCAGAATGGGCAGAATATGATGGGCTTAATACTCATCTCGGCGCCCCCGTTACTGATTTTACTTTGCCTGATCACTATACCCGCAAGCGTATCCGCTCTATGGGACGTGTTTCACTGATGTCCACTCGGGCAACTGAGCTGGCACTTGAAATGGCAGGGCTAATTGGCGATCCCATCCTGACAAATGGTGAAACCGGTATTGCTTATGGTTCTTCAACAGGCAGTACTAAACCCGTCAGTGAATTCGCCACCATGCTGACCGAAAAACACACCAATAATATTACCGGTACAACTTATGTGCAGATGATGCCTCATACTACTGCGGTCAACACCGGTCTGTTTTTCGGGCTACGTGGCAGAGTCATTCCAACCTCAAGTGCCTGTACCTCTGGCAGTCAGGCCATCGGATATGCATGGGAAGCCATTCGTAATGGTTATCAAACCGTAATGGTTGCTGGTGGTGCAGAAGAATTGTGTCCATCAGAAGCCGCTGTATTTGATACCTTATTCGCCACCAGCCAGAAAAACAGCGAACCAAAAACAACACCTTCCCCATTTGATGCTAATCGTGACGGTCTGGTGATTGGCGAAGGCGCAGGGACCCTTATTCTCGAAGATCTGGAACATGCCCGAGCTCGTGGTGCAAAAATTTACGGTGAAATTATCGGGTTTGCCACTAACTGTGATGCCTCTCATATCACCCAGCCAAAATCAGAAACAATGCAAATTTGTATGGAAATGGCGCTAAAATCAGCCGGGCTTCAACCTGCAGATATTGGTTATATCAGCGCTCACGGTACAGCAACTGAGCGTGGTGATATCGCGGAAAGTCAGGCCACTGCCAACATCTTTGGTAACAGAACGCCGATCTCCTCACTGAAAAGCTATTTCGGTCACACATTGGGTGCCTGTGGTGCTCTGGAAGCATGGCTCAGTATTGAAATGATGAATGAAGGCTGGTTCGCACCGACCATCAACCTGAATGAAGTTGATCCGGATTGCGGAGAACTGGATTACATTATACACCAGCCGCGTTTAATCCAGACTGAGTTTATCCAAAGCAATAACTTTGCTTTCGGCGGGATTAATACTTCATTGGTAATCAAACGTTGGTAATGATTTGAATGGAAAAACAAGAAGTCGAATTGAAGTTAAAATGATACTTCTTGTTTTTATCCCAAACAGGCTAAAACACAAAATATAGAGCGCAATACTACAGCTCAATGACTCTTTGACGAAGGAGTTCCTTATCTTTATCCGCATCAACAATATGCATCTTCTTATGGCAATTTGGGCACAATGCAACCGTGTTCTCTATCGTGTCTAACCCCCCTTTTGAAAGCCATTCAATATGATGAGTTTCTAAATAGGGCTCTCCTTGTAAATTACAAAACGGTGCGGGAACTAAACAAAGCTGACAAATGCCTTTAGCTATACGTTTGGCATATTCAGAAACATATGCATTACGTTCATATCGAATCGACATCTGAGTAGAACGTCCTGAGATTCTGCGGGCACTTTTAGCTCGTCGTTTAAGCTCATCTGAACCAAGTTTTTTTGCCTTACGTATTTTATGTTCATAGATAGAGCAAATGTCATCTTTTGAGACAATACGCGTTCCTGTTACTAATTTAATCGGAAACACATAAACGAAGCGCTCATTTCCTTCGATATCTGGTTGTTTCTCGGTGTAGACCTCATCAGCTAACTCAACCTCCCCGACATAAGTGTATTTTTTGTCTTTAAGCACCTCGAACAAGTGAACTTTTACACCATTAGATTTAGACTCAAAAAGAGTCTTATTCTGGCTGAATTTCAAGCTTTGATCACCCTTAGACCCCATACCGGTGTAATGGAGAATATTCCCGTCCCATCTATCCTCATAAATAGACTTTATGTGATTGGAAACGAGTATTAAGGCGTTTTTTCTATGTGATCGGCGCATGCCACCTTGTGGGCCACAACAAAAAATCTCACAAATTTGTTTATTATTGAATTCATCACCTGACTTAAGTGCGTTGATTTTTTTCATTGGGTTATCTCATGACATTTTCAGCCAAATTTAAGCGCTATAAAATCGGCATAGCATATACCGCATAGTAATTTTAATGATCTCTTATAATAATTAGCCTAATAATTTTAATACTAAACTCATGGTTATCCAAACTCCAGTAAATCATTTAAAAACAATCATTTAAATTTAATTGCATTCAAAACCTGATATGAACTATTAGATTTCAACTACAATAAATGCGAATAATTATCCTTTCATTATTTTCCCTGTCTTCATAAATCTTTTCATTCATCAGTATCAGTTTTTCTCATTGTATCTATTTGATAGAAAGGGCTATAGTCCGCACAACTCAAGACTCTTGAGCAAATTATCACTGCTTGAATCACTACGACATATCCTTGTCCTTGGTATATGTCGTTATTGCCATTCGGCAAGATCCTGATGAGAAGCAGCGCATACCTGACTGATTTTTTATGTGGAGACGACAGTAGTGAAACTGCTGCGCAAGAATGACAGTGCATTTGTACCTGTTGCGGGCTTGACTGTGTTTGCGATTGCTTCTGGTTACCTGATGAGCTTAATTCCGTTATCAATGGCGGGGTTCAGCATTGATACAAGCTACGCAAGCTGGTTAGCCAGTTCTTATTACGTTGGTTTATTAATAGGCTCACTCATGATTGAACCTGTTATTGCCAAAATAGGGCACCGTTTTTCATTTGTAAGTTTTTTGCTGCTTTTAGCAGCAACAGTTATGGTATTGCCTTTTTTCCCCAATAAGGAAATGTGGTTGCTTATTCGCTGCATAGCTGGGGTGGCTGTTGCCGGTGTTTTTGTCGTGGTTGAATCCTGGTTACTGATCGGCGATAACCCTAAAGAACGTGCAAAACGTCTGGGTCTTTACATGACATCGCTATATGGTGGTACAACTCTCGGTCAACTGGGCATTGGCTTTATCGGCACGCAGGGCGTGATTCCTTTTGCCGTTATTTTAGCATTATTGCTGATTGCAACACTGCCGCCATTATTTTTACGTCAGGGTCAGCCTCCGGCATTACAGCATCAGCGTCTGTCACTGAAAAAAATTACTCGTTTCAGTAAACCGGCAATTGTCGGCTGTCTGACCTCAGGGATTGTGATGGGGACTATCTATGGCCTGATGCCTTTAGCATTGAGCCAAAGTAAGTTTAATACCGAACAGGTCGGTGTATTAATGGCTGCAATTATTCTGGGTGGAATGGCCATTCAGCCTATTATCAGCAAATTGTCCATTATAGTCAGTAAAACCCTGCTACTGGCCATGGCTTCACTGTTAGGTGTATTTGCTGTCGGTATGACCTACCTTTCTGAAAGTTATATCGTCATGATCGTGGCGCTGGCGCTGTTAGGTATGTCGTCTTTTGCCCTCTACCCACTCGCCATCACACTTGCCTGTGACAAACTGGATTCATCCTATATTGTTGCCGCTACTCAGGTTATGCTGCTAAGTTATAGTATCGGTTCTGCCATGGGTCCATTAGGGGCTGGGAACTTCATGTTTCAACATCATGTGGTTCAACATACCGGAACAATGCAGAATAATGGATTAATGGATTTCTTCTTCCTTGTCTTACTGACTACTGCGGTTTATATGCTATTAGCAGCTATTTGTCGCAAAGATCGTGTACTGGCAAATTAAAAACACGGAGATATTTTAATGCAGATACAGCACGCTACCGAACATGATTTCCCGGCACTTATTCAAATTTGGGAAGCCTCAGTACGCGCCACCCATGATTTTTTACCTTTGGGGATGATCGATGAGCTGCGTCCATTAGTAAATGAATACTTACCCAATCTGAGCGTTTATAAGGTAGTGAACGATCAGAATAACGTGGCAGGGTTTTTGAGTGTCGAGAAAAATCGGGTGGAAATGCTATTTATATCACCAGAGATGCGTGGCAAAGGCGTAGGCAAAATGTTGTTAGAGTTTGCAATCAGTGAATTAAAAATTAATGAGCTGGATGTGAATGAACAGAATCAACAAGGTGTGGGTTTCTACCAACATATGGGGTTTAAAATTTTTTCCCGCTCAGAAACTGATGGGCAAGGGAATCCATTTCCGTTACTTCATATGAAGCTTGCGTAATATCCATTTATCTTATCTGCAAAAAATATATTCACCACCCGGAATAAAAATTAATATTCCGGGTTAACATTTCGGATTAATAGTTTATCAACAGTTATCGTGTTATTTATAGAAAACACCTCATATATTCATTAAATAATAAATATGATCACTCAACATCTATAAAATACAATCTATATTGAAAATACTATAAAAATGAAAATTTATGTAAAAATAACAAAAATAAAGTTAAAGAATTCTCTAAACCCAATATGAGATACTTGGCAGATTCATAGCGACATTATAATGCTCAGATAACCGGTTTTCTAGGGTTCATAGATAACCATCGACTCATCAAAGTAGTAACTTTAGCGAGTAACTATAAATCACCAAAGAGAAAATCTGAAAGATGTTGAGTATATATCCAATAAAAAAGTGGTAGAATAGCCCCACTGCTTTTATTATTTTGGATTTATAACCAATGAAGTATCTACAACAATCTGAAACTAAAACGTATTCAGGCATAAAACTGTTTTCCGATCTTGTCGGAAAACGTATTACACCAGGGCTACACTGGCATTCCTCCAGTAATCGGGCGAAATTTGCTTTACGCAGTTTTTTTACACCTGTTTCTACATTTAAACTATTGGACAGAATTGCCAATACACCTATTTATCAGGATATTTTAAAAAAACAACCCAGTTTACCCTGTAAACCACACCGTCCATATTTGAGTATTAACTTCAAACGAAACCAGATAGTTCATGCAATTAGTGAGCATTATAAAATTTTATTCCAACAGCTTACGCCAACTGTTATTGACAAGATTTTTAATACTGATGCTTATTTACTGGCAACTATTCAGGGAAAAACTGAGTCGTTTAATATATATATAGACTCTTTAGATAATTTAAACAAAGAAGGTGAACTATCTTTATATATGACTACAGAAGAAAATGTCATTCTGGCAAAATGTGCATTTACTTTATTAACACTCAATAACAAGCAAACATTATTTATCGGTGTATTGCAAGGCCCAGCCAAAGGGGATAATTCTCTGGATATTATCCGTCATGCAACAAAAGAGTGCCATGGCTTATTCCCTAAACGTTTATTGATCGAGTCTATTTGTCATTTTGCTGAACAGACCAATTGTGAACAGATCTTAGCCGTCAGCAACGAAACTCATATCTATCGCAGTATCCGTTATTGGCATAAGAAAAAACACCTGATGGTGGCTGACTATAATGCGTTTTGGGAATCTCTGAGCGGCTCCAGAAAAGATAATAATGATTTTCATCTGCCATCAATCATTGAAAGAAAACCACTGGATGAGATCCCCAGCAAAAAACGCTCAGAATATCGTCGCCGTTATCAGTTACTGGATGATTTGGAGAGCCACATTAAAAGTGCTCTCACCAATTAATAATCATCACAAAAAACGGGTTTTCTGATACGACATTCAGCGAGGCTTCGCCATTAACCATGTAAGATGCGTTTTTATGGCAGGCCATTCGCTGAGTATCATACTGTATACGCAAGTATCCCTAATTGTGCCATTTTTTGTCCGTAAATGATTACGCAGAATGCCATCCAGCTTTGCTCCCAAGCGTTCAATTGCTCTGCGACTCTGCTGATTCAGAAAATGAGTGCGTATCTCCACAGCAACACAACCAAGTTTTTCAAACGCGTACTCCAATAACAGATATTTTGCTTCTGTATTAATAGGCGTACGTTGCGCTGATTCAGCATACCAGGTCGAACCAATCTCCAGCCTGGGAAGCGTGTTATCAATATTCATATAGGATGTCATCCCCACTGCCACATTCCTTTGATTATCAATAACAGCAAAAGACAGCATTTTTCCCTGTGCATGCAGGCTCAGACGGCGTTCAATTTCGGCTTTCACACCATCCGGAGCAGGTACATTTGCGTACCACAACTGATGTAATTGACCATCTTCAATAGCGCTGACGAACTCATCATGCCTTTCCTGTGTCAAAGGTATTAAAGTGACATGTTTCCCTGTTAAAGTGACTTGTTCAGTTATGCTTTGCATCATATTGTTATCCTGGAATATTTTCACTTTTTCTTCTACGCACTTTTTTAAAGAAAACCTATAACATGGCTGATTTTACCGACGACAGGGTAACTGAAAAAATAATCATCACCCCAAATAAAAGTTAAATAAATATTAAAGTAATGTGAAGTGATTTTTGTGAGATTTATTCGAAATGAAACTTATTTAACTAAAACCTCAAACCCATTGAGTAAGATGATTTCATGATATCTGTCACAATCAATTAACAAAGTGATTCCAATCAGACTGGAACCGTCTAAATTTGTACCAATCTCATCCGACCACTTAGCAAATCGCTAAGCCATATTGAAAACAATAATAATGTGTGAGTCGTCAAATTATTCGATGGAGACTGTAATGAGCAATTATCCTCACTTATTTACCCCTCTGGATTTAGGCTTTACTACCTTAAAGAACCGCGTCCTGATGGGTTCGATGCATACAGGGCTTGAAGAACACCCTGACGGAACCCGCAGGCTGGCTCAATTTTATGCCGAACGGGCTGCTGGAGGAGTAGCCCTTATTGTCACAGGTGGTATTTCTCCCAATCCACAAGGCGTAGTTTCAGCAGGTGCAAGTGTGCTGAATAGTGAAGATGAGTTACCTCACCATAAGTTCATTACAGATGCAGTACATCAGGCCGGTGGCAAAATTGCGCTCCAGATCCTGCATACCGGGCGTTATAGTTATCAAAAAAAACTTGTTGCGCCTTCTGCTCTTCAGGCTCCGATTAATCCATTTATCCCCAAAGAAATGACTGAAGAGGATATACAACAAACCATCAGTGACTTTGCCCGCTGTGCTCAACTGGCGCAGCAAGCCGGGTATGATGGTGTTGAAATCATGGGTTCAGAAGGCTACCTCATTAATCAGTTTCTGGTTGCCCGTACTAATCATCGGCAGGATCAATGGGGAGGCAGTTTCGAAAACCGCATGCGTTTTGCCATAGAAATTGTCAAAACCGTGCGCGCTATTGTCGGGGAGCAGTTCATCATTATTTACCGCCTTTCCATGCTGGATTTAGTGGAAGAGGGATCTAACTGGCAGGAAATCGAGCAACTGGCTCAGGCTATTGAACAGGCTGGTGCCTCCATCATCAATACCGGTATTGGCTGGCATGAAGCCCGTATCCCGACAATCGCCACAATGGTGCCCAGAGCCGGATTTAGTTGGGTTACTAAGAAACTGATGGGAAAAGTAACAATTCCTTTGATTACGACTAACCGTATCAATGACCCTCATGTTGCAGAGCAGATACTCAGCGAAGGCTGTGCCGATATGGTTTCTATGGCTCGCCCTTTCCTTGCCGATGCGGAATTTATGCTAAAAGCAGAACAAAATCGGGCAGATGAAATCAACACCTGTATTGGCTGTAATCAGGCCTGTCTGGACAGAATATTTGTCGGCAAACTGACTTCATGTCTGGTCAATCCACGCGCCTGCCATGAAACAGAATTTACTGCTGAACCTGTGACTTCTCCCAAAACTATTGCCGTAGTCGGAGCCGGGCCGGCTGGTTTATCCTTTGCCGTCACAGCCGCCAACCGTGGGCATCATGTCACATTATTTGAGCGTGAAAATAAAATTGGTGGGCAATTTAATATTGCTAAGCAGATTCCGGGTAAAGAAGAGTTCCATGAAACACTGCGTTATTTTGAACGTCAACTGGCGCTGAATGGTGTTGACGTCAAACTCAATCACACGGCAACAACAGAACAACTTGCTTCGTTTGATGAAGTCGTCATTGCCAGCGGCATTACACCACGAACACCCGCTATTGATGGCATTCATCATGAAAAAGTCCTGACTTATCTGGATGTGTTAAAGCATAAACGTCATGTCGGACCGCGCGTTGCTATTATCGGTGCCGGTGGGATTGGTTTTGATACGGCGGAGTATCTGAGCCAGAGTGGGCAAAGCAGTAGCCTGAGCAGCCACGCATTCTCTCAGGAATGGGGGATCGACCAGACACTTTCTTACCGAGGCGGCTTACAGCCAGAAGGGGCACGAGTAGAACGTGCACCCCGGAAAATTTATCTATTACAACGCAAAGAGACTAAAGTCGGGGAAGGTCTGGGTAAAACCACGGGCTGGATCCACCGAACCAGTCTGTCGATGCGCGGCATCACGATGCTGAATAATGTGCAATACCTGAAAATTGATGAGCAAGGATTACATATCAGCCGTGAGGGTGAGCAACAATGTCTTGAAGTCGATAATGTGATTATCTGCGCAGGACAGGAGCCGCTGAAAGAACTGTATCAGCCACTACAGGCAATGGGTAAAAACGTACACTTAATTGGTGGAGCCGATGTCGCAGCCGAGCTGGATGCCCGCAGAGCGATCGATCAGGGAACCCGGCTGGCAGTCAAGATTTAGTGCAGAAATGCAGAGGTAATACAAAATAAAGAGCGGATAAAAAAGGGTGACTTAATCCTACAATTTATAGTCACCCTTCCTGTTTATCATTAGCGCCGTGCTAACTCTTCAGGTACCCGTTTGGCATCTTCAGCCTGACAGGCTGCGGCAGTAAACAGTACATCGGTTGAGGAGTTAAGGCCAGTTTCAGCCGAATCCTGCAATACACCGATGATCAGGCCTACCGCAACAACCTGCATGGCGAGTTCATTGGAGATGCCGAACATACTGCACGCCAGAGGGATTAATAATAGTGATCCCCCCGCTACCCCCGATGCTCCACACGCTGCAATTGCTGAAACCACACTCAGCAGTATTGCCGTTGGAATATCAACTGATATACCCAGTGTATTCACCGCCGCCAGTGTCAATACCGTGATAGTCACCGCAGCACCAGCCATATTGATAGTAGCCCCCAATGGAATAGAGACGGAATAGGTATCTTCATCCAGATTCATCCGGCGGCACATTGCCATGTTAACCGGAATATTGGCCGCAGAACTACGGGTAAAGAAAGCGGTCACACCACTTTCACGCAGGCAGTCAAAAACCAGAGGATAAGGGTTGCGACGTATCTTCCAATATACAATTAATGGGTTAACAACCAGTGCCACAATAATCATACAGCTCAGAAGTACAACCAAGAGATGTACATAACCGAGTAATGCCTCGAATCCCGTTGTCGCAATAGTAGAAGCAACCAGACCAAAAATTCCGAGAGGAGCCAAACGAATAACGACACGAACAACCTGAGTCACCGCTTCAGCCAAATCCTGAACTACTGATTTAGTTGATTCCTTCGCGTGACGTAATGCAATTCCTAACCCAATCGACCACGCCAGAATACCAACATAGTTGCCTTTTAATATCGCATCAATCGGGTTAGCAACTACATTGAGCAATACTCCCTTCAAGACTTCAACGATATTATCCGGCGGTGACATTTGGGCATCATTAGTCACCAGTATTAATGTCGAGGGGAATAACATACTGCCGATAACAGCCACAACAGCAGCAAGGAAGGTTCCCATGATATAGAGAACGACAATCGGTCGGATATTAGTTTTCTGGCCTTTTTTATGATTCGCAATAGAAGACATCACCAGAACCCACACCAGAACTGGTGCGACAGCTTTCAAAGCTCCGACAAAAAGAGCCCCTAATAAACCGACTGATTGAGCAACAGAAGGTATTATCCATGCCAGTAATATCCCTGCAATTAATCCAATAATAATTTGAGTGACTAGGCTTCCCTGTACAATATATTGCACAAAGCCTTTTTGTTGTTTTTCCATAGCCTATCCATTTGATATTTTGGCTTAATCAGCCTGTTGGTTTTGTGTTTGCTTTTCCAGTATAGGAAAGTTCGTAGAACTGAAAATAATAATTAATAAAAATATACAACTAACTCAATAAGCGATAACAAAATAGTCACATTTGTGTGATCCATTCTACACATTTCCTATTTCATCAGGCACTCTTGAAATCTCAAAAAGAATAGGTATTGAAATTTATACTTTAAAATCAAATAAATATATGAATAACCTGCTTTGGTGATAGTCACCACAATCGGCATTATCTCCAATATTATTTATGGATTTTTTTTACTATGTGATGATAAAACGAAGTTTTTCTGGCCGGAAAAAGCAGAAATACAGCTATACAACAGGAAAAATCAGAAAACAGGGTTATTTTATAAAAACTTCATAACTGAATTAATTAATTGATATCTCTGGACGATGTTACTTTTATATTCATACAAATGTTCAATTGCTCACCAAAATTTTCTGTTTCACTACTGATGATTTTGTTAGAGTGTCCCTGTCATTTATTCATGCCATTTGAAAGGAGTTTGAAGGCTTATAATTGTCAATCCGTATATAACTTTTTGTATATCATGATTATTTAATAGTAAAAAATCATAAATACACCATAAAAGTAAGATGTAATCCTTAACCCGCGTTTTAGGAACATTTGATGGAAATTGTAACAGACCTTATTTATGCACTTTGGCACCAAGATTACGTAACACTAGCTAACCCTTCATTAGTTTGGGTCATTTACCTTCTGCTATTCACCATCCTGTTTCTGGAAAATGGGGTGTTACCTGCGGCATTTTTGCCCGGCGATAGTTTACTGATATTAGTTGGCGTTCTGGTTGCTCAGGATACAATGGATTTTTCCACGACATTAATTGTTCTTACTGCGGGTGCGAGTCTCGGTTGCTGGGTTGGCTATCTTCAGGGACGCTGGCTGGGGAACACAAAATTAGTTCAGGGATGGCTGTCGCATCTTCCTCCCCATTATCACCAACGTGCCCATAATCTCTTCCATCGTCATGGCTTGTCAGCACTGCTAATCGGCCGTTTCATTGCTTTTGTCAGAACATTATTACCCACTCTGGCAGGCCTTGCCGGGCTGAATAATACACGTTTTCAGGTATTCAATTGGCTCAGCGGTTTCTTATGGGTCATTATTCTGATGACTCTGGGCTATGCTCTCGGTAAAAGTCCCCTATTCCGCGAGTATGAACACTATCTGATGAACTTTCTGGTGCTATTGCCAGTCGGTCTGTTACTTATCGGTTTGATTGGTAGCCTGACGTTTATCTGGCGCAAAAAACGCACAAATAATTCTACTCAATAATTCTCCCTCTTTATTTCCCCTGTAGCATTGCGGATCACCATGTTGCAGGGGGTTGAACGCCAATTCCAGCAATATATTTAGGATTAATCTGTCGCATCATGTGATAATTTTTCACCATCTTGCCTTTAAACTCATTATAAAAACGTCTATGGTAGAAATTCATTCACCGTATATATACGAGGAGAGTTCCATGCCACAGAAAAAAAACTCTGACGAATTACGTGCTGAATTGCAATCCCTCGCGGATACTCTGGAAGACGTTCTCAACAGCTCTGGTGAACAATCCAAAGCAGAACTGGAGAAAATTCGCAATAAAGCAGAGAAAATGTTGAAAGATGCCCGCGCAGTTATCAATGATGCCGGTGATAAACTCACAGGCCAGACTAAAGAAATAGCGGATCGTGCAGATAATTATGTCCGCGATAATCCTTGGACCGGTGTGGGTATCGGCGCAGCAGTAGGTATCGTACTGGGTGTATTACTGGCAAGACGTTAATATGACGCAATTACCCCATTCACAAGGCCCGGGGAGAGGAATATTTAATACCTTACGGCGAGTAGCAACCCTGATTGTCGGCATGGTTGAAACCCGAGTTCAGCTTGCAGCAGTTGAGCTGGAAGAGGGCGCCGCCACGCTGGTTAAATTACTGTTGCTGGTAGGGTTCACGCTGTTATTCGCAGCCCTTGGTATAACATGTTTGTTAATACTGGTTTTTCTGGCCGTTGATCCGGTCTACCAGATTACCATTATCGCTATTGCCGCAGGAACCTTGCTGCTTCTCGCCGTGCTTGGCACGATTTGGATTATCAGAAAATCCCGCCATCTGGCTTTTTTCAATGCCACCCGGGAACAACTCAAAATCGATCGCAATATGTTGGAAGACGACCATGAATAAGTCGCGACGCCTGCAAAGAGAACAACGAAAGCAGACATTACTGCAACAAATCCAGCTACAGCGCCAGTCTCTTTCAGAGCACAGTCAACGATGGCTCACTCTCACCCACACTTACGATCATAGCTGGCAGACGCTTCTCTCTTTCAAGCCTTATTTTGCTGTCGGCAGTGGTATATTACTGCTCTATGGCATCCGCCACCCCAAAAAGCTTTATCGTTGGTCGCTCCGTATGCTTGGGGTCTGGAAACTCATTGATACTGCCCGCAATATCTTCAACAGGCGTTAATATTTTCTACCGGATGATTCTTTTTCAAATCTCTTTACGTATATTGAGGTATTCCTTCAAAAAAATTGCATTAAATTGTTAATATTCCTTACTATCAACCAGCGACACCTCTCCTTAGAATACTCTCCATCAACAAATACCATCAATAAATGATGAGCTTAATTGTACTTTTTAGAACACACGCCTGGAGACGTTCATGAAAAAATTTGAAGATAGTGGTTTATTAGTCGCACGTATTTTAATTTCACTCCTGTTCATTGTTGCAGGCTATGGAAAGTTAGGAAGTGCTTATGCAGGCACACAGGAATACATGGAAGCCATGAACGTGCCCGGAATTTTACTGCCACTTACTATCTTACTTGAACTTGGCGGTGGTCTCGCTGTGCTGTTCGGATTGTTGACCCGCACGACAGCCGTATTTACTTTTATTTTCTGTATCCTGAGTGCACTACTGTTCCACTATGATTTTTCAGACGATATGAACCAGACGATGTTCCTGAAAAACTTCTCCATCGGTGCAGGTTATCTGTTGCTGGCAATGATGGGACCGGGCAAATTCAGTATTGACCGTTTGCTGAAAAAGAACTGGTAATTACCTGCCATAAAACAAAATACCCTCATCCAGCAAAGCCCCTCACTCAGGGGCTTTGTTATCATGGCTATTTGAATAATTTAGGAATTTCCCGCAGGCACCATGCCTTGGCTTCTCCCATCCGGTCACGCCGCCATGCCATAATAATGTTAGTTTCATGGATATATTCCGAACCAACAACCCGCAGACGACCTTCTGCAATATCTTTCTCCACCATTGGATAAGGCATTGTTGCAACCCCCAGACCGGCCAACAACGCCTGCCGTTTATTCTCCAGTGAACTGACCGTTAACCGGGGTTGCTTATCCAGTAGCTGAACGGTCAGCACAGGGCGTTCTCTTGCCGTATCTGCCACCGCTATCCCGCGATATTTAACCCGCGTGGCATCGGATAAAGGTTCGGGTTCATTGTGGATAGGATGATCCACACTAGCAACATAAACATTTTTGATGGAGTAAAGAGGACGTGAATTGATTTCTGCTGATGCCCTGAAATGAAGATCTGGCGCAATCACAATATCGGCATAACCCGTTTCCAGACGTTCCCAAGCACCTGCCAGCACTTCTGTGACTAATGAAAGCTGAGTATTCGATTTATTCGCCAGCTTATCCACAAGGGGAAAGAGTGACTCAACGGGAAATAAGGCTTCACAGACGATAAATAAATGGGTTTCCCAGCCACGGGCAAGCGCCTGTGCATCAGTGGTAAGTTTGTCCGCAGCTTCAAGCAGCACCCTGCCTCTATCGAGCAGCATCCGGCCAACATTGGTGAATTTTGTGCGATGCCCTGAGCGATCGAACAGCACAACATCCAGCTCTTCTTCCAATTTCTGCATGGTATAACTTAATGCAGAAGGCACTCTTCCCAATTCATCCGCTGCGGCCGCAAAACTTCCCCGACGTTCTATTGCATCCATAACCCGCAGGGATTCCAGTGTTAACGCTCGTTCTTTACCCATATATGTCCGTTACCCACAATTTCTCAGTCAGTAAATTTGAATATAGGGAGCAGATTAACTGGCTAACATTTCAACGTCCAGATAATTAAGATTGAGACTAACGGTGTGTGGCAAGGAGAACATACTCATGATAATAACCAGAACAGCAAATCAGTGCGGAAGAGCCGATTACGGTTGGTTAAAAGCACAGTATACTTTTTCATTCGGTCACTATTTTGACCCAAATTTTTTGAACTATGGGGCACTACGAGTTCTTAATCAGGAAATACTCGCCCCACAAACAGAACTCAAGCCAAAGGCTTATCCTCATGTCGATATCCTGAATATTATTCTACAGGGTGAAGCGGAATATCGTGATAGCGCAGGAAACTACATTCAGGCGCATCAGGGGGACTGCCTGCTATTTTCCACTCGTCAGGATCTACGCTACAGCGAGCATAATCTCAGTAAGAAAAAACCTCTGCATCGCCTGCAAATCTGGCTTGATGCCAAACCGCATCAGGCTCCGCAACCGGTACAATGCAGGAGGTTAAGCACTCAGCCACTGTCATTACTGGCTTCACCAGCTTCCGGGAAAAACAGCATGCACCTGCGCCAATCAGCATGGATAAGCTACCTTATGCTACAAGCGGGTGACGCTCATAACCTTCCCTTACAGGGGAAACGTGCCTACCTACAATCTGTCAGTGGTAATGCTGAAATCCATGCTGACAGTAAGTCCGGCACAGCAAATCATGCCCATATCAGGTGTGGAGATGGAATATTTATTCAGGATGAAACACAACTGAACCTGCGGGCAACTTCTGCATTTCAGGGGGTGCTGATCGATTTGGGAAATCAATCACCCTGACCTGCTTTCTGACTAGGGCATATTAAGGTTTTGTATTCATCATTTACTCAACCCACATAGATAGCCATATCATGCCAGTGCCAATGTACTGGCGTAATTTTGCGCTAATTTCTCGTATCTTTTTGCAATTGCACGGAAATATTTTATTCTGAAAAACTTATTTTCGACTAAATGACGATAACGATATAAATCCTTATCCATCTTTTTATCCGAATTCCGGTTATTTGATGCGTTTTTTATGGTAGACAAGCCGGTTTTGTAGCATGAAGACAAATAGCTTAGCTTCTGCCGCACGGGATCTGATAACATGGGTCGTGGCATGATAGTTCGGGTGACGAGTTTTTTGGCGAAAATAAGATACCAAATTATCATGCCGATCAATTCCCTTTGAGTCAGCGTCAACACGCCCCAATGCCACTTAAGAAAGTTATAATGAAAAAAGAAGTTCGGTTCCGTCCTTTATTTTTGCACCCACGCTATTGGTTTACATGGTTTGGTCTCACTATTCTATGGTTGCTAGTTCAGCTTCCTTACCCTGTTCTGATGCGACTGGGAGCTGGCGCAGGTAAACTATCCCGTCACTTCCTTAAACGCCGCGAACGTATTACCTGCCGTAACATCGAACTCTGCTTTCCTCACATTAGTGAAGAAGAAAAAGAGAATATGATTGCGGCTAATTTTGCATCGCTGGGGATGGCACTGGCTGAAACCGGTATCGCTTGGTTCTGGTCTGACCGTGCAGTAAAGCGCTTGTTTAATGTTTCAGGTCTGGAGAATTTACATTCCGCACAGGGTGAAAAAAATGGAGTGATGTTAATCGGTATACATTTTATGTCACTGGAGCTGGGTGGCCGTATCAGTGGGTTGTGCCAACCGATGATGGCAATGTACCGGCCGCATAACAACTTAGTCATGGAATATGTTCAGACTAAAGGCCGTATGCGTTCAAATAAGGCAATGATTGATCGCCGAGATCTGAAAAAGATGGTTCGGTTTTTGAAACAAGGCGAATCAGTTTGGTTTGCTCCAGACTTGGATTACGGCCCTAAAGGCAGTACCTTTGCGCCATTTTTCGCGGTAGAAAAAGCAGCGACAACCAATGGCACTTTTGTTTTATTCCGTCTGGCTAAACCTGCGATGGTACCAATCATATTGATCCGTAATAAAAATAACGATGGATATAAACTGATTATCGAACCGGCACTTAACAATTATCCTCATACTGATGAAGCATCCGCAGCCGCTTATATGAACAAAGTCATTGAAAGGCAAATAATGTATGCTCCCGAACAATACCTTTGGTTACACCGCCGCTTTAAAACCCGTCCAGCAGGTGAAAAATCACTATATGGCTAAGTGTAAAGTAGGTTACCAATCTATTTGGTTGTTTCATGCCACACATGCGACTAGAGCGTGTTGATATTTTGTCTCCATCATTGACTCGACCCACATGGATACCCAGATAATGACAAATGCCAGTGCCAATGTGCTGGCATAATTTTGCGCCAATTCACTCAATTTCCTTCGAGCAAACGTCTACACGCCCTAATATCCTGAATAAAAGAAGAAGCCCCATAAAGCTGACGCTTTATGGGGCTGAATCTGTGGAGTTGGCCGATAAGCCGGGTTCTGTCGTGGACAATCATTCATCTAGGCCAGAACTTACGCGCTGGCTCAAGCAACCTACCCGGGTTCGATACGGGCCGTACCATGTGAACCTCTATTTGGTCTTGCTCCGGGTGGAGTTTACCGTGCCACGGACTGTTACCAGCCGCGCGGTGCGCTCTTACCGCACCCTTTCACCCTTACCTGATCTCAGCTTCTCACGAAGAAAGGCTGAGCCATCGGCGGTTTGCTCTCTGTTGCACTGGTCGTAGGCTTTCACCCCCCAGACGTTATCTGGCACCCTGCCCTGTGGAGCCCGGACTTTCCTCCCCTTTACTTTTCCCCGAAGAGAGCAGTAAAGCAGCGACTGTCTAGCCAACTCCGGCGCGGATTATAAGGGGTTTATTTCCTGATGTATAGGAGTTTTCATACATTCCCCTTATACACAATGGATTTCACATTTCAGCTTCATTTTGTTCAATAGCATAGCGATACAGGGCATTTTTCTTAACGCCGTGAATCTCAGCGGCCAAAGCCGCTGCTTTCTTCAACGGCAGCTCTTTTTGTAATAATGCCAATGTCCGTAATGCTTCCGGCGGGAGGCTGTCATCTGCGGGTTTATGATACCCTTCAACAATCAACACCATTTCTCCGCGACGGCGAGTTTCATCCTCCCTGATCCATGCCAGTAACTCTCCCACAGGCATACCCTGAATAGATTCCCATGTTTTCGTCAGCTCTCGCGCCAACACCACATATCGCTCTGCTCCCCAGACTTCAACAATATCTTCTAAGCTGTCCAGCAAACGATGCGTGGATTCATAGAAAATCATTGTTCTTGATTCCTGTGCCAAATCACGCAGCGCATCCTGACGCCCTTTGCTTTTGGCGGGCAGAAAACCTTCATAGCAAAACCGATCTGAAGGCAGACCGGCAGCAGATAATGCCGCAATTGCCGCACAAGGCCCCGGCAACGGCACAACACTAATTCCGGCTTCACGACAGCGGCGGACAAGGTGATAGCCCGGATCATTAATTAATGGTGTTCCGGCATCAGAGACGAGCGCAATACTTAAACCCTGTTGTAATTTCGCAATTAATTGATCTGCTTTCTGCTGTTCATTATGATCATGAAGTGCGAACATGCGCGCATTAATGGCAAAATGTTGAAGTAACAGGCCGGTATGTCGCGTATCTTCGGCAGCAATCAAATCGACATGTTTAAGAACTTCAAGTGCGCGCTGAGTGATATCCCCCAGATTTCCGATAGGAGTTGGCACAACATACAGCGTAGATGTCGTAACCACTGCTCGATTGGTTTGATTCATTGTTTCATCCGAATGACCGATTTAAAATTGAGCATCTTTGAAAAAAACATCACTGGATACAGTATGCTTCCCTCAATTTTTGTGCGTTTCAAAACTGGTTTAGTCTGCACAGCATTGCTGACAACTATGATTATTGCAGGGTGTACCATGCCTACACCACAAGGGCAACCACCTTCTGAGCCACAAGACAAGATCAGCGCAGAGATTAACCGCTATCAAGCCATTATTGATAGTGCAGGCAACCAGCCTTCTCTGGAGGTCATCCGTGCTTATATCGCACTGGAGCCCAAGATAGAAAATGAATCCGCACACCAGCAAAACATTGATGATACTTGGCAGGCACTGACTCACCTCACTGCCCAGCAGCTCAGCGAATTGGTCATTAATGCCAATGAATACACTCTTCAGGGTTGGCTCGACCTACTCAATGCTTATCAGACCAATAAACAGGATACTGACAAACTTCGTTCTGCCATTCGGGACTGGCAAATTCGTTATCCGGAAAACCCCGCTGTTCAGAGCTTGCCTACCTCTCTGAAACAAATGTTGCATGTCACTCAAGACCAACAGGCCAGTATCGGGCTTTTCCTGCCGTTGAGTGGTCAGGCGAAAGCATTTGGTGATGCGATTCGTCAGGGGTTTCTGGATGCACAAAAAGGGCTGCCAAAGCCTGAGCTGCCTGTAAATACATCAACTGTAACGCCGAGTGGTGCCGTCGATAATACTTCTAATACTTCTGTTGATACTGATTCCGTTGATACCAATTCTGTTGACACGAATTCTGTTGATAGCAGCATGACCAAGACAGTGGAAGCCGATCAGGCGATAACAGCGGATACCGCCGAAACAGATATGACAGGGCAATTCACCATTAATTCAGTTCCTGTCAATCATCAGGTGGTGAAAATCTATGATACCGACAGCCAGCCTTTGGCTAATCTGCTGGCACAAGCAGAGCAGGACGGAGTCACTCTCGTCGTCGGCCCTCTGCTGAAACCTCAGGTAGAACAGTTAGTACAGATAAATACTCCGTTAAATATTCTGGCATTGAATAAACCGGATACAACACAACTTCATCCTAATTTCTGTTACTTCTCCCTGTCACCTGAGGACGAGGCTAAAAGCGCAGCGCAGCATATCTGGCAGCAACAGAAACATAATCCATTGGTATTAGTACCACGCTCTGCATTAGGCAGCAGAGTGGCAAATGCCTTCGCAACTGAATGGCAGCAATTAGGAGGTTCCACAGTATTACAGCAATCCTTCGGCACAGTGGCGGAAATGAGAAAATCCATGAACCGTGGTGTCGGCATCCGTATGTCCGGAACCGCAATCCCGGTCAGCAGTTCTGCTCCTGATGACAATGAAACGCAATTTGCTGATACAACACAAGCAGATAAGCTCTTACCCGTTGTCACCAGCACATCTCATGGCTCGGTTGATGCGGTCTACATTGTAGCAACAACCGATGAGCTGACACTCATCAAGCCAATGATTGATATGGCAATCAGCTCCCGCAAAAAACCGGCTCTTTATGCCAGTTCACGCAGTAATAAAGCCGATGCCGGCCCGGATTTTCGTCTGGAAATGGATGGCATGCAGTTCAGCGATGTCCCATTATTGACAGGAGCGAATGTTCCATTGATGAGGCAGGCTGCCAGTAAATTCGGAAATGATTACTCTCTGATGCGCCTCTACGCAATGGGAATTGATGCTTGGTCACTGGCTAATCATTTTACCCAACTACAACAAGCCAGCGGTTTTAATATGAATGGTGAATCAGGTGAACTCTCCACCACAAATGGTTGTACAATATATCGCCAGTTGCCATGGATGCAATTCAGCAACGGGCGCATTATGTCGGAGAGCCGCATGACAGAAAATAACGCAGCCGGAAATACTGACAGTACGCTGAACAATACTACAGATAGCTCAGCTACTGACAATAATGCCGGATAGAGCCTGAATGCAGTAAGTCAGCTCAATAAATAACATCTTCTTTTGAGTGGTCATTTCAGGATGAAAAAGCCCCGAATTAATCGTTACGCGCAGGGATGCCATTACGAACAGCAGGTTAAACAGTTTCTGCAAAAACAAGGTCTTGTGTTTATCGCAGAGAATGTGAAAATTCGTGGTGGAGAAATCGATCTGATTATGCGTGACAAGCAGGTCTGGGTTTTCGTTGAAGTTCGTTTCCGCCAGAATGCACAATATGGTGATGCCATTGCTACAATTACCCAGAGCAAACGCAGAAAGTTATTGCATACGGCTTCGGTCTGGCTTTACCAGCGTAATGAATCTCTTGATACTGCGGCCTGCCGTTTTGATGTTTGCGCAATTACCGGTCAAAAATTTGAATGGCTGAAAGATGCCTTCAATTTAAATGAAAACCTATCTGATAGGTTCTGAATTTCAATAAATATATTATCAATAATATAGGTCATAACGTGCTGGATAGAATTAAAGTCTGCTTTACCGAAAGTATTCAAACGCAAATCGCGGCAGCAGAGGCATTACCGGACGCCATTTCACGCGCCGCAATGATGATGGTTCAATCACTGCTGAATGGCAACAAGATCCTCTGCTGTGGCAATGGCGGATCCGCCGCGACAGCACAGCGTTTTGCCGCCAGTATGATAAATAGATTTGAAACAGAGCGGCCAAGTCTGCCAGCATTGTCATTGAATGCTGATAATGTTGTTATCACTGCCATCGCCGGCAGCAGACAGCCGGAAGAAATCTACGCTAAGCAGGTCCGGGCTCTCGGGCAGGCCGGAGATGTTCTGCTGGCTATTTCTACGCATGGTAACAGCCGGGCTATCATTAAAGCCGTAGAAGCCGCCGTTACCCGCGATATGACTATTGTTGCACTGACAGGTTTCGATGGCGGTGAGTTAGCCGGATTACTGGGACCACAGGATGTGGAAATCCGTATTCCTTCTCACCACAGTGTCAGGATTCAGGAAGTCCATATGCTGACAATTAACTGTCTGTGTGACTTAATCGACAATACTTTATTTCCTCATCAGGATGACTAAGGAGCCAAATAATGCGGTTACTCTCTCTATTACTGGTATTTTGCAGCACAATGTTACTACAGGGGTGTATTGGTGCAGCCCTCGTAGGCTCTGCAGCAATTGCTACCAAAGCAGGAACGGATCCACGGACGGTTGGGCAACAAGTGGACGATACAACTCTGGAAGCTCGTGTCAGTAATGCCATTAGCAAAGATCCACAAATTAAGTCTCAGTCCCGTATCGTAACGACGGTTTATCAGGGAAAGGTTCTGTTAACCGGACAAAGCCCGAATATGCAGTTGGCAGAGCGGGCAAAACAGATAGCGTCGAAAACTGAAGGTGTCAGTGTGGTCTATAACGAAATCAGGCAGGGAGAACCCGTTTCTCTTGGTACTGCATCAGTAGATGCCTGGCTGACAACGAAAGTACGTTCAAAAATTCTGGCCAGCGATGCTGTGAAGTCATCAAATATCAAAGTGGTGACTGAAAATGGCGAAGTCTTTTTATTCGGGATTGTGACCAAACAAGAAGGCGCTGATGCGGCAAAAATTGCCAGTGAAACTGATGGCATTAAACGTGTAACTACCGCATTTACTTATCTCGACTAACCGGCGGGTTATTTTTACAAGCAGAGCAGCATAAAACAGAGCTGCTTTGCTTGTACTTCTATACCCTATGGATTTCGGGTTGCATCACGGCTGTAATCGAATTCATCCCCGGGAGCATAGATAACTATGTAACTGGGTGACTGGGTGACTGGGTGACTGGGGTGAGTGAGCGCAGCCAACAAAGAGGCAACTTAAAAGACGACGGGGATATATCCGCCATCTTTTTTCAGGCAGTACCATATACCACATTATATCTTCAGTTTATTTGAGTCAGAAAATGCTTCCCTCCCAATAACTGCATTTGGCGTAATATCCATTGCTGGCGTTGCAGCACATAGGCAGAAGGTGCATCAACCCGGTAGCGTATCGGATTTGGTAATACTGCCGCCAGAAGAGCAGCTTCAGAAGCGGTCAGCCGGCTGGCGGGTTTACCGAAATAGTGTCGGGACGCGGCTTCCACACCAAAAATTCCCCTGCCAAATTCAGCAATATTCAGATAGACAGTTAAAATACGTTTCTTTGACCACATCAGCTCCAGACCCATTGCCATTCCTGCCTCCAAGCCTTTCCTTACCCAACTGCGCCCTTCCCACAGGAATAAATTCTTGGCAGTTTGCTGAGTGATGGTAGAAGCACCACGTATCCGTTTCTGATCTTTTTTATTATGTTCCACGGCCATTTTTATCGCAGAAAAATCAAATCCCCAGTGTTCTGGAAATCGTTGATCCTCGGCAGCAATCACGGCTAATGCGATATAAGGTGAGATTTGATCTTGATCCACCCAAACAGAGCGAGAAACATAAGATAAATTAATTGAGATCAACGCATCTACCTGTCTTTCCAGCATCACCATAGAAAACGGCACTGGCAGAAATGAAAATGTGATTACAGCAACAAACCACAAAAAAGTGATCGTAAGCACAATTTTCTTCAACCAGCGCCATAATATTGAAAAAGAGTTTCGCATCCTGTTACTCAATCATTTCCAATATTTTTCTGACTAGTTTATCGATCCCTATTTCAGCCTCAGACAAGGATTGAGCCAGCATATATGCTGGGGTTGTTACAATTTTGTTTTCAAAATCAATAACAATATCGTCAACCGGGCATTCAATATGAATCCCGCCCATTTTCTCTATCTGTGATACCGTTTCAGGATCATTACCTATGGTGACTTTTATCGGTTCGCCTAATATTTTAGGCACCATCACAGGAGCAATACACATAAACCCCATCGGCTTACCTTTTTTGTGCATATCCTGAACGATACTTAAAAATTCTTTATTTATTTCGCATTCAAATCCTTTAAATGCGAAATTACATAAATTTTTAGCTGCGCCAAAACCTCCGGGAACGATAAGTGCATCCAATGTGTCGGCATTAATTTCAGATAATGGCTGAATATTCCCTCTTGTTATGCGGGCTGATTCTTCCATTATGTGACGTATTTCTTGTTTTTCCTCTCCATTAAGATGATTAATTACATGATGTTGTGACTCATCTGGAGAAAAAAAAGACACTTCAGCGCCTAAACGGCTCAAAGAGAGCATAGTTAGGACTGATTCATGAATTTCACTCCCGTCATAGACTCCACATCCACTTAATATCACTGCAACAGATTTCATATTTATCTCCATTTGTAGTAGATTAATGCTTAACCCCTTAGAGGGTTAAACACCAATTTTCATCACAGATTTTAATGAATCTTGTAACAAAAAATCTTATCTTTGCTATGTTGGTACTTGTGTTCTGTGTGAAAGAATTCTCTAATTACTCGCGCCTAAAAAAAATCTTAGATTAGCGGGTAAACAAGTTTCCCTGGTGTTGGCGCAGTATTCGCGCACCCCAACTTCGGTTGGGGTTATTTTTTTGTAACGTTAGTTAACCAGTTTCTTAATGTTTCCGTATCATTTTTCCATTCCTGATTTAACTCATCTACCCACTCTTGCACGTTATCCCACCACGCGGGTAAATCCGGTGACTGGATCTGTTGTGCTAACTGTTGCAGATGACGCAATCCGACAGAGCCAGCAGCGCCTTTAATTTTATGAGCCTCTTCTACAATCCCTTTTTGGTCTCTCGCCGTCATATTTGAGTCCAATAAGGCAAGATAGCCCGGCATCATGTCTTCAAAAATAGTCAGGTTATCGATGACCATTTTCGGCCCGACCAGATCGATATACTGATTAAGCATCTCAGTATCGAGTAACTCTTCCTCTTTCTTCGGCTCAGTGAATTCCGGTAATACAGTTTCAGCCTCCGTTGACCTGCCCCAGAATTTTTCCATTACCGCAGTCAGTTCCTTAACAGAAAGAGGCTTACTGAGTACTTCATCCATACCAGCATCAAGATATTCTTTTTTGTCTTTCAATACATTGGCAGTCAGAGCGATCAGAGGGGGAAGCGTGTGATTCGGGTAACGCTGATGTAATTCGCGGGCAACATCCAGACCCGTCATATCCGGTAACTGAATATCAAGCAGCACCAGATCATATTCATCAGGATCAAACATATCCAGAGCATCGACACCAGTCATGGCCACATCCACACTATTACCCAGTTTCTCCAGAACAGAACGGGCAACAATCACATTCAGTTCAATATCCTCAACCAAGAGAATATTAAGGGCAGGTAATGGCAACGCGTCTTCTTCTTCCATCCCTTCCGCATTTTCATCAATCGCAGGAGCGATAATAGATAAGGTAAAACAGGAACCTTTTCCGACTGTGCTATTGACTGTGATATCTCCCCCCATAGCTTGAGCAAGCCGTTTCGACACTGCCAGCCCGATCCCTGTCCCTGTTGCCGGACGACCACCAGCGCTGTCTCTTACCTGATAATACATGGCGAATATTTTTTCTAATTCATCAGCAGGGATACCAATACCAGAATCAGTCACCTCAAATAGCAGGCAATCCCCTTTTTCACGCCAGATACGAACTCTGATTTCCCCTTTCTGGGAAAACTTCACGGCATTACCAATTAAATTCCATAGGATCTGACGCAGGCGGGTTCCATCCGCCAATATTCTGGCCGGTAGTGGCAGCTCAGGTTCCAGTACAAAACGGATCCCTTTTGGCTGTGCCAGCAATCCGGAGATGTTCTCCAAATCTGCTATAAAACTGGTAAAATCAATTGGTTGGCTGTCGAGCTGAATTTTTCGGCGCTCAATCTTATCCAACTCGATGATATCATTGAAAATATTACCCAGCGTAATTGCGCTGACATGGATCGTTTTCAGATAGTTGCCTTGTTCTGGTGTCAGGTGGGTATCCATCAGAATACGGCTTAAACCGACAATGCCATTTAAAGGCGTACGAAGCTCATGGCTAATCGTAGAGATAAACGTGGTTTTGTCCCTGCTGGCATTCTCCAGCGCATCCTGATAGCGCTTACGCTCGGTGATATCGCGACCGAATCCCATCAGTCCATGCCGCTTACCGATACGATCATAAAAAGGAACTTTTCTCAGCTCAAAACAGGCCTTGCGCCCATCAGGATAAACCAGCCACTGCTCATAGGTCAGCGAGACATTGTGCCGGAAGACTTTTTCATCCGTCTCCATTACCTTATTGGCAATTTCTTCATCGTAGACTTCTGTCGGTGTCAGACCAATCAATTGCTTTTCACTTTTACCGGTCAACAGCTCCATTGCGCGGTTACAACCGGAAAATTCATTGTCTTCATTGCGGTAGTAAACCAGATCAGGCGAAGCATCAAGAAACGAACGTAACAGAACGGATTGTTGTTCAAGTTCAATCTGTGTTTTTTCGCGGTGCTCCATCTCTAATTTCAGTTTATCCAGCAGAACCAGATGTGCCTGTTCCGCTTTTTCTCTTTCACTGATTTCCTGATTCAGTTGGGTAATATTGTCTTTTAGCTGTTGATTCAGTTTCGCATCACGCTGACGCATTTCCTCCAGCTTAGCTACCAGACTGGATAAACGTTGGCGTGACTCTTCAAGCTGTTCCACAACAATAGAGAGAAAATAGACAGCCCACGGTGTAATTAATAAACCAAAGAAAATAGAACGGATTAAATCAATACGCTGGACTTCCCCATGCAAGACGAAAGTGACGGCCATTTGCATCGTCATTGCCAGAATTACCAGAACAGACGCCAGTAGTAATGAAAAACGGACAAGCCCGAGTTTCATCATTAAATCAACGTAATATTGGGCAAGCCCCCTGATAAACTTCATAACAGCTCCAAGTAAAATCACCAGATTGCATCATAGCCTAAAAAAAGCCTGACTTCGTTAGGGGATATTATTTCCCATTCCTGAATGGAATAAAAAATCACAAAAACAGAATAATAAATCAATACCGAATTTAACTGCCCACGACAGGCTAAAAAACAAACAATGATTTACACTTAACAAACACAAAATACACAAATACATTCTTACAAAAGCGATAAAAAAAGATTAATAAACCAATAAAAACCAGTTTTAAAGCATATTCAAAACGCACATTAGGTGTAGAATGGTGATATAAATCACATCATATCCAAGTCATGACACACGTCACAAAACGGGTTATTAACGATAATATTACATATATTCAATAAATTAACCCTATTTCCATCATTAAAAACACCGTTAGACACAATTTGACCTACTTTATTTTTCTCGTTAAGTTGGGAATTCACTGAAAATCACCTGCTGGTTTTTTATCCAGCTCATATTTATGCAGTGCCCTTATACAGAAACACAACATCATTTTTGCTGTCTGTTATTCGCGGTAAATGGTACTGCCGATAAGACAAGCAACATTTGACTGAGGGCGCAATTCAGACGCCTGTAGAAATAATGATTTATATCATCACGTAATTGATGTGAGAGTCGGACAGAACTTGAGGGATTTACCATGTTGTATGACAAATTACAGGAAAAAGATAACTGTGGCTTTGGGCTAATCGCACATATTGAAGGGGAACAAAGCCATAAAGTGGTGCGTACAGCAATACATGCACTAGCCAGAATGCAACATCGGGGAGCAATTCTGGCAGACGGGAAAACCGGCGACGGCTGTGGTTTATTAATGCAAAAACCTGACCGGTTTTTCCAGATGCTCGCTCATGAACAATCGTGGCGGCTGGCAAAAAACTACGCCGTCGGTATGCTGTTTTTGAGTCAGGATAGCCAAATCGCTCAGGCATGCCGCGATATTATTGAGCAGGAGTTAGAACATGAAACCCTGTCTATCGCTGGATGGCGGGAAGTCCCTACCAATCAGGATATTTTGGGCAATATCGCCCTGTCCAGCCTTCCCCGTATTGAACAAATCTTTGTAAATGCCCCAGCCGGATGGCGATCGCAGGATTTAGAGCGCAGGCTGTTCATTGTCCGGCGTCGCGTGGAAAAACGCATTACTGATGAAGATTTTTATATTTGCAGCCTTTCCAATGTAGTCACTATTTATAAAGGGCTATGTATGGCGGCTGATTTACCACGCTTCTATCCGGATTTAGCCGATTTGCGGATGGAATCTGCGATCTGCCTTTTCCACCAGCGGTTTTCAACGAATACCGTTCCCCGCTGGCCGCTGGCTCAGCCGTTCCGCTATCTGGCTCACAATGGAGAAATCAACACGATCACCGGAAACCGCGAGTGGGCAAGGGCTAGAGCTTACAAGTTTCGCACTCCTTTGATCCCGGACTTACAAACTGCAGCACCTTTTGTCAATGAAACAGGCTCCGATTCCAGTTCACTGGATAACATGCTGGAGCTGTTTCTCAACGGAGGGATGGATTTAATCCGCGCCATGCGTTTACTTGTCCCGCCAGCATGGCAGAACAATCCAGATATGGATGATGATCTGCGCGCCTTTTTTGATTTTAACTCCATGCATATGGAGCCGTGGGACGGCCCTGCCGGTATTGTTATTTCTGACGGGCGTTATGCAGCTTGTAACCTTGACCGCAACGGTTTACGTCCGGCCCGTTATGTCATTACCAAGGATAAACTGATTACCTGTGCTTCCGAAGTGGGAATATGGGATTATCAACCCGATGAAGTCGTCGAGAAAGGGCGTGTCGGACCGGGCGAATTAATGGTGATCGACACCCGGAAAGGCCGGATTCTGCACTCTGCGGAAACAGATAATGATTTAAAAAACCGCCATCCTTATAAAGAATGGCTGGAAAAAAACGTCAGGCATCTGACACCATTCGAAAAATTACCGGAAGCGCGGGTTGGTAAACGAGATTTAGATGATCGTATGCTGGCAACCTATCAAAAACAGTTTGCTTACAGTAATGAAGAGTTGGATCAGATTATCCGTGTACTCGGTGAGAATGGTCAGGAAGCAACCGGTTCAATGGGCGATGACACGCCATTTGCCGTCCTTTCCAGCCGCCCACGTATTATCTATGACTATTTCCGCCAGCAGTTTGCTCAGGTAACCAACCCTCCGATTGATCCGCTGCGTGAAGCACATGTTATGTCGCTGTCCACCCGCATCGGCAGGGAAATGAATGTCTTTTCTGAAGCAGAAGGTCAGGCTCACCGTCTGAGTTTTGAATCACCGGTGCTGCTTTATCCGGATTTCGTGCAACTGACACAGCAGCAGGAATCTTATTACCGGGCAGAAACGTTGGATTTAACCTTTAATCCACAGGAGATCACGCTTAAAAATGCCGTCTCAGCCCTGTGCGAACAGGCTGAAAAACTTGTCCGTGATGGTGCAGTCTTACTGGTGTTGTCTGACCGCGATATCTCTCCTGAAAAATTACCGATCCCTGCACCAATGGCCGTTGGAGCCATCCAGCATTGTCTGGTGGAAAAAAGCCTGCGTTGCGATGCCAACCTGATAGTCGAAACAGCCAGTGCCCGTGATCCTCACCACTTTGCTGTGCTGCTTGGATTTGGGGCTACCGCGGTTTACCCTTATCTGGCGTACGAGTCCTTAGGCAAAATGATCGATGACGGTACACTCACGACCCCATATGCCCGCGTGATGCTGAATTATCGTAATGGCATCAATAAAGGGCTATATAAGATCATGTCCAAAATGGGGATTTCCACAATATCCTCCTATCGTTGCTCTAAATTATTTGAAACTGTCGGTTTGCATTCCGAAGTAACAGATATCTGCTTCAATGGTGTGGTCAGCCGTATTGAAGGCGCTGATTTCAGTGATTTTGAGCAGGATTTGCATAATCTCTCCAAACGAGCCTGGCTGCACCGCCATACCATCGAGCAAGGTGGGCTGCTGAAATATGTCCACGACGGAGAGTATCACGCGTATAACCCTGATGTTGTCAGCACGTTACAGGCAGCCGTCCACAGCGGTAATTACAGCGATTACCAGAAATACTCACAATTAGTCAACGGTCGCCCGGTAACGACACTGCGCGACTTACTGGCGATCTCACCAAAAGATGACCCCGTTCCCATTGAAGAGGTCGAGCCGGCAGAAGAGCTGTTTAAGCGTTTTGATACCGCTGCTATGTCAATTGGCGCTCTGAGTCCTGAGGCTCATGAAGCGTTGGCTGAAGCAATGAATACATTGGGTGGTTTCTCCAACTCAGGGGAAGGCGGAGAAGACCCTGCCCGTTATGGTACGAAAAAAGTTTCCCGCATTAAGCAAGTTGCCTCCGGGCGCTTTGGTGTTACACCTGCCTACTTAAGTAGCGCCGATGTGATTCAGATTAAAATTGCTCAAGGGGCAAAACCCGGAGAAGGCGGGCAATTACCGGGGGATAAGGTCACGCCTTATATTGCCAGACTACGTTACTCAATCCCCGGTGTGACACTTATTTCCCCCCCACCGCATCATGATATTTATTCTATCGAAGATTTAGCTCAGCTCATTTTCGACCTGAAACAGATCAATCCCAAGGCACTGATTTCCGTTAAGCTGGTGTCTGAGCCGGGAGTAGGCACAATTGCTACAGGGGTAGCAAAAGCCTATGCAGATCTTATCACTATCGCCGGTTATGATGGCGGAACAGGCGCAAGTCCTCTCTCCTCAGTTAAATATGCCGGCTGTCCCTGGGAGCTTGGTCTGGTAGAGACCCAGCAGGCTCTGGTTGCCAATGGCCTACGCCACAAAATCCGTCTTCAGGTTGATGGCGGGTTGAAAACCGGGGTCGATATTATTAAGGCGGCGATTTTAGGTGCGGAAAGTTTTGGCTTTGGCACAGGGCCGATGGTCGCCCTCGGCTGTAAATATCTGAGGATCTGCCACCTCAATAACTGTGCTACCGGAGTGGCAACGCAGGATGAAAAACTGCGCCAGTCCCATTATCACGGGCTGCCGGAACGCGTGATTAATTACTTTCACTTTATTGCACAAGAAACGCGTGAAATTCTGGCGCAATTGGGCGTCCGCAAGCTAACAGATCTGATTGGCCGCACAGACTTACTTAACATACTGGCAGGTATCTCTGCCAAACAAAGTAAACTCAATCTTGAGCCTCTGTTGGAAACCGCACAGCCCCACGAAGGCAAGGAACAACACTGTACAGAAGATAATCCTTCTTTTGATCTGGGAATTCTGAATAAAGCGATTGTCAAACAGGCTCTGCCTTACGTAGAAAAATCGCAGAGTAAGTCATTCTATTTCGATATCCAGAATACAGATCGTTCTGTCGGTGCAGCATTATCCGGAATCATAGCAACCATGCACGGTGATCAGGGGCTGGCCGGCAATCCCATAAAACTGCATTTTTCAGGAACAGCCGGGCAAAGTTTTGGGGTCTGGAATGCGGGTGGGGTTGAACTGACACTCACCGGCGATGCCAATGATTACGTCGGCAAGGGGATGGCTGGCGGACAAATTGTTATCCTGCCTCCGGTTGGCTCAGCATTCAAAAGTCATGAAGCGACGATTATTGGCAATACCTGCCTTTATGGGGCAACCGGTGGAAAACTATTTGCTGCGGGTCGTGCCGGTGAACGCTTTGCCGTAAGAAATTCAGGCACCATCACTGTGGTTGAAGGTATCGGCGATAATGGCTGTGAATATATGACCGGCGGGATAGTTTGTGTACTGGGTGACACTGGCGTCAACTTCGGCGCAGGCATGACCGGAGGATTCGCTTATGTTCTCGATGAATCCGATGATTTCCGCAAACGGGTTAATCCAGAATTAGTCGAAGTGCTCTCAATGGATACCCTTACCATTCATAAAGAACATCTGCGCGGATTAATCACTGAACACGTTCGCCTGACCGGCTCCCCACATGGTGAAAGTATTCTGGAAAACTGGTCACAGTGGGTCGATAAATTCGCATTGGTTAAGCCTAAATCCAGTGATGTCAGCGCGCTGCTGGGGCATCGCAGCCGTTCCAGCGCAGAATTACGGGTTCAGGCACAGTAGGAGTCAGGAATGAGTCAGAATGTTTATCAGTTTATCGATCTACAGCGTGTCGATCCTCCGAAAAAAGCGCTGAAAGTCCGCAAAATAGAATTTGTGGAGATTTATGAACCTTTCTCTGAAATTCAGGCCGAAGCTCAGGCAGATCGATGCCTTGACTGCGGTAATCCCTACTGTGAGTGGAAATGCCCGGTACATAACTATATTCCGAACTGGCTGAAGTTAGCCAATGAAGGACGCATTATTGAAGCCGCAGAGCTATCTCATCAGACCAACAGCCTGCCGGAAGTCTGTGGGCGGGTTTGCCCGCAGGATCGCCTGTGTGAAGGTGCCTGTACGCTGAATGACGATTTTGGGGCTGTCACCATCGGCAATATTGAGCGTTATATCAATGATACCGCCATTGCAATGGGCTGGAAGCCGGATATGTCACATGTGATCCCGACCGGTAAACGGGTTGCGGTCATTGGAGCAGGGCCGGCCGGACTGGCCTGTGCTGATGTTCTGGCACGCAATGGTGTACAAGCTGTCGTTTACGATCGCCACCCTGAAATTGGCGGTTTACTGACGTTTGGGATCCCGGCATTCAAACTGGAAAAAGAAGTGATGAGTCGTCGCCGTGAAATTTTCGCCGGAATGGGTATCGAATTCTGCCTGAACACGGAGATAGGTAAAGATGTTGCTCTTGCTGAGCTCATAAAGCAATTTGATGCCGTTTTTTTGGGCGTCGGGACTTATCAGTCTATTCATGCCGATCTGGAAAATGAAAATGCCAATGGAGTATACGATGCTCTACCCTTTCTCATCGCTAACACTCGCCAATTAATGGGCTATGAAGAATCACCAGAACAACCCTATATTGATATGAAAGGTAAGCGGGTTCTGGTTTTGGGGGGTGGTGATACCGCGATGGATTGCGTACGCACTGCTGTCCGTCAGGGGGCAAGTCATGTGATTTGCGCCTACCGGCGGGATGAAGAGAATATGCCGGGCTCCCGCCGTGAAGTGAAGAACGCACGGGAAGAAGGTATCGATTTCCAATTCAATCTTCAGCCTATCAGCATTGAGGTTAATCATAACGGGTATGTTTGTGGGGTCAGAATGGCCCAGACACGATTAGGCGAAATGGATGAAAAAGGACGCCGGCAGGCGGAGCTCATTCCCGATTCGGAGTTTGTCATTAATGCCGATGCTGTCATTATGGCATTTGGTTTCAAGCCGCATTCCATGACATGGCTGGATGAGCATCAGATCAATCTTGACCGACAAGGGCGTATTATCGCTCCTGAATCCAGCATTTTGTCGTTTCAGACCAGTAACCCTAAAATCTTCGCTGGTGGGGATGCTGTTCGAGGATCTGACCTAGTCGTTACCGCTATTGCTGAAGGCAGAAAAGCCGCCTCCGGTATTCTCGACTACCTTGAAGTCTAATTTAATTTTCTCCTGAATCCTTCTCCGGTCTTCTGGCCGGAGAAAATCCTGCCAAATAATCGCTACTCGCGTCATTACCTTTTTACTACCACAATGATTTTGTTTTTTTACATTATGCGATTATTCCTATATCCCAAAAACAAATATTCAAATTTAATATCCTGAAAATTAGCAAATAAATACTTTTTCTAAAAATAACATCAGGAATACAGCGTACCCATGAAATAAAATTTCGCTTATTACAAAAACAACAGATTTAACACCTGTCATTTCAAGCCGATTACATAATAATTCATTGAACAGGATTTCAGTGTGCAGCAGGTCAAGCGCTCAATTGAAATCTGGAAGATATAATAACAGAGAGAAATGAATGCGTTTATTAACTAAAATATCCCTTTTTTCTTTCGTACTCTCGATTAGTTTTCCTTCTATCGCCGGTTTATCCACGCCAAAGGAGATTATTCAGCAAATTACAGAAAGGGGAGTGAATTCCACTGTTGCAGAAATAGGTGAAAGAAACAAAAGAAATGAAATTGCTAAATTGATTGCTACCGGAGATCCTGACTGGTTAGAAGTTGCCTTTCGATTGACTCCCAATACCCATCGGGACTTTTCCAATCAGATCTTTGATTCATTATCACTGGCTTTGCTCAATAATCCGGTTGAAGTCTTAGCTCAGGCCAACAAATACAGACCTAGCTTAACAAATAACATCTGTGATCTTTCACTGACAATTATAGCAGAGAAAAACAAGCATAAGCTTATCAAAGGCATCGTTGCGAGTTTAAAGAGCGCTGAAAAATCCGCAAAAAGAAAAGATAAAGAAAATATAGAAAGGTGTATTTTGAAGTTGAATCAAATATATCCCAAGTATTTTTAAAATACTCCCAATTGGTTAACCTACTTTTCTCTCCCCCTCTTTATAAAAGTGATTGAAGCTGAGTTTAGTTTCAATCCTGATTAGTCTTACTGTTTTAAACAGATAAATCACCCCAAATAATTTTCCACTTCTTTAAAAGCTAATTTCCAATTCAACATATAAAGATTTTTCTTAAAGAAAGATTTCAGAAAATAGGGTATGAGTCAAATAAGATAATATTTCATACGTAAATTACAGATTTGCCCCTCTCACTTTTAAGTAAAATGCATATAACAACATTAAATAATAACCAATTAAAAATTCATCACATGATATACCCTACGGATTTCAACGTGCAGCCAACAAAGCCGTAAATTGAAAACTACGGATATAATAATTGGGAGAGATAAATGCGTTTACTAACTAAAATATCACTGCTCTCTTTCATATTCTTGATTAGTCCACCTTCTGTCGCCGGTTTATCTACACCAAAAGAAATTATTCAACAGGTGAAAGAGAGGGGAGTAAATTCTGTTGTTGCTGAGATAGGTGAGAGAGGAAAAAGAGAAGAAATCGCTGATTTTATTACTACCGGAGAAACTGAGTGGTTAGAGGTGGCTTTTCAATTAGTTCCTAACATCCACCGCGATTTTTCCAACCAAATTTTTAATTCATTATCCTTTGCTCTAATTAATAATCCGATTGAAGTTTTAGCAATGGCAGATAAATACCAACCATCGTCAACCAATAACATCTGCAATATACCATCAACACTAATCGGAATACAAAGCAAAGAGAGATTTGTTCGGGATGTCGCGACAAGTTTAAAGACAGCCAGAACATCAGCAAGCAGAAAAGATGAAGAAAATATAGAACAGTGCCAATCAGAATTGACTAAATCTTACGCGACCTATTTGTAATAAAATAGAGGAGAGATTATCTCCTCTATTTTTTCGTATTACTTTTATCGCTCTTTATTTTACAACACGTAAGGTCGGGCGACCTTTTGGAGGCTGAGGTGGCTCATCATCCGGCGAATTATCATCATGAGATGTTTTCATATCACGAATCAATACCAGATTATCGGCTACCGGAGACTCTGAATCTTCCGACTCTGAGTCTGTTTCATAGGCGACTTCTGGCTCAAACATCATCCCGGCACCGTTTTCACGGGCATAAACCGCAATGACAGCAGACATCGGAACAGATACCTGACGCGCGATGCCACCAAAACGGGCATTAAAACGAACTTCGTCATCAGCCAATTCCAGATTACCAACCGCCCGTGGAGCAATATTCAGGATTATCTGCCCATTCTGCGCATATTCCATTGGAACGTTGACACCATATTGAGTCACATCCACAACGATATGCGGAGTCAAATCATTATCCAGCAGCCACTCATAGTGTGCCCGCAATAAATAAGGACGGCGGGGAGACATTTGAGTCATATCCATACATTAACCCCGTGACTGTAAACGTATTTCACGCTCTGCTTCTGTCAATGAAGCCAGAAATGCGTCACGCTCAAATACACGCTGCATATAAACCTGAAGATCTTTGGCTCCCGGGCCAGACAGCTCTACACCCAGCACAGGTAAACGCCATAACAGCGGAGAAAGATAACAGTCAACCAGACTGAACTCATCACTCATGAAGAAAGGCATTTCTCTGAAAATTGGTGCGATTGCCAGCAACTCTTCAGCAAGACGTTTCCGCGCAGCATTGGCTTCCTGAGCACTTCCTTCCTGAATTTTATACATCAGGGAATACCAGTCTTTTTCGATTCGATGCATCATCAGGCGACTGGAGCCACGTGCAACAGGATATACAGGCATGAGCGGCGGATGCGGGAAACGCTCATCCAGATATTCCATTATGATGCGAGAATCATAAAGAGTCAGCTCACGATCTACGAGGGTAGGAACCGTTTGATAAGGGTTCAGATCAATAAGATCCTGAGGCAAATTGCCTGCTTCAACGTGTTCTATCTCAACGCTGACCCCTTTTTCCGCCAGTACAATTCGCACTTGATGGCTAAAAATGTCGGTCGGGCCGGAAAACAGAGTCATTACCGAACGTTTGTTGGCAGCGACAGCCATGAAAACCTCCAAGTTTATCTAAAAAAAGGAACGAACAGCCCTTCAATGAACAATGGCTATTCTCGCTCATATTCTCATCCGGTTTCGCACTTATTATCCGAGGATTATAAGACAAGTCAGGCAAACGCATGGATAAGGCAAAAAATTGTCACTAGTTTACCAGATTTCGAACATTTTGTGGGGAAGTAGATTGAGAATTAATGATGATATATCGGAGTTTAGGGAATTATCTCTGCAATATGCTTTTTTTTTCTGCAAAAAAAGCGTATTCACTAAGGAAATAAAACCTGCAATAAAAAACCCGCCATAAACATGGCGGGTTTCAACATTAATCCAATGCCACCGTAGTGACAAAAAATTAACGCTTGGAGAACTGTGGACGACGACGTGCTTTGCGCAGACCCACTTTTTTACGTTCAACTTCACGAGCATCGCGAGTAACGAAGCCAGCTTTGCGAAGATCAGAACGCAGAGTCTCGTCATAAGCCATCAGTGCACGAGTAATACCGTGACGGATTGCGCCTGCCTGACCAGAGATACCACCACCTTTAACAGTGATGTACAGATCCAGTTTGCCCAGCATGTCAACCAGCTCAAGTGGCTGACGAACAACCATGCGCGCAGTTTCACGACCGAAGTAAACTTCGAGGCTGCGTTGGTTGATTACGATGTTACCGCTACCTGGCTTAATGAAGACACGAGCGGATGAGCTTTTGCGGCGACCAGTGCCGTAGTATTGATTTTCAGCCATTGCCTATAATCCCGATTAAATGTCCAGAACTTGTGGTTGCTGTGCCGCGTGGTTGTGCTCGCTGCCCGCGTAAACTTTCATTTTACGGTACATTGCACGACCCAGAGGCCCTTTTGGCAGCATGCCTTTAACCGCGATTTCAATGACACGCTCAGGACGGCGGGCAATCATCTCTTCAAAGGTCGCTTGCTTGATACCACCGATGTGGCCAGTGTGGTGATAATAGATTTTGTCAGCACGTTTGTTGCCGGTTACAGCAACTTTCTCTGCGTTAACAATAATGATGTAATCACCAGTATCAACGTGCGGAGTATATTCCGCCTTGTGCTTGCCGCGCAGGCGACGAGCTATTTCAGTTGCAAGACGGCCCAGAGTTTTGCCATCTGCGTCAACAACATACCAGTCGCGTTTTACGGTTTCTGGTTTAGCTGTAAAAGTTTTCATTAAAGCTTACCCAATTATAAGTTACACGTTGGTGAACACTCGAGGTTCAGAAACTTTGTTGAGGTTCACACGACTCATGTCCAGCAAACCTACCCCTTCGAATAGCCTATGCCGGCACTAATGCAAGTTTTTTGGGAAATAAAAAATCTTGCTGTAACGTGGGGTCGCAAGATTATAGAGAAGTCGTTATAAAAAATCGACCCCAAATTCAATAATTATCCTATCTGTTGACTTTTTACTCTCTGCCTGACAACCAACAGAGAGGTAATCAGGAAGACGGAAGAGTATAAATCTCAGGGTAAATGCGGGCGCTGTAAATATTCCTCACTCTGCATCTCCTGTAAACGGGACAAGCAACGCTGATATTCAAAACGGAGCAATTCTCCCTGATAAATCCTTTCCATCGGTGCTTCGGCATTGATGATGAGTTTCACATGGCGCTCATAGAATTCATCAACCAGTGCAATAAACCGACGTGCAGCGCTTTCATCCAGTTTGGTCATGATCGGCACATCATGCAGTAAAACGGTGTGATAGATCTTAGACAACGCAATATAATCCCGCTGGCTACGGGGATCTTCACACAGCGTTTTAAAGTTGATTGCCAGCACACCATCAACACTGTTTATCGCTGGCATATCACGATGATTAATTTCCAGTACCGGAGCGGGTTCCCCTTCCCGCCCTGCCAGACGCAGGAACACTTGATGCATCTCCTGTCGGCTCTCTTCCGATAGCGGCGTCAGGTAAATATGGGCCTGAGTCAGCGTTCTCAGCCGGTAATCGATACCCGCATCCACATTCATGACATCACAATATTTTTTGATCTGTTCAATGGCAGGCAGAAAGCGGGCTCGCTGCAAACCATTACGGTACAATTGATCCGGTGGGATATTTGAGGTCGCTACTAACGCGATTCCGCGTCTGAACAACGCTTCCAGTAAAGTGCCGAGGATCATAGCATCCGTAATATCAGAAACAAAAAACTCATCAAAACAGAGGATATCGGTTTGTGCCTTAAAACCATCAGCCACAATCTCCAGTGGATTTTCATGCCCCTGCAATTCAGTTAATTCTTCGTGTACCCGCAACATAAAACGGTGGAAATGCAGGCGTAGCTTCCTTTCTGTCGGTAAGCTCTGGAAAAACATATCCATAAGCCATGTTTTCCCCCGCCCTACACCACCCCACATATACAGCCCCTGCACAGGCCGGATATTTTCCTTTGATGAACGCCCTAAGAGTTTATTCCACAGACTTTTTAATCCGCCTGAACCATCTGCAAGTGCCGCATTTCCGGCAGAAACCTGTACCAGTTCATGGTAAATCATATCCAGACGGGCGACAGTATTACGTTGCACTTCATCAGGTTGATACTGCCCTTCAGACAGTGCAGTCTGGTAAAGAAACGAAGGTGTAATCGGTGACATTAATATAGTAATCCTTAAAAATTTTTATCCCCGCCATATATACTTAATAGATTTCAGTTGAGTATATACATTGGGTATAACTCACAGCCTATCATGACAAATTCGTATAAAATTAACACCTCGGGTGAGATATAAATTAATTAAATAATAATCAATATTCCACTCTGACTGAATTAGCGGTTATAGTGGTAGCAATGATGTTAAGAAAGGAGTTGCCATGACTTGGGAATACGCACTGATAGGATTAATTGTTGGTTTGATCATCGGAGCATTGGCTGTCCGCTTTGGTAGCCAAAAACTGCGCCAGCAAAATGCGGCACAGGCTGAACTGGAGAAAAACCGGGCAGAGCTTGAAGAATATCGTAAAGAGCTGGTCAGCCATTTTGCCCGTAGCGCTGAGTTGCTGGATAATATGGCCCGTGATTATCGCCAGCTGTATCAACATATGGCTAAAAGTTCCAATGAATTAATGCCAGATATGCCAATACAGGAAAACCCCTTTAATTATCGCCTTAGCGAATCTAAGAGCAATACCAGCCAAATTGTCACAGATGAGCCTCCACGAGACTATTCTGAAGGTTCATCCGGGCTATTACGTCCCGTTCAGGAACAAAAACAGTAATTACTCTTGCCGTGGTCATAATTTATGCCACGGCAATATTGCTTATCATACTGTATTTAAATGTTTTTTCAGGTAAATCCCTGTAAAGACATTCGACAAAACGACATTATTAGTGAACTTTGCTGAATACTTGGTAGTCATAACTGCAACGAAACAATTATGCTTGAAACCTGTTCCGATGAGTGTAGTTTCTCAGAAAAACGAAATTCTCTTATGGGTTCGGGGCTTTAAGTACGATTTTCCTTTTCTGGCTTAGGTATGTAAGAGAACGCATTCAATGAAAAGTAAAAACACATTGCTCAGCGCATTAGCGATCAGTATTGGTTTATCTTTAGCTTCGGTACCAATGGTAAGTAATGCGGCTTTACCCGCTGCTATGGCCTCTCAGGAATTACCGAGCCTTGCTCCAATGTTAGAAAAAGTCCTTCCTTCCGTTGTTACCGTTCATGTTGCCGGCACTGAAGTTCAAACCCAGCAGCTCCAGCTGCCAGAGGATTTCCAGTTCTTCTTTGGGCCGGGTTTTCCACCAATGGAACAACAAAGAAGCCGCCCGTTTCAGGGGTTAGGTTCCGGTGTCATTATTAATGCCGATAAAGGATATGTACTGACTAACAATCACGTCATCAACAACGCGGATAAAATTAAAGTCCAGCTAAATGACGGACGTGAATATTCAGCTAAACTCATCGGTCGTGATCCACAGACTGATATCGCACTTTTGCAGCTTAAAGATGCCAAAAACCTGACTGCAATTAAATTTGCTAATTCTGATCAGCTTCGCGTCGGTGATTATGCTGTTGCTATCGGTAACCCATTCGGGCTGGGGCAAACAGTGACTTCAGGGATCATTTCAGCTCTTGGCCGTAGCGGCCTGAATCTGGAAGGTCTGGAAAACTTTATTCAGACAGATGCCTCAATTAACCGGGGTAACTCTGGTGGTGCCCTGATCAACCTTAAAGGGGAATTGATCGGCATTAATACCGCTATTGTTGCTCCTAGTGGCGGCAACGTGGGTATTGGTTTTGCGATCCCAAGTAACATGGCCAGAAATCTGGCTGACCAACTGATCGCTCATGGCGAAGTAAAACGCGGCCTGCTTGGTATCAAAGGTACTGAAATGTCAGCGGATATCGCCAAGGCACTGAATGTTGACGCTCAGCAGGGTGCATTTGTCAGTGAAGTGGTTCCTAAATCTGCTGCGGCTAAAGCCGGTATTAAACCCGGAGATGTACTGACCTCCATTGATGGTAAGAAAATTAATAGCTTTGCTGAACTAAGAGCGAAAATCGGCACTACAGCACCGGGTAAAGAAATCAAGGTAGGTTTGCTGCGTAAAGGGAAACCTATGGAGGTCTCTGTTGTTCTGGAAAATAGTGAATCTCCATCCACCAAAGCTGAGAAATTAAGCATTGCGCTACAAGGTGCGAATCTCAGTACTGGTATTGTGAACAATACTCCCGGAGTGAAAGTCGACGGTGTCACCAAAAATTCGCCAGCCGCAATGGTCGGTTTGCAGAAGAATGATTTGATCATCGGGGCGAATAATGTTCGGGTTAAGAATATCAATGAGCTACAAAAGGTACTTGAAGGAAAACCATCCGTTATTGCACTGAATATTCTGCGTGGTGGCGACAATATTTACCTGTTATTGAACAATTAATCGCTATGCCATTATTTTTCTAATTGCAGTACATTAAGCAGACACAGCACAGGCTGTGTCTGCTTGCTTCTGTGCTATGCTTTTTTTACTTATTGATTACTGAACAATGCTATGTTGATTAAATTACTGCGCTCCATATTGGCGGGATTACTTATTGCAGCAATTTTACTGGTTGCCATACCCTCACTACGTCCCAATAAGTTAAATAATCTCCTGTACAGCGATAACACAGAAAAACCATCCAGTTACAGTCAGGGAGTTCGTCGGGCGGCACCTGCGGTTGTGAATATATATAGCACCAGTATAGGGAGTTTTTCCCATGAACCCCGGGAACTGCTTCCATTGGGTTCCGGCGTCATAATGAGCGAACAGGGCTATATACTCACCAATAAGCATGTTATCAACAAAGTAGGTTCTATCATTGTTGCATTGCAGGACGGGCGTTTCTATGAAGCTTTGCTGGTAGGCTCTGATGGCCCGACCGATTTGGCCGTACTCAAAATAAAGGCCGAAGATCTGCCGGTTATCCCTATTAATCTCAAAAGGGCACCTCATGTAGGGGATATCGTGCTGGCAATCGGCAATCCTTACAATTTAGGGCAAACAATTACTCAAGGTATTATCAGTGCGACCGGTCGTGTCGGGCTGAGTCCGACACGACGCCAGAATTTCCTGCAAACAGATGCCTCAATCAATCAGGGCAGCTCCGGCGGAGCATTGGTTAATACACTCGGGGAACTGGTCGGCATTAATACATTGTCGTTTGATAAGTCTGAATTTGGCTCTACACCTGAAGGATTGGGGTTTGCTATTCCCACCGCGCTGGCAACAAAAATTATGCAGAAATTGATCCGTGATGGTCGGGTTATCAGAGGATATATCGGCATTTCAACAAAAGAGCTACCGAATATCCGCTCATCAGATACCCAAATCCATCAGATTCAGGGAGTACGGGTTTTTCAGCTTTTACCGGGAAGCCCAGCCAAAAAAGCCGGAATACAAGTTGGTGATATTATCACCAGTCTCAATCATAAAACTGCGCTCTCACCTGCCGAAATCATGGATCAGGTTGCAGAAATCCGCCCCGGAAAAGTCGTTCCTGTTACTGTCTTACGTGATGGTCAAACACTGACCTTCAACGTTATGATTGAAGAATTTGATGAATACTGAGCCGAATATATCTAAACAAAAGTGTGACTTTGTGAAACTTGATGATAAAATAAACAAATGAGATAAGGTTACATATTTTATCGGAGGTTATCATGGCAATAACACGTTTACGTCAACAGGGTGGAGCTGTCGTTATCACGATTCCTAGTGATGTTGCCACCGTAATGGGATGGTCTGTCGGCATGACTCTGGATATACAACCATCAGGCGACACCATAAACATCAAACCAACAGGCAGAATCGCCCGAGGCAGAAAGTCTCTCTCTGAATTATTACAGGGAATTGATGAAACAGAAGTCAGGGCTTTCAACGAAGTAACTGCTGACGATTTAAACTCTCCTCCTGTTGGTAATGAGGTGATTTAATGATACGCAGAAGAAGTATCCCAAGCAAGGGGGAAATCTGGCACGCTAGCGGTGATCCCGTTAGCGGCAGAGAATTTAAAGGGGCGCATTACTATCTGGTTATCTCTGAATTTGCACTGAATCAAAAGTTAGGCACTGCACTTTGCGTTCCAATAACCACTGGAGGAGGGCTAGCACGCTCCGAGGCGGTTACCGTATATTTAGATGGTGCAAGTACTGATACAGGTAAAATTACCGGGGTTGTACTGTGTTACCAGATCCGTTCACTGGATTTAATAGAACGCAAAGCTACCTATTCGGCACAGGCGGAACCTAGTATTGTTGATGAAATATTAGCTAAAGTCATAGATATTTTAGATCCACAACTGAATTGATTATTCGAAAAAAACCGCCACTGCATACTGCCTGTCAAAAGAAGATATTACTAAGTGACGGTTTAAATAGAATTCGGTTTACTTAATACGTTCGATATTGGCTCCCAGACCACGCAGCTTATCTTCGATATGCTCATAGCCCCGGTCAATATGATAAATGCGATCGACGATTGTTGTTCCTTCGGCAATGCAACCAGCAATCACCAGACTTGCAGAAGCACGCAGATCTGTTGCCATTACCTGAGCTCCTGATAATTTCTCAACGCCGTGGCAGAGTACAGAGTTACTTTCAATCTCTGCGTGTGCCCCCATGCGAATCAATTCAGGAATATGCATAAAACGGTTTTCAAAAATAGTCTCAGTGATCATGCCCGCGCCTTCAGCAACAATATTCAGTAAACTGAACTGCGCCTGCATATCTGTAGGAAAACCCGGATGGGGTGCTGTACGGAATGTCACCGCCTTTGGTCGTTTACCATGCATATCGAGGCTAATCCAGTCATCGCCTACCTGAATATCTGCACCCGCTTCACGTAATTTAGCCAACACGGCATCCAGCGTATCAGGCTTAGCCTGACGGCAGACAATCTTCCCGCGAGAAACAGCCGCTGCGATAAGAAAAGTACCGGTTTCAATGCGGTCAGGCAAGACACGATAAACACCACCGCCCAAACGTTCAACGCCTTCAATCACGATGCGATCTGTTCCTGCCCCCGTAATTTTTGCACCTAACGTATTCAGGAAGTTGGCTGTATCTTCGATTTCAGGCTCACGGGCGGCATTCTCAATAATAGTCTTGCCTTCCGCCAGTGTTGCGGCAGCCATAATAGTGACCGTTGCACCGACACTGACTTTGTCCATGACGATGCTGGCCCCTTTTAATCGACCATCCACGGATGCCTTAACATAGCCCTCATCCAGCACTATTTCTGCACCAAGTTGTTCCAAACCGGTGATATGGAGATCAACAGGACGGGCACCAATGGCACAGCCGCCGGGTAAAGAAACCTGCCCCTGACCAAAACGGGCGACTAATGGCCCCAGTGCCCAGATAGAAGCACGCATGGTTTTGACCAGTTCATAAGGAGCACAGTATTCATTAACCGCACTGGCATCAACAAATACAGAACCGTTCTTACGTTCCACTTTCGTTCCAAGACGATTCAATAGCTTGATTGTGGTATCAATGTCTTTTAATTCAGGAACATTTTGTAATTCAACTGGCTCTTCCGCCAGCAACGCTGCGAACAGGATTGGTAATGCGGCATTTTTTGCCCCGGAAATAGTGACCTCGCCTGACAAGCAGGTCGGCCCTTTCACTTGAAATTTATCCATCTATCATAATTCTCTTATCTAATTCAAAGTGTGCTGTTCGCGGCGAAGCAAACAACCTCAGAAACCCTGGAGCTTGCGGTCACGTTGCCATTGCGCTGGTGTGTAGGTCTTGATTGACAGGGCGTGGATACGATTATCAGCAATGTATTCCATCAGAGGCGCATAAACTGTTTGTTGTTGTTTTACCCGGCTCAGCTCACCAAAGATTTCACCTACAGCAATTACCTGAAAATGGCTGCCGTCGCCGCTAACAATAACTTCATCAAGTACCAATTTTTCCATCAGTACCTGTTTAATCTCATTAGTATCCATATCTTGCTCACATTCGTCGTTAAAAATAATAGTAGATGCCTATCGTAATGGAATCCAGACGACTCTTAAACCAAGAAAAACGCCCTTATAAGGCAATGACTCATAAGGGCGATAATTATATCCACCTTTCAGGTAACAGAGTTATCAACAATACCCTGAAATCTGTTAGGTCTAGAATGAAGGCATTACATTTATTCTGGCGAATTTCCTTTCTCAGGCGAATTATCAGCAAAGAGACTTTGCAGACCATAGAGCGCAATCAGTGTATTCAATCGCTCCCCTATGCCAGAAAATGTCACCACCTTACCACTCTGCTGCCAATCGCCTTTTATGCGGACAAATAAGGCCATTCCCGTCGAGTCCACATGTTCAAGCCCCGAAACATCAATGTTTTCAATGTGAGCCAATAGGCTGTCCTTTTGCTGCCAAAGAGGCAACAGGCTATCGCGATCCAGCGTACCTTTCAGAAACAGGGTGTTTCCTGCCTGCTTCCAGCTAAGCGGTGTTTTGCCAGAGGTTTTATCCATTTCCCGGTTTTTCATTTCACCGTTTTCCATGTCACTTTTTCTTTTCTAAAGTGATTGGCGCCTGTGCACTGATTTTCAGCTGCGCTGTCAAACCATCAATACCTTTCTGACGCAGGATTTCCGACCACTCATTCTGTTTGGTTGTAATCATGCTCACCCCTTCAGCTATCATGTCGTAAGCCTGCCAATATCCGGTTTTGCTGTTTTTACGCCACTGAAAATCCAGACGGACAGGGGGCTGACCATTCGGGTCGGTGATGGTGACACGAATAGCGACGATATTCTTATCTCCCAATGGCTGCTCCGGGGCAATCTGATAATTCTGCCCGTGATACATTGCCAGAGCCTGACCATAGGCCTGTGCCAGATAATCCTCAAATGCTTTAAAATAAGCATCACGCTGTTCTGGCGTCGCCTGCTTGTAATAAGGCCCCAGAACCAGTGCCCCCGCATATTTTACCTGAACATAAGGCAATAGCTCCTGACGCACAATCTGAGGCAATATTTGCGGATTAGCACGAATCTGTGACTGTTCGCTCTTCAGGCGTGAGAAAGTTTTTTCTGCCGCGACTTTCATCAAATCGTACGGGTTAGTCTGATCAACCGCATTCGCTAGTGGTGCAACCACCAATAAGGCAGCCATAAGTAATCGCTTAAACATAATTGCTATTTCTCCTAAGCAGTGGATTGCTGATTAATGTATCTGTGTGGGAGCCTCAGGTGATTTTTGATGATCACCGCTTCCGCTTTTGTACAGGAACTGACCAATTAAATCTTCAAGAACCATTGCAGGTTTGGTGTCCTCAACGCGATCTCCATCTTTCAGCATGGTGATCCCCAAATCAGCATCATAAAACCCTACATTCAACGCAACATATTGTTCACCCAACAGACCTGAAGTCCGGATAGACAGCGAACTGGAACTGGGAATGTTGTCGTATTGCGAGAAAATATCCAGTTCAACCTGCGGTGTATAAGTTTTCTTATCGAGCCAGATTTTCCCTACCCGACCAATGACCACTCCTCCTACTTTGACCGGAGAACGCTCTTTTAACCCACCTATATTGTCAAATGCTGCAGTGACATGATAAGTGGTCTGACTGCCAAAAGATCGGACATTAGCGACCTTCAGGCATAAAAAAATGATTGCGGCCAGTGCAATTAAGATAAAACTTCCAACCCAAATTTCATTTTTCTTGCTTTGCATCGAATTAGTTCCCAAACATCAGTGCCGTCAGCACAAAATCCAAACCCAATACTGCCAACGATGCATGAACCACTGTACGCGTCGTTGCCCTGCTGATCCCTTCTGATGTCGGGATAGCATCATACCCATTAAACAGCGCGATCCATGTCACCGTGATGGCAAAAGATAAGCTCTTAATAAAACAGTTAAGTATGTCTTTCTGCAATTCCACCGCTGATTGCATGGAAGACCAGAAAAATCCCCCATCAATCCCTTTCCAGTCGACTCCGACCATCGCACCGCCCAGAATACCTACAGCCACAAAGATCAATGACAGCAAAGGCATACTGATAAAACCCGCCCAAAAACGCGGGGCAACCACCCTACGCAACGGGTCTACTGCCATCATCTCCAGACTGGAAATTTGCTCTGTCGCTTTCATCAGGCCGATCTCTGCCGTCAGGGCAGAACCCGCACGACCGGCAAATAACAGTGCAGTCACGACCGGCCCCAGTTCCCGCAGCAGCGATAACGCCACCATCATGCCAAGGCTGCCTTCAGCACTGAAAGTTCTCAGCACCAAATAGCCCTGCAACGCCAGAACCATACCGATAAACAAACCAGAAACGACAATAATCAGTAATGACTGAACGCCTACACTGTAAAGCTGCTGGCGCAATAACAGCCACTGCTTTGCAGGCTCGGGCTTACCAATAATCGCACTGAATAACATAAAACCGGCCCGACCGAATGAAGCCACAACTTCAATCGCACGCCTGCCAAATGTTGCCAGCGCCCGTGTTAACATCAACATTCAAGTATCCTAATAACGATTTCTGTTAGTTAATAACTCGGTTTTATAATCTCCCGCAGGAAAACGAAAAGGCACCGGCCCGTCAGCAATACCATCAAGGAACTGACGTACCCGTTGATCCTGGTTCATTTTCAACTGTTCAGGCGTCCCTTCTGCAATCACTTTCTGCTCAGCCACAATATAAGCATAATCAGCAATACTCAGTACTTCAGGGACATCGTGGGAAACCACAACACAGGTAACACCGAGCGCATGGTTAAGTTCATCGATCAACTTAACCAATACCCCCATAGTGATAGGATCCTGACCGACAAATGGCTCATCAAACATGATTAAATCAGGATCAAGTGCAATCGCCCGCGCCAGTGCCGCCCGCCTTGCCATACCTCCCGACAGCTCAGATGGCATCAGTTGTGCCGCACCACGCAATCCTACCGCTTCCAGCTTCATCATCACTGTAGTATAAATTAACTCTTCGGGGAGTTGGGTATGCTCACGCAAGGGAAAAGCAACATTGTCAAACACATTCAAATCCGTAAATAATGCGCCCGATTGAAATAACATGCTCATCTTCTTACGAACTTCATAAAGGCGCTGGCGGGACAATGCCGGAATATTATCGCCATCAAACCAAATCTCACCACGCTCAGGGCGGATTTGCCCGCCCATCAGACGCAGCAGAGTCGTCTTTCCAATACCGGAAGGCCCCATAATGGCAGTGACTTTCCCTTTTGGAACAGTCAGGTTGATATCGGAGAAGATCGGGCGTTGACCACGGGTAAAAGACATGCCGCAGATCTCAATAAGATTTGCTGTTAATTGACTCATTATTGATAGCCCTTAATCGTTAATAAACGGATTTCTTGCTGTTTCTAAATAATTAGTAATGCATACTACAAAAAAATTTTCCAATTTGCGTTAGCAAAGTGATAGCAAATTTTACTTTTTACCTTTCGGCCTTCAGAATATATAAATCTGGCTAAATAAATATTTTTGTTCAGAAATCAACCAACACTGGCATTGTGCTCACATGAATTTTCTCTAAGGAACACAACATGTTTCTGACTATTTTACTGCTCATTACCGGGTTGATTTTACTGGTGTATGGTTCTGATAGATTAGTATATGGTGCTGCGGTATTTGCCCGCACATTAAAAGTCCCTCCTTTTATTATTGGGCTGGTGATTATGGGCATCGGTACTTCTCTGCCTGAGCTGATGGTCTCCGTAACCGCGAGTCTGAACGGGTTACCCAACATGGCGGTGGGTAATGCACTCGGCTCCAATATCACCAACCTGCTACTGATTACCGGTGCAGTGGCACTGATTCGCCCTATCACCGTGCAATCGGAGATTCTGCGGCGGGAATTACCACTGATGTTGTTGATCATGGCCTTTGTGGGTTACCTGCTGTCTGATAACTACCTGAGCCGTTTGGATGGGATTTTTTTATTACTGACTGCCCTGTTTTTTATATCAATAATGATAAAAATGACAGTCAGTACCCAATCTGATGATGTTGACAGCTATACGAAGGAGAGAGATGCAGAATTACCCAACGAAGGTAATAACGGTATCGCGCTGCTTTGGGTTGTATTGGGTCTGCTTATCCTACCGATATCTACCCGAATGGTTATTGATAATGCCACTGTCATTGCACGGATTTACGGTATCAGTGACTTGGTGATTGGGTTAACTATTTTGGCGGTGGGAACAAGTCTGCCAGAACTCGCTACCTCTATTGCCGCAGCCATTAAAGGCGAAAATGATATGGCAATGGGAAATATTATTGGTTCTAATGTTTTCAACATGACCCTTGTGTTAGGTGTTTCCGGTCTATTTTCACCCAGCGTTATTTCGTCCTATGCCTTTTCCCGGGATTTTTGGATCATGATGGCGGCGAGTGTACTATTCACGATATTCTGTGTGAGAAGAAAACATCGGTTTAACCGGCTGAGTGGTGCACTATTACTCAGTTGTTTTATCGCATATTTTGTTGCACTTTTTGTGATGCAGGGTGATTAATATCCAGTGACTAATGTATGGTGGCTGATGTTTGATAACCACGATTTGATAATCAATGTTTGGTGATAAATTTTGGTGATCAATGTATTGAGTAATTACCGGTTGTAATGGGAATAAGTGGGAGTAGAAATGCCTAAGATCGATTTTCAGCAAGCAGGTAAAAGAGTATTACATATCGAACTCGAAGGATTGGCGGAATTAGAGCAATACATTAATGACGATTTCAGCAAAGCCTGCGAACTTATGTTTGGATGTGAAGGTAAAGTCATTGTGATGGGGATGGGTAAATCCGGCCATATCGGGCGGAAAATCGCAGCCACATTTGCCAGTACCGGAACGCCTTCATTCTTTGTCCACCCCGGCGAAGCCAGTCATGGAGATCTTGGTATGGTGACGCCAAAAGATATCGTACTGGCTATCTCCAATTCCGGCGAATCGAATGAAATCCTCGCACTTATTCCGGTACTTAAGCGGCAGAAAGTTGCTCTCATTTGTATGACAAATAACGGTAACAGTAACATGGGCAAAGCCGCGGATGTCCACCTGTGCATTAAAACACCACAGGAAGCCTGTCCTCTTGGGTTAGCTCCCACCACCAGCACAACAGCAACGCTTGTTATGGGTGATGCACTGGCCCTTGCCCTGCTGGAGGCTCGTGGCTTTACCACCGAAGATTTCGCGCTCTCTCATCCCGGCGGGGCACTTGGGCGTAAATTGTTGCTGCTGACCAGCGAATTAATGACTACAGGCGATGATATTCCGCGTGTTCCCCGCACAGCGACCCTTCGTGAAGGCCTGATAGAAATCACCCGGAAAAAACTGGGTATGACGGTTATCTGTGATGATGATATGCAGATTAACGGTATTTTCACTGACGGGGATCTGCGCCGAGTGTTTGATATGGGGATTGATTTAAATAATGCCAAAATTTCTGACGTTATGACCACAGGCGGGGTCCGTATCAAACCGAATACTCTGGCGGTTGATGCCCTGAATCTGATGCAATCACGCCATATCACTTCCCTGCTGGTCACTGAAGGTGACACACTACTCGGAGTGTTACATATGCACGACCTATTACAGGCAGGCGTTGTATAAAAAACCGGCTGAAAATCTGATAGGATGGTGAGGCTAATAGGGTTGTACCAGTAAGCAATACTGATAAGCAATATCAGCAAAGATGTAATAAACAGGCCTGCAACAAAGGCCTGTTGCAAATTATTAATAGAGAAATTCCTGAATGAATCAAAATACCTATCTGGATACCTGTTATGGCCCAGTTAATGTAAACATTATCGAAAAAGCCCGTAAAATTCGTTTGTTAATCTGTGATGTTGATGGTGTGATGTCAGATGGCCTGATATATATGGGTAATCAGGGTGAAGAACTGAAAGCCTTTAATGTGCGTGATGGTTACGGCATCCGTTGTTTAATCACTTCTGGCATTGAAGTGGCCATTATTACCGGCCGTCAGGCCAAATTGCTGGAAGATCGTGCAAAAACGCTTGGTATTACACATCTTTACCAAGGTCAGAACGATAAGGTTTTGGCGTATCAGGAACTGTTGGATAAACTAGCGCTACAGCCTGAACAGGTTGCCTATATCGGCGATGATCTTATCGATTGGCCTGTAATGGCAAAAGTCGGCTTATCTGTCGCCGTAGCAGATGCCCACCCGCTACTGCTGCCCAAAGCAGATTATGTCACTCGGATTGCCGGTGGTCGCGGTGCAGTCAGAGAACTTTGTGATTTGGTGCTTTTTGCTCAGAACAAGCTGGAAGATGCCAAAGGTTTATCCATATAACACATGAACTGAAAAAAGAATGAGCAGAACTCAATCCTGGCTGACCGCAATACTGACTCTCATTGTGCTTGCATTGATTGGCTGGAATTTATCCAATTCAAATGAAGATACCTCCTCACCCGTTTTGGATGAGGGCTACCCGACGTATCAAACAAAGGAAGCCACTACGTTTGTTTATGATCCAGAGGGTAAGCTGGTTTACAAGCTAGAGGCAGATGATGTTAAGAATTATACGGAAACAAAGCTGACTTGGTTTACCAAGCCGGTATTAACAACGTTTGATGCTAACAGTAAATCCACACCGCCACCGGCAACATGGACAGTACGTGCCAATAAAGCAAAACTTACCCATGATAATATGCTCTACTTATATGGGGATGTTCAGGTAGATAGCCTGAATGATGCATCACAACTGAAACGTATTACAACAGAAAACGCGACCGTCAATCTTGTGACGCAGGATGTGGCATCCGACGATAAAATTACATTAGAAGGTGTCGGTCTGAGATCTGTTGGGATGAAAATGCGCGGCAACCTACGAGATAAAACTGCTGAACTGATTGAAAAGGTGAGCACTCAATATGAGATTCCACATGAAGAACCTAATCCGTAATACCTTTATTGCCAGTACACTGGTTGCAGTCAGTTTGCCTGCACTGGCACTGAAAGATGATACCCAAAAGCCCATTACCATTGATTCGGCCAGACAATCACTGGATTTAACGGGGAACATTGCCACATTTACGGATAATGTTATTGTAAAGCAGGGTTCGATTGATATCCATGCAGATAAGGTTGTTGTCACCCGCCCTGACGGGGATTCGAAAAAAACGGTTATTGAAGCTTATGGTAACCCGGCAACATTTTATCAGTTGCAGGATGATGGTAAACCTATCAAAGGCCATGCTTCGAAGATGCGCTATGAGATGAATAATGAGCTGATCACACTGACAGGTAATGCTTACCTTGAACAGCTCGACAGCAATATCAAAGGCGATAAAATCACCTATTTAGTGCCAACACAGCAAATGGAAGCCTTTAGTGATAAAGGTAAGCATGTTACCACCGTCCTGTTACCTTCCCAGTTACAGGAAAAAGGCCCGGGTGTTAACAATACCGGTACTAACAGCACTGAAGTTCATAAAAAGAGTAAATAACGACGTATGGCAATATTAAACGCAGACAATCTGGCAAAGTCTTATAAAGGGCGTAAGGTTGTTGAGGATGTCAGCCTGAAAGTCAAATCAGGTGAAATTGTCGGCCTGCTAGGGCCAAATGGCGCAGGTAAAACCACAACTTTCTATATGGTCGTTGGTATCGTGCCCCGCGATACGGGGACTATCACGATTGATCATGAAGATATCAGCCTGCTGCCTCTGCATGAACGTGCCCGCCGGGGCATCGGCTATTTACCTCAGGAAGCCTCCATCTTCCGTCGGCTGAGCGTATACGATAACTTAATGGCTGTCCTTGAAATCCGCAAAGATATCAATCAGGAACAGCGTAAAGCGCGCGCTGAAGAGCTGATGGAAGAGTTTCATATCTCCCATTTGCGTAACAGTCTTGGTCAGTCATTGTCAGGTGGTGAGCGCCGCCGTGTGGAAATTGCCCGGGCACTGGCAGCAAACCCTAAATTTATTCTGTTGGATGAACCTTTTGCGGGGGTTGACCCAATCTCCGTCCTTGATATTAAAAAGATCATTCAACATCTGCGGGATTATGGTCTTGGCGTCCTGATTACTGACCATAACGTCCGTGAAACGCTGGATGTTTGTGAGCGCGCTTATATTGTCAGTCAGGGGCATCTGATTGCTCACGGTACACCAGAAGATATCCTTAACAATGAACAGGTTAAGCGTGTATATCTGGGTGAAGGCTTCCGTCTTTAAAGCTCATTGTCAGGCAGAGTTCAGAGAAACTACACAATGAATTTCAAGATGCGTCGCGGCGGCAAGGGAGTGAGTTCCCGGGAGCATAGATAACTATGTGACCGGGGTGAGCGAGCGCAGCCAACAAAGAGGCGACTTGAAAAACGAAGTGTATATCAGTTCGAGGGGAATCCATTCAGGAGTCTTAAAGGATCAGTTCAGGAGGAAGTGAAAACGTTATGAAGCAAAGTTTGCAACTCAAACTCAGTCAACAATTGACGATGACGCCACAACTTCAGCAGGCAATCCGTTTGTTGCAACTTTCTACGCTCGAACTTCAGCAGGAGATTCAACTGGCTTTAGAGACGAATCCCCTGCTTGAACAGGAAGACACACTTCAGGAAATTGATGCTCAGGATTATCCAGATACCGAAACAACGGTTATGGATACCCTCGAAGCGCTTGAACAAAAGAATATGCCGGAAGAATTACCCCTTGATACCAGCTGGGATGAAATTTACAGCGCCGGTACATCTTCAGGAACGCGAAGTGACTACAGTGCGGATGATTTCCCCGTCTATCAGGGGGAAACCACTCAGACACTACAAGACTATCTGACGTGGCAGGCTGCGTTGACTCCCTTTACTGAAACAGACTCAGCCATAGCCACATCAATCATTGATGCTATTGACGAGACAGGCTACTTAACCGCTTCTGTCGAAGATATCCTTATCAGCATCGGCAATGATGAACTGACACCGGAAGAAATCGAAGCCGTACTCAAACGGGTACAACATTTTGATCCCATCGGAGTCGCAGCACGTGACTTACGTGAATGTTTACTCATCCAGCTTTCGCTGCTGCCAGAAGAAACGCCCTATCTGAACGAAGCGAAACTGGTGACCAACACGTATCTTGAGCTGCTGGGCAACCGGGATTTCCGAAATTTATTGCGCCAGAGCAAATTAAAAGAGAGTGCTCTGAAAGAAGCTATTGCTATCATACAGTCACTGGAGCCTCGGCCCGGGTTAATGGTCAATACCGGTGAATCCGAATACGTGATCCCCGATGTACTCGTTCAGAAAGAAAATGAACGCTGGCAGGTCAGGCTGAATACAGATAGCATTCCCCGCTTGTGCATTAATCAGCACTATGCTGCGCTGGGGCAGCAATCTCAGAATGAAAGTGACAGCCTGTTTATCCGCAATAACTTACAGGAAGCGAAGTGGCTGATAAAAAGCCTTGAGAGCCGTAATGAGACGTTATTAAAGGTCAGTAACTGTATTGTGGAATGGCAGCAGGATTTCTTTGAGCATGGCGCAGAGTACATGAAACCACTGGTACTGGCAGATATTGCCTATCAGGTTGATATGCATGAATCTACCATTTCCCGTGTGACAACCCAGAAATATTTGCATAGTCCACGGGGAATTTTTGAATTGAAGTATTTTTTCTCCAGTCACGTAAATACTGACAGCGGAGGCGAAGCTTCTTCTACAGCAATACGGGCACTGGTGAAAAAATTGGTCACGGCAGAAAACCCGACCAAACCACTGAGTGACAGTAAGCTGACCAGCCTACTTGCCGAACAGGGTATTCAGGTAGCTCGTCGGACTGTCGCAAAATATAGAGAGTCGTTATCCATCCCGCCTTCAAACCAACGTAAAAAATTGGTTTGAATAACATAGACCCTATGAATTTCCGGTTGTATCGAGGCGGTTAACCACCAACAAAGAAACAACCTGAAAAACAACGGAGAGAGAAGGAAAACACTATGCAACTCAATATCACAGGTCACAATATTGAAATCACTGATGCACTACGCAACATTGTGAATACGAAATGCGGCAAACTGGATCAATATTTCGATAAGATTAACCTTATTCAGGTCATCCTCCGGGTGGAAAAAGTGCAGAAAATCGCTGAAGCCACGGTGCATGTCAATGGAGGTGAGTTGCATGCGAGTTCAGAGCATGAAGACATGTATGCGGCAATTGATGCACTTGTTGATAAACTGACTCGTCAATTGACCAAACACAAAAGTAAATTGAGACAACATTAATAGCTTTCAGACAACAGGGCTGTCATAAGATTCTCACTGTTCCATTTGTAACCAACTAACGGCCTTCAGGCTGCTCTATGCACCTGAAGGCTTAATGGTAATAACAGTGCCTCAGTACCTGATGTCTGAACTCAGGCATCCGGTATTAAAGCCCTAAGCGAATAAAGAAATGAACAACGAAACAGATTTACCACTAAGCTCAGTGCTTTCATCCGAATGTACGCGTAATAACGTATCCTGTTCGAGTAAGAAGCGCGCCTTAGAGATTATCAGCGAGCTGGCATCAAAGCAGCTGAATTTGCCAGAGAGTGCCGTATTTGAAGCGATCCTTTCCCGTGAGAAGGTGGGAACAACCGGTATTGGCAACGGGATTGCCATTCCTCATGGCAAACTGGAGTCCGAAAGTTCAGATAATGCTGTTGGTGTATTCTTACACTTGGAACAACCGATTACATTTGATGCTATTGATAATCAGCCTGTTGACTTGCTGTTTGCTTTATTGGTTCCATCTAATCAGTGTCAGGTACATTTACATTCGCTATCCTTGATCGCAAAGCGTCTTTCAGATAAAAATTTCTGTCGTCGCCTGCGCTTGGCACAAAGTGATGAAGAATTATACAAAATTATTACTGAATAAATAACAATTACAATTACGGTTACAATTGATTGTTGAAAAGCAATATACCCAGAGGGTATAAACGATGGCGGTTCTCAGGAACCGCAAAATAAAGGGGAGTCATTTCATGGTGCTGATGATAGTCAGCGGTCGTTCTGGTTCTGGTAAGTCCGTAGCCCTGCGTGCACTGGAAGATATGGGGTTCTACTGTGTGGATAACCTGCCGGTAGTACTACTTCCAGAGCTGGCTAATACACTGGCTGAACGTGATATTTCAGCGGCAGTCAGTATTGATGTACGCAATATGCCGGAATCCCCAGAAATTTTCGAAGAAGCACTGACAAAATTACCGGACAGCTTTTCACCACAGCTTCTGTTTCTTGACGCAGATCGTAATACACTGATCCGTCGCTACAGTGATACCCGTCGCCTGCATCCACTCTCAAGCAAAAACCTGTCACTGGAAAGTGCCATCGATAAAGAGAGCGATTTACTGGAACCTCTGCGTTCCCGGGCAGATTTGATCATTGATACTTCTGAAATGTCAGTTCATGAACTGGCTGAAATGCTCAGAACACGTTTATTGGGCAAGCGTGAACGTGAACTGACAATGGTATTTGAATCTTTTGGCTTCAAACACGGTATTCCGATTGATGCAGATTATGTTTTCGATGTGCGTTTCCTGCCAAACCCACACTGGGATCCAAAACTTCGACCTATGACTGGATTGGATCGCCCGGTTGCTGCGTTTTTGGATCGTCATACCGAAGTACATAACTTTATTTACCAGACCCGCAGTTACCTTGAGCTATGGTTGCCTATGCTGGAAACCAATAATCGCAGTTACCTGACCGTTGCCATTGGCTGTACCGGTGGTAAACATCGTTCAGTTTATGTAGCAGAACAGTTAGCTGATTACTTCCGGTCTCGTGGTAAGAACGTTCAGTCACGTCACCGCACACTGGAAAAACGTAAGTAACCTGATATCGAGCCGGTCATGACAGTTAAACAGAGTGTTGAGATTAAAAACCGGCTCGGTATGCATGCCCGGCCAGCCATGAAGCTATATGACCTCGTGCAGCAGTTTCAGTCTCAAGTCATTCTGCGCAACAGCAACAATGTTCAGGCTGAAGCTCACAGCGTCATAGCCATGCTGATGCTGGATTCCGAACAGGGCAGTTACATTGAAGTTGAAGCAACCGGAATTGATGAACAACAAGCTTTATCAGCAATTATAGCGTTATTCAATTCCGGTTTTGACGAAGAATAAACTTACACGATTTTGCCTGTTTGTAGCACAGATCCACTATTACACTTTTCTCTATTTTCTCCTCCCTTTCTCATTCAGTGAATAACACCTGACTCTCTTTATTTTTCTCTTAATACTGCTTGCTAAATAGTTTTTCAAAATGATAGGAGTATCCCTTACAACGCGGGGTAAGGGATACCGCATGCGGATACTCTCACTATTATGAAAAGGTATATAGTCTGTAATAACAGCAACAAAAGCCATATTTAAAACCAACAAAAGATAAAATAACCTTCATATATTCTAATTATAAATTTATGAGCAAAGATGTATTGAGAAGTTTTTTTAATTATATAAGTTAAACATCTCGACTATTTATAAATAGTCATCAGGTAACAATAAATGTTACCTATCAATAATTTAACCCCATGAAATCAGTTTGGAAAAAACTTATCATTAACGAGCTTTTATACACAAAGAATTATACGTACAGTTCATAAACTGGAGATTTACTTCATGCGTTTTAATAAGACCACATTAGCTATCTTTCTTGGATTGACTTTATGTCAGGGCGCAGCTCAGGCAGCACCAGTGCTTTCTTTAGATAATACGCAGGCAGAACGTATTGCTGCTCACAACAATGCCTGGGTGGAAATCAACACCACCACTTTCGAAAATAATATCCAAACACTGAAAGAAACCCTGAACAAAGACACCAAAATATGTGCAATTCTGAAAGGTGATGCTTATGGTTATGGTCTTGGTCTGCTGATGCCATCAATCATTAAAACCGGAGTACCTTGTGTTGGGATCACCAGTAACGAAGAAGCCCGTATCGTGCGTGATAGCGGCTTTACCGGCCAACTGGTACGTGTCCGTGCAGCAATGGCGGATGAAGTTGAAAGTACACTGAGCTATGACATGGAAGAGATGGTTGGCGATCTGGAAAGCGCCAAAGCGATTGATGCCATAGCTAAAAAACACGGTAAAGAGATCAAGGTTCATTTAGCACTGAACACCGGTTTGATGAGCCGTAATGGGCTGGAAATGAAAACCGAACAGGGCAAACAGGAAGCACTGCAAATTGCTAAGCTGCCTAACCTGAAATTGGTTGGCATCATGAGCCACCATGCTCTCACTGACCTGAATGTGATCCGCGAAAGTATCAAAAACTTCAACGAACAAACGGCTTGGTTGATTAAAGCAGCAAACCTGAAAAGAGATGAAATCACTCTGCACGCATCCAGCTCTTTTGCCTCTCTGAGCCTACCTGAAGCCCAGTTTGATATGGCTCGCGTTGGCAGCGCACTGTACGGCATCTTGCAAGCCAGCCATCCTGAATTCAAACCTCTGATTCAGGTAAAAACCCGCGTTGCCTCTGTTAAACCCTACCCTAAAGGCAATGGTGTCAGTTACGACAACACTCACATCCTGAAACGTGATTCTATCCTTGCTAACCTGCCGGTCGGTTTCTCTGATGGTTTCAGCACTGCTATGTCAAACAAGGCCTATGTGCTGATTAACGGTCATCGTGCTCCGGTTGTCGGTCGCGTTTCCATGAACACCGTGATGATTGATGTGACCGATCTGCCTGAAGTTAAAAGTGGCGATGAAGTCGTGATTTTGGGTAAACAAGGTAACGAAGAAATTACTCAGGCTGACATTCAGGAATGGAGCGGAATGCACATTGTTGAACTGACTTCCATCTTTGGCGAAACCAACCCGAAGATCACCGTTACAGGCCTATAATTTATAATCTGTCATAATATCTGGCTGAACCTTGTTTCATTAGCAGCACCAAACAGTTCGTGATCATGATCTCTTTATTTTCATGACAGAACAGCCTAATATCACTTTAATCACATTGAAAATAACACCCCCCTCCTTGCGTTGCGGGGTGTTATTTTGTATTGAGCCTAATTTGGAGCGTGGTATGAAAAAACCAAAAATCATTATTAATGAATTAGATGCAGAACGTTTAGATTCTCTGTTGGAACAAGCCGCATTTGCCAATACCAGCATCGCAGATGCACTGAACGATGAACTGGACAGAGCGGAAATCTTACCGCCGGCAGAAATCCCTGCAGATATTGTGACTATGAACAGTGAAATTAAATTCATTGATTTTAGCAATAATGAGGAACGCATCCGTACTCTCGTTTATCCGGCATCGCTGAAAGACAGCACAAAACAGCTATCCGTCATGGCACCTTTAGGCGCTGCGCTTTTAGGATTGCAGGTCGGTGACGAAATCACATGGGAATTGCCGAATGGTGAAAAAACCCGGATAAAAGTACTAGAAATACTTTATCAACCCGAAGCAGCGGGTGAATATCACCGTTAACTCACAGCCAGCCCAGTAGACCAGACTGGCTGTTGTTGATTGAGTATCCCTTATTGACCGGCGATACTCATTTCCGGCAACAAGACTGAACCACACTGAATGTTACTGCGTGTTTCGATATCATTACCGATTGTTACCATGTTTGCCCACATATCTTTCAGGTTGCCTGCAATGGTTATCTCACTGACGGGATATTGAATTTCGCCATTTTCGACCCAAAAACCGGCAGCACCACGAGAATAATCTCCTGTTATTGCACTGACACCCTGTCCCATCAGTTCCGTCACCACCAGACCCGTGCCCATTTCCCGCAACAGCCCATCAAAACCCAGCCCCTGACCTTCGATATGCCAGTTATGAATTCCACCTGCATGACCCGTACTGGTCAAACCCAGTTTGCGGGCAGAGTATGAGGTCATCAGCCATGACTGTAATACACCGTCTTTAATAATTTCACGTGGCAGTGTGCGTACGCCTTCGCTGTCAAAAGGTGTTGAAGCCAGACCTCTCAATAAATGAGGCTGCTCCTCAATTGTCAGCCACGAAGGCAGGATTTGTTTACCCAGACTGTCCAACAGGAAGGAGGATTTACGATAGATGCTGCTGCCACTGATCGCTCCAACCAAATGACCAAACAGACCGGTAGCCACTTCTGCGGAAAAGATCACAGGCGCTTTCATCGTTGAAAGCTTACGTGCCCCTAAACGAGACAATGTACGCTGCGCACTCTCCTGACCAACCCACTCTGGTGACTGTAATTCATCAAAGCGACGGTTCACGGTATAAGCATAATCGCGCTCCATATTGCCGTCTTGTTCTGCAATCACACAGCTTGATGTGGAATAGCGGCTTGAGCAGTAGCTCTGCAACATACCATGACTATTACCAAAGACACGGATACCATAGTGAGCATTAAAGCTGCCGCCTTCGGTATTAGTAATACGCTGATCGGCCTGTAGTGCCGCTTGTTCTGCACGGGCTGCCAGTTCAATCGCCTTATCAGCATCCAAATCAGCAGTGTGGAACAAATCCAGATCAGGGGCTTCAAACGCTAATAATTCTTTGTCTGCCGGGCCGGCACAAGGATCAGGCGAAGTATAACGGGCAATATCAATAGCCGCCTGAACAGTACGAGCAATAGCTTCCGGGCTTAAATCGGTAGAAGATGCGCTGCCTTTGCGTTGCTGGTTATAAACCGTGATCCCCAATGCCCCATCACTGTTAAACTCTACATTCTCGACTTCACTGAAACGGGTACTAACGCTGATCCCCGTTGTTTTATTGACCGCAACTTCTGCGGCATCGCAACCTGCTTTCGCTAATTCCAGAGCGTGGGAAACAGCCTCTTCCAGTTGCTTACGCTGCTCTGTAATTTGTTGATTGGTAACTATCATTAATTAACCATAACCATTTAAATTAAAAGGGAATTTATCAGGAAAAGTGCTATATTCCGGCTTTCAGTATTAATGCCGAGTGGTAATCAGGCAATTTTCCCAGTTACAATACACCATATTATATACCCTATGGATTTCGAGTTGCATCGCGACGGCAAGAGAGTCAATCCCTGAGAACATAGATAACCGTATGTTTATCAAAGCGGTTACCTAAGTGAGCGAGCGCAGCCAACAAAGAGGCAACTTGAAAGACGACGGGTATAGGATGTTAACACCCACCGGGAAATTGGTCATGTTCCAAAATGCACCTTATCCGGCCTTTTTAGAAGGAAAACAATTATGGCAAAGCAGCCTGAAGATTGGCTCGACAATTATCCTGCTGAAGAGGAAGAAGAAGAGATAATCTGGGTCAGTAAAAGTGAAATCAAGCGGGATGCGGAAGAGCTTAAAAAGCTGGGAGCAGAACTGGTTGAACTGAGCAAAAGCGAACTGGAACGCATCCCGTTGGATGAAGATTTGCTGGCCGCTATTGAGCTGGCACAGAGAATCAAACGCGAAGGCCGTCGTCGCCAGCTACAATTGATAGGTAAATTATTGCGTGCCCGCGATCCAGAACCAATTACTATTGCATTGGATAAACTGAAAAACCGGCATAACCAGCAGATTGTAATCCTGCACAAATTGGAAGAACTGCGGGATAAATTACTGGAAAGTGACAATGCCCTTGAAGAAGTTGTGACACTCTATCCGCATACAGATCGCCAGCAACTACGGACGCTGGTACGTAATGCCAAAAAAGAGAAAGCAGCGAACAAACCACCAAAATCCTACCGACAGATTTTTCAGTACCTGAAAGAATTATCTGGAACAGTATGATATTCAGACCGCCATTTCTTAAAGAAATGGCGGTAACTGTCTTTTCTCTTGTCCCGCCATCATATTAAAACTGCTTAATTTAACACTTCCGTTTAAATATTACGAAAATGTAACAAAAATGAGATAACCTTAATTGTTTTTCATTATCTGAACTTGCATAAAGGATATTTCACATGCCTCTCGTTGTTATTCCAGATGATTATCAAGCTGCAACAAAACAGATTCAGGCTTTATATCAAAACCGTGATTTTGACGTTGTCAGCCTCGGTGCAGTGGATCGCGACCCGAAAGCCAGTGAGTTACTCTCTAAGGCTGATGCACTGATCTTGATCCGTGAAAGAACAATTATTGATGAGCAGTTCTTATCTAAAACCCCTAACTTAAGACTGATCAGCCAAACAGGAAAGGTGGCTTACAATATCGATCTGGATTTATGTAAACAGAAGGGCATTGCTGTCGTAGAGGGTGCCGGTTCTCCTGTTGCCGCAGCCGAGTTAACTTGGTTGTTAATTCAAAGTTCCATCCGCAAATTCGTCGCTTTAGTGGAGTCGATGAAAAAAGGTCAATGGCAAACCGAACTGGGCGATACCGTCGCTGAAAAAACGCTTGGTATTCTCGGGTATGGAAATATTGGCCAAAGAGTTGCCAGATATGCTCGCGCATTTGATATGAAGGTTCAGGTGTGGGGTTCAGAGCGCTCACAGGAAAAAGCCCGTCAGGATGGTCTGATTGTTCCTCATTCACGGGAAGATTTCTTTAAAACATCGGATGTGATTACTCTGCATCAGCGTCTGGTTAAAGAGACGACAGGTAATGTCACACTTACTGATCTGACACATATGAAAAACAGTGCGGTCTTCGTCAATACAGCAAGATCAGCACTGATAGAAGCAGGCGCTCTTGAGAAAGCGCTTGATCTGGGTACGCCGGGTTTTGCTGCATTGGATGTTTTTGATGTTGAACCGATTTGGAATGCCGACCACGCATTATTAAAACGAGATAATGTCCTGTGCAGTCCGCACATAGGTTATGTCACAAAAAGCTGCTATGACATCTATTTTGACAGTGCATTTAAGAATATTGAGCGTTATTTTTCTGGCGATGAAAGCCATGTTGTAAATAAATAACCGCTGGCTCTATATAGAAACACCGCCACATTTCAGCCAATATTTCAGTCAATGTAGCGGTGTAATATACACAATGGATTTCAAGGTGCGTCGCGGCGGCAAGGGAGAGAATCCCCAGAAGCATAGATAACTATGTGACTGGGGTGAGTGAGTGCAGCCAACAAAGAGGCAACTTGAAAGACGAAGTGTATAAGAAGGGAAAAGTTAATTCATCACATCAAACTTGAGTTCCCCTTCCAGCTCTTCTTCGGCTTCCTCAAATAAAAGCACCAGCGCTGCAAAATGCGGCTTTTTCTGCACATCCAGATGGATAAAGGTAATATCAACAGGCAACTCAATTTCACTGGTTACCACATCCCAGAGCGCATCCAGATTAGCCCCAAAATCATCGCTAAGATCGAAACGCTCCCTGAACTGATTATAAAAAGTGGTTAAATCAGGGATATGGTTAAAATCGAATTCCACTTTTTTCATATTATCATTCCAGCCTTGTGAAATGGTTATAATGATCAAGCGTCAGATAGATCAGCCCATCGTTAGAATAAAGTAATCGGTCACTACCCCGACTCCCACAGCGATAATTCACATCTGCTTCAAACCACTGGCGTCCGGCTTCATCTGGCAGACTATGCTCACGGTTGGTGAACCTGTCCCCACCAATGGCTTTTCCCGGTACGGCTTCACATAAATTACCTTTACGCGGTTCCCAGCCAAGACGACGGGCTTGTTTCTTCGTAATGTAATAATCAGGTAATTTGTGATGCTGTTTCAGATAATTCGCAACCCGATGCTGTTCAGTCAGAACATCAATATGCGGAGTGGCTGTCTCTTCTGCTACCACCGTATTTTTCGGTGTTTTCCCGCTACCAGATAACCCCGTGTCTTTCAAAAAGACAATAGAGATAACCGCCAGAAGCAGAAATACACCTGCCAGTGCGCTCTTTTTCATAATGACCTCTTGCACTTAATGGATCAAATCACGCCAAAAAGTGTCAAGCTGTTCCGCCTACGGTCAGGTTATCCAGTTTCAATGTAGGCTGCCCAACTCCCACGGGAACACTTTGACCCTCTTTACCACAGACACCAACACCTTTATCAAGGGCTAAATCATTACCAACCATGGAAATCTGCTGCATCGCCTCAATACCGGAGCCAATCAGCGTTGCGCCTTTTACCGGTTTGGTGATCCTACCGTTTTCAATCAAATATGCTTCTGATGTCGAGAATACAAACTTACCTGATGTGATATCCACCTGACCACCGCCAAAATTCGGTGCGTACAGACCACGATCAACGCTGGAAATAATTTCTTCTGGTGTAGAGTTACCTGCCAGCATGTAGGTATTAGTCATACGTGGCATAGGCAAATGGGCATAAGATTCACGGCGACCGTTCCCTGTCGGAGCAACCCCCATCAAACGTGCATTAAGTTTGTCCTGCATGTAACCTTTCAAAATGCCGTTCTCAATCAGAACATTGTATTGTCCCGGAACCCCTTCATCATCAATAGATAATGAACCCCGACGGCCTTCAATCGTGCCATCATCAACCACAGTACATAGTTCGGAAGCAACTTTCTGCCCAATCTGGCCAGAGAAAACAGATGTGCCACGGCGGTTAAAATCACCTTCCAGACCATGACCAACGGCTTCATGCAGTAAAACGCCCGGCCAGCCTGCTCCCAGTACAACCGGCATCGCGCCCGCTGGAGCGGCGACTGCTGAAAGGCTCACTAATGCCATACGAACAGCTTCACGGGCAAATTGTTCTGCCAGCGTCTGCCCATCAGTGTCTTGCAGGAAATATTCATAACCATAACGGGCACCACCACCACTGGAACCACGCTCGCGTTTACCATCTTCTTCAACTAATACGCTGACCGAAAGACGTACCAGCGGACGGATATCAGCGGCCAGCGTGCCATCTGTCGCAGCAACCAGTACCTGCTCATAAACACCACTCAGGCTGGCATTCACTTCCTGTACTCGTGGGTCTTCCGCACGGGCAATTTTATCAACATGATGCAACAGAGCGATTTTCTCTTCCCTGCTCATGCTTTGCAGCGGATCCACTGCCGGATACAAAACGTTATGTGTCACTGCTCCCAGTGTATGGGCAGTGCCATTTCCTATTTCTCTTACAATACTGCGCGCTGCCTGTGCACTTTGTTGTAAAGCATTCAGGGTGATCTGATCAGCATAGGCAAAACCGGTTTTCTCGCCGCTAACAGCCCGGACACCGACTCCCTGATCAATATTATAGGAGCCATCTTTGATGATACGATCTTCCAATACCCACGTTTCATGGTAGCTGGACTGGAAATAGAGATCAGCATAATCAAGGCGGCGTTCTGCCAATTGACCCAATACGGAAAATAAGTCGTTATGATTCAGTCCATTGTCAGTCAGTAAATGTTCACTGACATAAGTTAAACTCATAGTGTTTACTCTTTATCTAAATTTGTATTCTTTTTTATCAAAGAAGTCAGTTGCGGACGGAAGCGATTATGTTTCACCACTCTGATTTGTTCACGCATGTGAGTCAGGCTGTCTCGCCGGATATTGAGCTGTAGTGCACAGACACTCAGAGGATTTTTCTTAATGATTTCCCCCCAGCCACTCACCGCCATTGTATGCCCCCACGTTCTGCGGGTGCCGTGCACACCGACCTGTGCAGGAGCCAGTATAATACATTGATTCTCAATTGCGCGGGCACGCAAAAGTGGCTCCCAGTGCGCTTTACCTGTCAGTCTGGTAAAAGCGGCTGGCACAGAAATCAGTTCAGCGCCCTGTTCCCTCAGTGCCTGAAACAAGCCGGGGAAACGCAGATCATAACAGATAGTCATCCCCAGACGACCGACAGGTGTATCAACAACCGTAATGTGTTCCCCACGCTGATAAATGGAAGATTCGTTATAAGAACCGTGTTCATCCTTGATATTGACATCAAACATGTGGATCTTGTCATAACGGGCGCGGATTTCTCCCTGATCATCAAATAATAAGCTACTGCTGGTAATACGGCTCGGATCTTCCCGGCTGATCATCGGCATTGAGCCAATCAGTAACCAGATACCATAATGCTGTGCCAGTTCACGCACAGCCTGCTGTAAGGGGCCTGTTCCCTGTTCTTCTGCATGTTCGCGATAAGCATCAGCATCTGCAAACAGCAAGGCGTTCTCCGGGGTCAGAACCAGCTTTACAGTGTTAGGCAATTGCTTAATTTGCTGTTCAATTTGCGCTAAATTATGTTTGATGTTTGTACCACTGCATAGTTGTAAGAGTGCAACATTGACGTTTCTCATGACCCTTTATTCTCCTTAAGCTGACGTAAGACTTCATCAATTTTAGGTTGTTCCAGACTGCCGGTTATTCGATAGCGAATGACTGAGATCTTGCTCCATAACGGGCCTAACACTTTCGCTGCTGCAAAAACAGCAGCACCTGCCATAGGGTTAATCGCAAAAGCGGTTGCCACACCGACTGTGGCTGAAATTTCCGGGGTGATCACCAACTCCATATTAAGCTGACGCTGAATAAAGTTTATCTGACCTTTTGCATCGATATCAGCTTCCAGCCCATCAATATGGAAGTTATCCGTAGACATAACCCCATTTTTTAGCTGTGCATCGCCACGCATAGAATCAAAGTTAAAATCATCACTGAATGTGTCACTGAAATCCAACTGTAATTTACGCAATAATGCATCAAAACTGACCAGCCTCAACAGTTGTCCTGCTCTGCCCGCGCCCAGTTTAGCTATTGTGCCTTTCCCCAGTGTCCCTGTCAGGCGGCCATTGAGCGTTTTAATATCAGGCTGCCACGGCGTATCCTTCCAGTTAAGATCAAAATCAAACTTAAATGGGGCACCGGTAATGGGAATAATGAACCCAACATACGCCGCCATATCATCTAAACTTCCCCCGGATATTTGTCCCTTAGCCCGAGTATAGTTTCCCTCATTACTTTCACTCCAATGACCGGATAATGTCAATTTACCCGCGCTATTTTCTACCCGGCCATCAGTCAGAACCAATGAGTTGCCTTTCGGTTTTACCGTTCCTGACACTTTTCCGATTTTTAATCCGGCCAACCAGCATTCATTACATCTCACATTAAGTGTTGGCCAATGACTCAAATCATATTTTGGCGTATCCGCTACGGTTGAAGCCGACGAGTTGTCATCATTGGCAGCACTGTCCGGGAACACCGGATTATAATAGAGATAATTAAGCGCGCCCTGCCATATCCTATCCGAATAAATCCGCAAATCGCCGTCAATTTCTTCTCCGATCGCATTAATATGCAAACTATCAGATTGTTTGCTGGCACTCAGTATAAGATTATGCCAACGCTGCCCGCCGATATTCAAAGAAGGTATTGTAATTTCAAATAACGCCGGCCACCTGAAAGCACTATCCGTTCCGGGTTTTGTTTCCAATGTGCCAAGCAGTGCCAGCCATTTATCCCCCTCAATATCAGGCAAATTCAGTTCGAGCATTGATTTTTCAGGCAACGCGGGAATGCCATTCTTATCTGTGGTCAGAATACCCCGCTGTAAATGGGTATAACCTTTATCCAGTAACCACTGGCTATTGAATTTATATCTGTTCCCTAATGAACCGGTAAGCCTAAGCTGATTATCATCCCCTTTGGCCTGAATATTGATATTATCCCATTCTTGAAAAGAGGCTGTTTTCAGCCCGTCTAACGTGCTGTTGATATGTGACAAATCCGCGTTTATTGCAACCTGATATTGCGCTCCCTGCTGTGATAACTCATGTTGCAGGCCCTTACCTTCTGAGGGAAGGGTAATATTCACTTTTCCCTGCCAATTGAGCTGCCCTGATAACTGTCTGCGTATTTCTGCCGGTAATTCCGGTAGTGTTGCCACAGGCCAGCCAGCATTCAGGTCAACATTAACCTGATAATGCTGCGTTAAATCCTGCGTCGTAAATCGTAATGACAGAGGGTTACCAAACCAGTTAGTGGAAAGGCTATCACTTTGCAAGTTGCCGTTATCAAAGCGGAACTTGCCACTGAGATGTTTCATTCTACTGTTCAGAGGCTGAATAAAGAGTTCAGTATCTTTCAGCACCACCTCACCACGAGCATCCGTTGTGCCCTCTTCCAGATGTATATCCAGATGAAGCCTGCCATCAACCTTACCGCTAAGTTGTAAATTATCCAGCGCACTTCCGACAGTTTCGGATAATGAACTCTGATGAAAATAGTCGTGAATATCTTCCCCGTCTCCGGAGATGTCAGCATCAATGAAGAGTTTTTCTTTATCGTAATCAGCGATCACAGCAGAGACCCGGGAAGCATCGACTTTACCCAGTTTCGCTTTATCTGCCTGTATCCATAATCCATTATTGCGGAAATTCAAATCAGCATTCAGGTCAAACAGAGCTGGCCAATCTGGTTGGTACTGAAATGTTGCATTACGCAGGGGAACCCACACCTGAAATTGGCCATTGTTATGCCTGAATGGAAAGTCATGAGGATTACCCTGAAAAATCAGCGTAGCATTATCGACTTTCCCTTTAATTAACGCTGTCGTCAGATAATCTGTCAGTGATTTTCCCATCAGGGTTTGGGGAAAATAGCGCCATGCTTCGCCTGCATCATCGAGACGGATCCCTGCCAGCATTTCCAGCTTAGGTGGCTTATTCCGGCGTTCTGTATAATTGAAATCGCCGTTTACCCATAATGACTTGGCCTGCAAATCCAGCCCCTGACTCCATATTTTCAAACCATCCTGATCATTTTTCCATTCGATTTTCCCTGCCCCACTGGCAATATCAAAGGGTGCCTGAAACATTTGCCGGTAATCAATGAAGCTGTTTTTCAACTCAAATATGACGTTTCCTTGCTGCTTATTTCCCGCCAATATGCCACTAAAATCATTCACGGAAGGCAGATCTTTCCAGCGAGTCCAACTGACATCCTGCCATTTGACAGCAATATCCATGCTATCGGCCAGTTCAGGTGTGATATCAAGGGCAAAGCTGTGAATTAGCCCTTTTGGCTGACGATGCTGCCAGTCATTGACGATTTCAGGAGTCACAGGCGATATAAGCGGCAACATGCCACTCAGCCGTTCCAGTTGAATATTTTCAGCCCGAATACGCCAGTGATCTTTGTCCTGATATTTATTCGCCTTCGTGATATATAAGGCTGCAATACGACCTGCAAGCCACTGCTGACCATTAGTTTTCAGGCTTTCCAGATTTGGGATATCGAACAGCCAGCCTTCTCCCTGACGACGCATTTGCAAAAGGAGATCATGCACGGTGAGTTGATGTTTCTTCTCCCCCACATGCCAGTTGGCTTGCCCATTCCTGAGTTGTAAATGCCCGCTCTCAATTCTCCCGTTTTTCAGGGTAATCCAGTTAGACAGACTGAAACGGGCATTTTCCAAGCCAGTGCTGTCTTTTAACCATCGGCTGAGCCACAACCGCATATCAATATCATCAGCCTGTAGATAGAGAGTGCCGCTATCTAAAACATGATTAATATCTTTCAGGTCAAACTTAATCTGTACAACACCTTCCTGCCCATTAATCGAAGACAGGTTAATATGCCCCTGAGCGCGATGGCGATTGTCTTTATTCAGCCATGCCAGCTGTGGCAACAATAACCTGACTTTTTCTCCCGATGGCGTTGGAAAAGTCAGGCTGCTGTCATATAAATCGAAATAATTAAAACGTTCGAGAAACAGGGAAGATAGTTTGTCCGGTTTGGGTAACTGATGTTCACTTTCGCCATCAAACAGTGGCTTATCATAATCCACCTGAAGCTGGTAAAAAGAGAGGTCACGGAAATGCCAGCGCCGCTGTAATAATGAGCGCCAGATATCCAGAGAAAGCGTCACTTTTTTGGCTTTTATATCAGTTTCTTCGGTTGTTGCATGAATATCCCGGACTTCCAGTTGTGGGCCAAAGGACTCCCAGCGACCACTGATATAGCCTATATTGACGGAAACATCGGTCAAAACTGAAATCTGGCGCGCCAATTGCTGGCGATAATCATTGATATGAGGCAGGAAAAAACGTAACCCGCTGACAAACAAAGCCACAATGATAATGATTATTGCGGCTGTCGCTAATAATATCCCGAGCAGTCGCTTCACTCATTTCTCCTTGATTGTCAGCACACTATTTACTCAAAAGACTGGCAGTTACATCATAACAACATCAAATTGTTCCTGACTGTACAGCTGCTCGGCCTGTACTTTTACGGGCTTACCCACAAAGATTTCCACCTCAGCCAGAGCGTGAGAGTGTTCTCCTTTAAGGGCTTCACTCACAGCATGGGAAGAATAGACCAGAAAACGATCGGCATTAATGGCGCGATGAACACGTACAATTTCCCGTAAGACTTCATAGCATACCGTTTCAACCGATTTCACGGTGCCGCGCCCCTGACAAGTCGGGCAATTATCACATAAAATGTGCTCAAGGCTTTCCCGCGTGCGTTTACGTGTCATTTCCACCAGACCAAGCTGAGAAAAACCATTAATGGTCGTTTTCACGCGGTCTTTACTTAGGGCCTGTTCCAAAGAAGCGAGCACCCGCCGACGGTGTTCCCCATCAGCCATATCGATAAAATCAATGATAATGATCCCACCCAGATTGCGTAGCCTCAACTGACGGGCAATCGCCTGAGTCGCTTCAATATTAGTATTAAAGATAGTCTCTTCTAAGTTTCTATGCCCAACAAAAGCACCGGTATTAATATCAATAGTCGTCATGGCTTCAGTTTGATCGATAATCAGATAGCCACCTGACTTTAATTCTACTTTGCGCTCCAGTGCACGCTGAATTTCCGTCTCCACACCACAGAGATCAAATATCGGCTGATTTCCCTGATAATGTTCCAGCTTGGCATTCATTTCAGGAATATATTCATCAATGAATTCCTGAACTTGCAGGTAGGTCTGGCGGGAGTCAACCCGGATGCGATCAAGAGAATCTTCAGCAAAATCACGTAAAATACGCTGTGCTAATGCCAGCTCACCATAAACCTTAGTTTTCGTGATATTCCGTTTTTTACGCTCAATGACCTTACTCCACAGGCGCTTCAAAAATGCAGCATCCTGCTCAATTTCCTCTTTTCTTACCCCTTCGGCGGCAGTGCGGATAATAAACCCGCCATGTTCATCGCAATAATCCATCACAATGGATTTCAGCCGATCGCGTTCTTCTCCACTCTCAATTCGCTGAGAAACACCAACATGGGAGGCTCCCGGCATAAAAACCAGATAGCGTGAAGGCAGGGTGATATCGGTTGTCAGGCGGGCCCCTTTGGTACCGAGAGGATCTTTGACGACCTGAACAAGCAGATCCTGCCCCTGACTGACCAGCTCAGCAATATCCCTGACATTAAAATTTTTCCGCTCCTCACCGGCAATACATTCCGTATGAGGCACAATATCTGAAGCATGCAAAAAGGCGGCTTTCTCCAGCCCGATATCAACAAAAGCCGCCTGCATACCGGGCAAAACCCGGCTGATACGGCCTTTATAAATATTACCCACTATCCCCCGTTTAGCTTCCCGTTCAATATGAACTTCCTGCAAAATACCGCCATCGATATAAGCAACCCGCGTTTCGGATGGTGTTACATTGACTAATAACTCTGCTGTCATAAGTGCTCCTTCCCATCAGCTAACGCCAAAAATCGTGTGATTAATTCATACGTTTCAACCAGTGGCAAGCCGACAACAGCGTGGTAACTGCCATTAATCTTTCTGACAAAACAACCGCCTTTACCCTGAATACCGTAAGCGCCGGCTTTATCCATTGGTTCCCCAGTTGCAATATATTCCTGTATTTCACGTTGGGATAAAGGGCGAAATATCACATCTGTAATCACTAACTCACTTAAGGTATGCTGACTGTTCGATAAAGCAACAGCCGTCATGACCTGATGATTCTGCCCTGACAGCGCCTGTAACATTTCAGCTGCATGTTGCTCATTATGGGGTTTTTCCAGAATACGGTTATTCAGCACAACAATCGTATCCGCGCCCAGAACGGGGAGATCATCCGGTGCAATTGCCACACCCGCCTTTGATTTTTCTCTGGCCAATCGTTCGACATACTGCTGCGGAGACTCTTCTTCCTGCCATTTCTCTTCAACCTGTGGTGTCAGGATCTGAAAATTAAAATCCAGCAGTTCCACCAGCTCACGCCGCCGTGGTGAGCCAGAAGCCAAGTAAAGAGTTTTCATAGTGAGTCATCCTTTCTGTCAGTTCATTTAAAAGCGGTTCATTTATATAAAAGCTGTTCATTAAAAAGTAGAACCCACCTTTAACGAACTGAAAATTGACGGCGGATTTTCCGCATTAATAAGAATATCCAGGGCCAGAGAATACCATTGACCACGCCATTCCAGAATACTTCAGAATGGAAAATAGTCTGTAGGATCAGTGCATGAGTCAGAAAAACACAGAGATTTATCAAGGTTGAAAGCACCATGACAATAAGTGATTGTTGCCAGAGTGCCATATTGCGGATGAGCTGAAATTTGAAGGCCACCAAAAAACTGACGAGACTAAAAGCCAGTGCATGTGCACCAAGAATACTACCCTGCAATAAATCAATCAGGATACCCAGAATAAACCCGGTGCCAACACTGATACGATGAGGAATAGCAAGCAGCCAGTAGATAAGGCATAACACTGGCAGAGTGGGACGGAATACATCAACTTGTTCCGGCCACGGCATACTCTGTAAAACCATTGCTACCAAGAAAGACAACCAAACAACCCAGAGACCACGTCCGTGATACTGACTCATCGGCGATTCTCCGTAGCTGATAGTGTATTACCTGACGGGGCGGCTGAAAATGATTGCCTGGCCACTGGTTTATTTCCGTTATTATCCTTTCCACTCGCCTCTCCACCTGAACCTTCTGGCAAAGAGTGAGGTTTTTCAACAGCCGGATTGGGCAATACTTGTGGCAACATCTGCTTTATGCGTTCATTTGCGGCTCGATAGACTTCAGAAGGCGGCAACGGTTCAGACGGATTATTATCCGGCCCCCATACCAACAGGAGATAACGCAGGCGGCGCAATTCGGCCAAAGGACGGGCGTGAATAACGGTATGAGCCCGCTGATTGTCTATCTTGACAGAAGAAACGACTGCTACAGGATAACCTTCTGGAAATCGCCCACCCAGACCAGAAGTCACCAGTTCATCACCGACCCGGATATCCGTGTCACTCGGTAATGGTTCAAGGTGCAGATCATCGGCACAGCCTGTACCACCTGCAATCACCCGGATATCATTACGTAATACCTGAACCGGCAGGGCGTGAATCGGATCGCAAATCAGTAACACCCGGCTACTTAGCTGGCTGACTGAAACGACCTGCCCGACAACACCGCGATCACTAACAACCGGCTGCCCTTCATAAACGCCATCTTTGGCGCCTCTATCAATCACAATTTGATCGCGATAAGGATCCAGACCACGGGCAATTACCTGAGTAGCCATCATGTGTTCATCATGACGCAAAGGTGAACCCAACAATGAACGTAACCGGATGTTCTCCTGTTTTAATTGATCCAGAAGTAATAATTTACTGTCCTTCCTCCGTAATTCATTGCGCAGGGAATAATTTTCTAATTCAAGTTGTTTACGGTCAGCCAAAGAATCAGAAATGCCATCTAAAAACTGGCGGGGGCCATTGGCAATAAAATAAAAAGGACTCACTGCCGTATCCATATAGCTACGGACTTTATGGAAAAAATCAAACCTGCTGTCTACCAAAACCAAAATAATGGCAATAACAACAGCAAAAAAGAGTCGTAATTGTAGGGAAGGCCCTCTGCTGAAAATTGGCTTCATAAGTTGCGCATTATTGAGCGGTTTCGTGTCATAAACAATAAAAGAGTCATAAACGATACACTTTTGGATAAACAGCAAGGAGGCACCGATAAACTGGCCTCCCAGCTCGCAGAGTTATTTTCAGTCTTCGCTGAATAAATCGCCACCGTGCATGTCGATCATTTCCAGCGCTTTACCGCCACCTCTGGCAACACAGGTCAGTGGATCTTCAGCCACAATCACGGGAATACCTGTTTCTTCCATCAGCAAGCGGTCAAGATTTCGTAACAATGCGCCACCACCGGTCAACACCATGCCTCGTTCTGAAATATCAGAAGCCAGTTCTGGCGGACACTGTTCCAGTGCGACCATAACGGCGCTGACAATACCGGTCAGCGGCTCTTGCAGGGCTTCCAGAATTTCGTTGGAATTCAGTGTGAAACTACGTGGTACACCTTCAGCAAGGTTACGGCCACGTACTTCGATTTCACGGACTTCATCCGTTGGGTACGCAGAACCAATTTCATGTTTAATGCGTTCTGCTGTCGCTTCACCAATCAGTGAACCGTAGTTGCGGCGGACATAATTGATCACCGCTTCATCAAAGCGATCCCCACCGATACGGACAGAGGAGGAATAAACAACACCATTGAGGGAGATAACTGCAACTTCTGTTGTACCACCACCAATGTCAACAACCATTGAACCTGTTGCTTCTGAAACAGGCAAACCTGCACCGATTGCAGCCGCCATTGGCTCTTCAATCAGAAAGACTTCGCGTGCACCTGCACTTTGGGCTGATTCACGAATAGCCCGACGCTCAACCTGCGTCGCTCCTACTGGTACACAAACCAGCACACGCGGGCTAGGGCGCATAAAACTGTTGTTATGAACCTGTTTAATAAAATGCTGCAACATTTTTTCCGTGACATAAAAATCAGCAATCACACCATCCTTCATTGGTCGGATAGCTGCGATATTCCCCGGAGTACGTCCCAACATCTGTTTTGCTTCCAGCCCTACGGCTGCAACGCTTTTTGGTGAACCGGCCCTGTCTTGTCGAATAGCAACAACAGAGGGTTGATCCAAGACAATTCCCTGACCTTTAACATAAATAAGGGTATTGGCAGTACCCAAGTCAATGGACAAATCATTGGAAAACATGCCACGAAATTTCTTTAACATAACGAAAGGATAATCCTGCAAGCTGGGGACGGATGTTGTCCGTCTACTCTATCAACCACATGAAGCAGCGACAAGGCGCATCATTAACTACTTTTACTACTTCAATGAAAGTGGCTACGTTATTCACATCAGAAACACGATATTCTACGTTACTTTTTTCTGACAGAGCAGAAAAAAACTGCATAAAAATGGGTTAATTCCACCAATAACCCCGTCACTGAACCCTAAAATGTCCAAATGCCCTAAAAACCAACATTATAGTGTATATAGTGCATCCCGCGATGTTACTGACTCACTTTTTCTATGTTGACCTATAATGATTTCAGCAAGTTCAACAAAAATTAATTTTTCCTCAAATATTTTGATTTCTCTTGCTACCACCCGCCAATATCGCGATTCAATAAGTTAGGCAAAGAGGATTCATTAAATACCGGTTCTATCTTCATCATCCGAAAGAAAAATTGTTCTTCGTCGACACTGATAAATGAGTAATCGGCAGATCATTCTGTTGATTATTGAACCAATAAGATATAAAAACAAAGGCATTATTAATAAGTAAATTATCAATATTGAAATCATTATCAGGCGTATTTATCTTTCAGCACGCATCCAGAATAAAAATAAGTAATCACTGTTTTGCGACTATTCATCACAATATTGCAGACTACCCGTTTCTGCATTTTTAATTTTATCTATATTGAGAATGTCACAAAAAATGAAATCATGAGAATCGTGATGGTGTCATACTCAAAATCCATCAGAGGGAGAACCTATGAAAGCATTACTACTGGAACAGCACGATACATTATCCGCTTCTATTCAGGATATTGACACAACCCAACTTCCACCCGGTGATGTTATCGTCGATATTCACTGGTCAACCCTCAATTATAAAGATGCACTTGCGATCACCGGCAAGGGGAAAATCATTCGTCAGTTTCCGATGATACCGGGGATCGATTTTTCCGGCGTTGTTCGTCACTCAGAAGATCCCCGCTTTCATATCGGCCAGCAAGTTTTATTAACAGGCTGGGGTGTGGGTGAAAATCGCTGGGGTGGTCTGGCAGAACAGGCCAGAGTCTCAGGTGAATGGCTGACACCATTGCCAGCGGGTTTAAGTACCAGACAGGCCATGATTATCGGCACAGCCGGTTTCACCGCCATGCTATGTATTATGGCGCTGGAACAGGGAGGTATAACCCCTGAAAGCGGCGAAATCGCAGTCACAGGTGCCACTGGTGGGGTCGGAAGCACAGCAATTACCCTGCTCTCCCTATTAGGATACTCTGTTGTTGCCATCAGCAGTAAACCCGAAAGTCAGGAATATTTACTTTCTCTGGGAGCAAAAGAAATTCTGCCGGTTTCAGACTTCAACCAACCCGCACGACCGCTGGAAAAGCAGCGCTGGTCAGGTGTTATTGATACAGTCGGTGGTACAATTCTGGCCAAATTGCTGGCTCAGGTATCCCACAACGGCACCGTAGCTGCCTGCGGGATGGCAAGCGACATCAACCTTCCTACCACTGTCATGCCATTTATCTTGCGTAATGTCCGCTTACAAGGTGTTGAGTCAGCAATAGTATCAGCCGCCGATAGACCAAAGATCTGGGAGCGGTTACAAAAACTGTTGCCGGAATCTTTTTATCAACAGACCGCAAACGAAATTTCATTAGATCAGGTGATCGAGCACGCCAATAAGTTGGTAAACAATCAGGCAACAGGCAGAACAGTGGTAAAGATCCGCTGAAACTATACCGATAAACTAGAACTATGCCGATAAACTTAAGTCTAATAATATCAAGCCCGAAAAGCTGATAAGACCAGTATTTTGCTGCTAAATGTTACGATATGTTTATAATGTCGGGCTTTATCGTCAAATTTACAAATATTGATAATAGAAAAAGATGACAAACTGCTGTCATCGAGTTATCTTGAACGATTGTTGACAGATTGCCGGAGATCCCCGCACAATGGCAGACAAGTTTCGCATTTTACTCTTGAACGGCCCCAACCTGAATCTGTTGGGAACGCGAGAGCCAGAGACCTACGGCAAGTTAACGCTTGATGACATCGTCAGCAAACTGTCAAAAGAAGCTCACCAGTCGGGTATTGAATTATTCCATCTGCAATCCAATGCAGAATCTCAACTGATTGAGAAAATTCATACTGCGCGGGGGAATACAGATTTTATTCTGATTAACCCTGCGGCATTCACGCACACCAGCGTAGCGCTACGCGATGCACTTCTGGCGGTGGATATTCCATTTATTGAGATCCACCTCTCTAATGTGCATGCCCGCGAGCCATTCCGCCATCATTCATATCTTTCTGATATTGCCGTTGGCGTGATCTGTGGTTTGGGTGCTGATGGTTATAGTTTTGCATTACAGGCAGCGGTCAACCGCTTGTCAAAATCCAACTAATTTACATAAATAGAGTACGGAATCACACTCATGGATATTCGTAAGATAAAAAAATTGATCGAGCTGGTTGAAGAATCTGGCATTTCTGAACTGGAAATTTCTGAAGGTGAAGAATCAGTTCGCATCAGCCGTACTACGGCTGTTCAGGGCATGCCGATCACTCAGCAATACATCTCTGCGCCTGTTCAACAACCTGCTCCCGTTGCAGCACCGGCACCGGCTGCTCCCGCAGCACCAGCCGCAGCAGAGATCAGCGGTCATACCGTTCGTTCCCCAATGGTTGGTACGTTCTACCGTTCTCCAAGCCCGGATGCGAAACCTTTTATCGAAATCGGTCAGCATGTTAATCAGGGTGATACCCTGTGCATCGTTGAAGCCATGAAAATGATGAACCAGATCGAAGCTGACAAAACCGGCGTCGTGAAGGCAATTCTGGCACAAGACGGTCAACCTGTTGAATTTGACGAGCCATTGGTCATCATCGAATAAGCGCATCACGCGGGAAAAACCCATGCTTGAGAAAATAGTCATAGCTAACCGCGGTGAAATCGCACTGCGTATCCTGAGAGCCTGTAAGGAACTCGGGATCAAAACTGTTGCTGTGCACTCTGCGGCAGATCGTGATTTGAAACACGTCCTGTTGGCAGATGAAACGGTCTGTATCGGCCCTGCCGCATCAGCAAAAAGTTACCTGAATATTCCGGCTATCATTTCTGCGGCTGAAATCACCTGTGCACAGGCAATCCATCCGGGTTATGGATTCCTGTCTGAAAACGCTGATTTTGCTGAACAGGTGGAGCGTTCCGGTTTCACCTTTATCGGCCCGAGAGCAGAAACTATCCGCCTGATGGGTGATAAAGTTTCAGCCATCAGCGCGATGAAAAAAGCCGGTGTACCTTGTGTTCCCGGTTCTGACGGCCCATTGGGTGATGATACTGAGAAGAACAAGAAAATCGCACAGCGCATCGGTTATCCGGTGATCATCAAGGCTTCCGGCGGCGGCGGCGGGCGTGGTATGCGTGTTGTCCGCAGTGATAAAGAGCTGGAACAATCTATTGCCATGACGCGTGCTGAAGCTAAAGCCGCTTTCAATAATGACATGGTTTACATGGAAAAATTCCTTGAAAATCCTCGTCACGTTGAAATTCAGGTACTGGCTGATGGTCAGGGCAATGCTCTTTATCTTGCTGAACGTGACTGCTCCATGCAGCGTCGTCACCAGAAAGTTGTGGAAGAAGCTCCTGCGCCGGGTATCTCTGCTGAGCTACGCCGCAGCATCGGTGAACGTTGTGCCAATGCTTGTATGGAAATCGGCTATCGAGGAGCGGGTACGTTTGAATTCCTGTATGAGAACGGTGAGTTCTATTTCATTGAGATGAACACCCGTATTCAGGTTGAACACCCTGTTACCGAAATGATTACCGGTGTGGACCTGATCAAAGAACAGCTACGCATTGCTTCCGGTCTGCCACTGTCCATCAAGCAGGAAGATATTGTCATCAAAGGCCATGCTATCGAATGCCGTATTAATGCCGAAGATGCAAAAACATTCTTGCCAAGCCCGGGCAAAATCACCCATTTCCACTCTCCGGGTGGGTTCGGCGTACGCTGGGAATCCCATATTTATGCAGGATATACCGTACCGCCATATTATGACTCCATGATCGGCAAACTGATCACTTATGGAGAAACCCGTGAAGTGGCGATTGCACGCATGAAGAATGCACTGGCAGAACTGATCATCGATGGCATCAAAACCAATATCGATTTGCAGATGTCCATCATGAATGATGAAAACTTCCAGAAAGGCGGAACCAATATCCACTATCTGGAGAAGAAACTGGGCCTACATGATAAGTAAGGCTTTTTTCTGACATCGTTATTCTGCATAAAATCCCATCTTTTCAAGATGGGATTTTTTATGGCATGGTTTTTGTCGCACATTTTCTTCTGAATAAATCTGGCTGTTACCGTACAATTCCTTCCTTTATTTTTCTGCTTTCCCGGAGAATCAATGGACAAAAGATTTGTTCAATCTCATAAAGAAGCACGTTGGGCCGTATTCCTGACGTTAGCTTATCTTGTGGGTTGGCTACTGAGCGCCTATCTACCCAGTGATACAACCGGATTAACCGGATTACCACACTGGTTCGAACTGGCTTGTTTAGCATTACCTGCACTTTTCATCATCCTGTGCTGGATGATGGTGAAATTTATCTTCAAAGAAGTTCCTCTGGAGGATGAAGATGCAAAATGAAGTCATTCTGCCTCTGGCAGGATATCTGGCACTGGTTTTTCTGCTCTCATTCTATGCCTATCGCCGTCGCCAGACGGGGGAATTCCTGAATGAATATTTTCTTGGCAGTCGCTCAATGGGTGGTTTTGTACTGGCAATGACCATTACAGCAACATACATCAGTGCCAGCTCATTCATTGGTGGCCCCGGTGCAGCCTACAAATATGGCATCGGTTGGGTGCTGCTATCCCTGATCCAACTGCCGGCAATCTGGCTCTCCCTCGGCGTACTGGGGAAGAAATTTGCTATCCTCGCCCGTCGTTATGATGCCGTAACGCTCAATGACATGCTATATGCGCGCTACCAGAGCCGCATTCTGGTCTGGTTTGCCAGCGTGAGCCTGTTGGTGGCCTTTGTCGGCGCTATGACAGTACAGTTCATTGGCGGTGCCCGCCTGCTGGAAGCCGCAGCCGGTATTCCTTACGGTACAGGTCTGCTGATTTTTGGTCTTTCCATCGCGCTCTACACAGCATTTGGCGGCTTCAGAGCCAGCGTACTTAATGATGCCTTACAAGGGCTGGTTATGCTGTTAGGAACGATACTGCTGCTTGTTGGCACGATCTATAAAGCTGGTGGACTGTCAGAAGCGGTTTCGACACTGCGTACTATCGATCCTAACCTGGTTTCTCCCCACGGCGCTGACAATATTCTTAGCGGCCCTTTTATGGCCTCCTTCTGGGTACTGGTCTGCTTTGGTGTCATCGGGCTGCCACATACCGCTGTGCGTTGTATTTCTTACCGCGACAGTAAAGCTGTCCACCGTGGTATTATCATCGGCACTATCGTCATGGCTATCCTGATGTTTGGGATGCACCTTGCCGGTGCGCTGGGTCGTGCGATCATCCCCGATCTGACAGTTCCCGATCAAGTGATCCCAACCCTGATGATCACCGTCCTGCCGCCTATCGCTGCCGGGATCTTTCTGGCTGCGCCGATGGCAGCCATTATGTCAACAATTAACGCCCAACTGCTGCAATCTTCAGCAACTATCGTTAAAGATCTCTACTTGAATTTGTTCCCGCAGCAGATCAAACAGGAGAAAAAACTCGCTCGCATCTCCAGTTTTTCTACCCTGTTTCTGGGAATACTGCTACTACTGGCGGCATGGCAACCACCTGAAATGCTGATCTGGCTGAACCTGCTGGCCTTCGGCGGATTACAGGCTGTGTTCCTCTGGCCACTAGTATTGGGCCTGTACTGGGAGAAAGCCAATGCACATGGCGCGCTGACTTCCATGCTGACAGGAGCAATAAGCTATACCCTATTAGCCAGCTTTAGCATTAACCTCCTCGGATTCCATCCCATTGTGCCATCATTGCTGCTGAGCTTATTGGCATTCGGAATAGGAAATCTGTTTGGGAGTAAACAGATACAACAAACCGCCGCATCACAGTGACGGCGATATTTTTTAGCCTGATTTTTAATCATTTTCATACATATTGCGTTTAAAAGAGAATTTTTATGCCTTGGATACAACTGAGATTAAACACCACGGGACAACAAGCTGAATCACTCGGTGATGAACTCGTAGAAAGTGGCGCAGTGTCCGTGACCTTTCAGGACAGCCACGATACGCCAATTTTTGAACCTCTGCCGGGAGAAACCCGTTTATGGGGAGATACCGATGTCATTGGGTTGTATGATGCAGAAACCGATATGAAAGCTGTCGTCAGCCAACTGGAGCAGGTTCCTCAACTGGGTAAAGGTTTTCTCCACAAAATTGAACAGCTGGAAGATAAAGACTGGGAGCGCGAGTGGATGGATAACTTCCACCCGATGCGTTTTGGTCATCGCCTGTGGATCTGCCCAAGCTGGCGGGAAGTTCCTGAACCTGATGCCGTTAACGTTATGCTGGATCCGGGACTGGCCTTCGGAACCGGAACACATCCAACCACCTCTCTTTGCCTGCAATGGCTAGATGGCCTTGACTTGCAAGGGAAAACCGTTATCGACTTCGGCTGTGGATCCGGCATTCTGGCTATCGCAGCCCTGAAACTGGGCGCCAAACATGCTATCGGTATTGATATTGACCCTCAGGCAATTCAGGCGAGCCGGGATAATGCAGAGCGTAATGGCGTTTCTGAGCTGCTGACACTCTACCTGTCTAAAGATCAACCTGACAACTTAGAATGTGATGTTGCTATCGCTAACATTCTGGCTGGCCCATTGCGTGAACTGGCTCCTGTTATCGGCTCATTACCAAAATCTGGTGGATTATTAGGCTTGTCCGGTGTACTGGTAAGTCAGGCTGAAGGTGTTGCCGAAGCCTATAACAATGAATTCATTATCGATCCAATCGCCGAACAAGAAGAATGGTGCCGCATTACCGGGGTTAAAAAATAATCAACAAACTACTATTGAAAAACAGGATTATCCACTAAAATGATCCTCTGGGGGACAAATTGGTGGTAATACATACTATTTGTCATGAGAAATATAGGTAACAATAAATTTCGTCAAAAATGCGTAACTTAATGTTATTAAAGGATAAATAGAAAAGTTTGAAAAAATCAACTGGAAAAATTCCGTTAAAATACCGTTTCGCTCAAAGTTTGGCCTTTCATATCTTGTGAAAAATGCGTAATATACGCGCCCTTAGTCACAGTTGGCCACTCTTTCTTCGCCTATGCGTATCGGACAATACCAGTTGAAAAACTGTCTTATTGCAGCCCCTATGGCTGGCATAACGGATCGCCCGTTTCGATCACTATGCTACACCATGGGTGCAGGTATGACAGTCTCAGAGATGCTTTCTTCCAACCCTCAGGTCTGGAAGACGGATAAATCCCGGCTACGTATGGTTCATCGCGACGAACCCGGAGTGCGTTCTGTACAGATTGCCGGTAGTGATCCCGATGAGATGGCAGCGGCGGCGAAAATCAACGTCGACAATGGTGCTCAGATCATCGATATCAATATGGGGTGCCCAGCCAAAAAGGTTAATCGTAAATTGGCAGGCTCAGCATTACTGCGTTATCCAGAACTGGTTCAAAAAATCCTTTCTGCGGTAGTCAATGCGGTTGATGTACCTGTTACATTGAAGATCCGTACAGGATGGTCACCGGAAGAACGTAACTGTGTAGAAATTGCCCAATTGGCTGAACGTTGTGGTATTCAGGCGCTTACCATTCATGGCAGGACTCGTTCTTGTCTGTTTAATGGTGAAGCCGAGTATGACAACATTCGGACAGTTAAGCAGACTGTTGCTATTCCAATTATTGCTAATGGCGACATTACTGACCCGCTAAAAGCCAGAGCAGTGCTTGAATACACCGGGGCTGATGCCCTGATGATAGGCCGCGCTGCTCAGGGAAGACCCTGGATCTTTCGGGAAATCCAGCATTATCTGGAAACAGGAGAATTGCTGTCACCAATGCCCCTTGGCGAGGTGCAGCGTTTAATGAACGAGCATGTACGAGAACTGCACGACTTTTACGGTCAAGGCAAAGGAGTTCGTATTGCACGTAAGCATGTATCTTGGTATCTCAAGGAACATGCTCCTGATGACCAGTTTCGGCGCTCATTCAACGCCATTGAGGATGCCAGCGAACAGCTGGAGGTGTTGGAAGCATACTTCGAAAATTTTTGCGTAAATAAAGAAAAGAGCTGACAGAACTATGTTCGAACAACGCGTAAATTCTGACGTACTAACCGTTGCTACTGTAAATTCACAAGATCAGGTAACTCAAAAACCTCTGCGTGACTCAGTTAAACAAGCACTGAAGAACTATTTTGCTCAACTGAATGGTCAAGACGTCAATGACCTGTATGAGCTGGTACTGGCTGAAGTAGAGCAACCACTGTTGGACATGGTGATGCAATACACCCGTGGTAACCAAACCCGCGCAGCGCTGATGATGGGAATCAACCGCGGTACTCTGCGTAAGAAACTGAAAAAATACGGCATGAACTGATCCTAGTCCAGTAACATGTTGTTTAAGAAGCACTTTCTCTTTTGGGAAAGTGCTTTTTTTTTATTTTTGTTTATACAAATGTTTATACACAGAAAAATGTTTCTAATCCGCTGGGTATGAGCAAATAGGCAAAGGGAAAACTTGGGAACAAAGAAAAAAGCATGGGAACAAGAAATGCGTCTTTGTTATCTCAGGCCTTAAAATTTCAGATGGTGATTACTTGTTATATAAACAGGTACTACATCTTCAAGAATCTTTATCAACTGTGGATCCATATAGAGATAATCATCTGGAATATTGAGAACATGTTCGTCGTATATTTAAGCAGGCGGAAAAACTCAGCTTTTAACCAATTTTTATGCTTCTGTTCCAGAACACAAATAATATCAGCCCAACGAATAAGATCAGCTATCACCTGCTTTTAGCATTACTGCTTGTATACACCATGAATTTCAAGATACGTCGCAGCCCCAAGGGCGTTCATCCCCGGGAGCATAGATAACCGTATCTTTATAAAAACTGTGATCGGGGTGAACGAGCGCAGCCAACAAAGAGGCAACTTGAAAGACGAAGTGTATATTCATATCTTCATTATTTTTATTAAGCCCAGCGAACTCTAATAGTACGGGACAAAATAGCTAATAATAAAATTTCAGTTTATCGCTATTTCATGAAGATTGAGTGGTAAAAATAATTAACTACCTTTATTAATGCAATTAGTTATTTCTTTTATATCAGAAGAATAAACTTAATTAAGAAGGTACTAACTCTCATTTCTACTTTTCCTATATCAGATAGTTTATTATCCAGTTAACGCCATAAAAAATAACTTTAATTTTATAATATAGAGAAGTTTCGATGACTCATTCAGGATATTATTTTTATGTCAGATAAATTAATAGATACATGGATTGAATTACATAATTCAACATCAGAAGAGCAAAAGGGAAAACTTTTTATTGAGTTTTTAAAACTATTTCACTCATCAGATTTTTGGCTTATCAGCTCCATTTCTGAGGAGAGTCGTGACTACTCGTTTTCGATACAGGAAGATCCTGAATTTCATTTCAGACCCTATATTGTGGCTTACCTTTCGGAAGAAAATCCGGCTTCATGGCATAATGCAGAATCTATCAATAATAACCCTGAAAATTTTCATCAATTCGGTGCTGAATACTTGTACTATCTTATTGACGAGTTTCAATGCGATCTCGTTATCTACAATGGTGATAGTTACGTTATATTTGATCAAGATACACTGACGCATATAAAAAATTCAGCACAAACTGCAAATGGTATACCAGAGGAAAGAAACGAAATATATCTCCCTCATAACCCACAGCCTTTTTCAACCTCTGATTGGGGCATGATACTGGGTGCTCCCTATGCCTACTTTAATGGATGGAATTGTAATGATTATTCTCCAGAAGAGGATGATGGTGGTTTGTCATCAGCTTGGGGAATTGAAAATCGGCAAGATCTCGTTTTCCAGTTATTTAAACTACTTATTAACGGACATGCTGCTGATTATTACAAAATGCGAGATGAACTCAGTGAATTATCAAAACCGGAATTTGATGAAATTTTAGTGGGCGTCCAGCAAAGTGATATGAATGCATCCGATAAGCAAGAAAGCATCTGGCGTTATACCATGATGTATAACAATGAAAACGATATTCAAAATATCCAATATTTGGCCTGGGACTATGTTCGTTTCAGTATGTTGTGCCTGAACGGATGCAAGTTGCAATATATCACGGAACAGGAAGCTAAAAACTGGACACTCATGCTCGCACCACTGCTACGAATGGTTTATAGCGGATGGGACGATCTGTGGTACAACTTTGCGCTCACACGCTGGTTTTGGGCATCCACTGATGAAGGCTGGGCTGAGTGCCAGTCTGAATATATTAGTATTATCCGTGCATTGCTAAATGACCCAAATAGCCCAACGATTGCGATCGATTGGAATAGTGAGTTACCGCCGATCGAAACCCATTCATTTGCTCAAGCGTTAACTGAAGTTTTAGCCGAACAAAATCCAAATGGTGAGGTTAATTTTAATGAAGTGCATGACGCCATTAGAGAACAAGTCAGGGCTGATGGTCTATAAGTCGTAAGAAAACAGTGATTATCTGTGTTCACTGATTATGCAATTCACTTCGGTAACTATATGAATATAAACGCCAGCACTATCTGGTTGGCGTAATTTCATTCTCATTTATCGCATCTTACTGCTATTTCGAATAAATATTTAATTCTGGTGAACATATTGCCCCCCAAATATCACTATTGATATTTAATGCAGGTATTCTGAATTAGATGTGGTGAAAATGAGTTAAACGGCGAGAAATTCATCTGTATATGCTATTAGATGAGAAAATTATCGACGATAAAATAAGGTTTATTTTTCAGCTTATATAATAGGCTAAAATAGATAATTTTCACCATCTCTCCATAAAAAAGTCCTAGTTATATTAATATGCACATTGTCAGATGACGAGATAGAAATCAGTGACTTTTACTTACTTTTAGTCAATTTTATGAGGAAAGCTCTAAATAAACAGCTTTTATAACAATTGAGTTTATAAAGTAAACACGTGTAATTAAATAAAAAATATCCCATTTGCAGAAATAGATATAATACATTGATTTTATTTTAAAAATTAAACAAGGAGATAAAATCATTGATAAAAAAACGAGCTGTATCCGAAATGTTCAAAAGTGCGAGTAAACTGAAATTTCTTGCGAAATAAGAGGAAATTCAGTGGAAAAGGTTTTTATAAGTAATATTTTCTAATAAAAATTTGTAATTTAGCAATAATCATCCAATGAAAGATTCAAATATATTTATTTAACCTAAATATGTAAAATTTTGTTAAAAAACAAAACATTTTATACCAAACTGTTCGGTTTGGATTTATAATCTACATTATCTATGCGGTATAGAATTAAGTTCTGTATATGAAAGGATGATGTAATATTAATTCTGGTTAATTTGGATGCTATTGAGTTATGATAATTAACAATTTGTTATCATCAATACTATTTGAAAGAGATTAAATATGTGAATAACAAAAAAAATTCATATATTATAATAAATTAAGTGGAATGTTATTTGATATGTAATGAAATTTGACTTAAGTAATGTTATATAGGATTATGTTTACAGTTTGGTATATTTTGTTTAGTTTCTGACCTTAGAAAGCTTCTTTAAAAATCAAAAATATGCCAAATAATGGCGATTTGTTTATAAAAAATTATATTATTGGATTTTTA
>NZ_JBBMXG010000009.1:0-199653 GCF_037996705.1 Xenorhabdus bharatensis | reverse complement strand
CCAAATGATCACTTCAGGCTGGATAATTGACGCATCGTTTAGCCGATGCGTATCCGGACTTTCAGTCCGTTAATCACTAACCCACCGACTTTAGTCGGTGGTTGTTGAGTTCACTCAATTTTGTCAGTCACTGGATAAATTTTATTAATTTACCATCTGTTATTTTATGTCATCCTGCCATTAAAACATGCAACTCATCCACTGAATTAAATCAATCTGTACTCTCCAATATTGATGAACCAATTTATTGATGTTCACCGGCGGAGAAGTATCTCACCGCCTTCATGTTATTTAGCAATCTGTATTGTTGATTAAATGAGGGAATAAATATGCAAGATAAAAAGCCTGATGCACCTGTCTCAGAAGATAGTAATCTTGTGATTGTTACAACACCAGAATATGTCAAAGATTCAATCAAAGAAGCCATTGCAGAACACGCGGCAAGCCGTAATCACCCATATGCAACTCAAGCAGAACCGGGATTTGTTACATTAAGTAATGCAGTAGACAATGACAGTGAGATAACCGTTGCAACCTCTAAAGCTGTAAAAAAAGCATATGATCTAGCCAATACAGCTAACCTAAATGCTCTCAATAATAATTCTGATCTCTATTTGGAGAAGAAACAGAATGGAGCCGATATTCCGAATAAAGAGGCGTTTGTGGAAAATATTGGACTAACAGCCACAGTCAACTTAGCAAAAAACGCTTTACAAAGAGGTGAATTTGGATTTGGAGGGGAGGGGGAGCGTATTGGAATATCGGACTATACTCAGATGTTGAGTTGGCTCAGAAATAAAGGCCCATCTAAAATATATCGAAATGATGGTATAAATTCTTTTACACATCAATATGGTGTTTCTTTCAAATCGTTTTCTAATGATACATGGGCAAATTTATCAGTGGCATATAATGGTGATGGTGTCAAATTTGCAGGTGGGAACGATAGTCAAGAATATATTTATGATTGTTTAGTTTCACGAAAAGCGATTGTTAATTCTTCTGAAGGGGGGAATAACAATATACCTGATAATGATTATAATAATATTCCTATTAATCAAACTTTCTTTGGGTACTCTGGTGGGAATAATTCTGCAAATATCACTGGTTCAGGTATTCACATTTCAGGTATGGGAAGATACAGTTTCCAACTAATGACGGAATATTGGAGAACAGGAGCCATAGCTTATCGTTCTTTCAATGCAGATATGCCTAATCAATGGAATAAATGGGAATATATTAGGACAACATCTAATACTATGATAGATAGTAATGGTTTCCTTCAGCATTCTTCACCAATCGTCAATATTTGGAGTAATGGTAAATTCGAGACAAACACTGAATCAGAAGGTGCAACTGTTGAACATATATCGAAAGGAACTTATCTTATTAACGGTGTTTTAAATATTGAGACTGATGCTGAATGGGGAGGGTTAAGTAATGGAATTGAAATACCGCTGTGTAGAAATAAATTACCTTTAATTTGGGTAGACTATGAGATACTTTCCGATAGTTCAATTAAAATAATGACCTATCACCGCGAACATTCAGACGCACCTACTTTCGCCAGAAATATTCGGGAAGGTTATTCTGACGGTGATTTAATTGATATTCCCGATGGCAGATTTGTTTCTGTTCGGGTACAAATGCCTGCTGCTAAAAGTGAATAATTACAGGCTTAATTTTTCTTTTCTGTGGATTGTTGCCGATGATTCCAAATTGGATCTTCCGGCATTTGGACACGGACGTCACACAATTAAGCGTAGAAAATACCAGTTAGCTATCTCTCAAATCTTCTAATGGATTCCGTCACAATTTATTTTCACAAGGTTAGAGCATTTAGTGTATTGGCCTATATATTGTGTCTCTGATGAGTTTTGGCCTTTACCTTGAATGAGCAACCGCGACTAAAAGTATTTCATTATATATAACGCAAAAAGGTAAGTTGCTTTTACTGGTTCGCTTATTGAACCAGATAAACCAATCAGTTAAAGTACCCCCGCCATTGGCACAATCTAATGGTCAGGGTTTCGCAGCCTTGTAAACATACCCCACTGGTAGGAAATTTCTACCAGTGTGTCTGCTATCGCCTATTCAATGGCGGTTCTGATAGGGGAGGTTTCGGCCTCGCCGGATGGGTATGTTCCGGTACTGCGAACCCTGTTTGAATCGCCACCATCAATTTCTCAATTAATGGAAGGGGTAGCAGGAATGAATAATGTTAAAAATGACTGGCATCAAGCCGACATTATTGCTGCATTACGTAAGCGCGGTACAACCTTAGCGGCTGTTTCTCGTGAATCTGGCCTCAGTTCATCTACACTGGCAAATACTCTCAGCAGACCGTGGCCTAAAGGCGAATGGATTATTGCTAACTATCTCGAAATACATCCCTCAGAGATCTGGCCTAGTCGCTATTTTGATTCGTATGGTGAATTGATTGAACGCAAGGTTCGGGATAAATCATAAAAAATAATCAGCTCCATTTAAAAATCATCGGGAAGATAGCCGTAACGGGGTATCTTCTCACTAGCAGTAACATTCGTAATTATTACTTCAATAGCTTGGAACGTTAAATGTACTGACCACGTTTTACTGATCACTCATTCACTCTCATTCTTTCTTTTCTTTTGCCTTGTTTTTATCTTATGCTTTGTTTATAGATTTGTTCAGTGTTCTATGTATAAACAATTATATAAACAAACAAGAAAAAATGCGTTTAAAAATGAGGGTTATTTATTCAATATCAATCAGTTGTGTTTAAATTACGAGTATAGACTATATATAATTACTCAAGGTTGTTTTCATGGCGTATACTGATGCGCTATTTCGTTCTTGTTTAGTGGATTGATGTACTACATGGCTGGAAGAAAACCAACTAACAACAGTATGGCTGAACCAAAAGATCGCCAAGTGGAAGGGCTGAAACTTCCACCACACTCTTTGGAAGCAGAGCAATCCGTGTTGGGCGGTTTGATGCTGGATAATGAACGTTGGGATAACGTATCCGAGCGTGTCACCAGCAATGATTTTTTCAGCCGCCCACATCGGCGTATTTTTTCTGAAATGCAGCGTTTGCTTGAAACAGGTAAACCTATCGATTTGATTACATTATCAGAATCCCTAGAGCTGAATGGGGAGCTGGATAATGTCGGTGGTTTTGGCTATCTAGCCGAATTGTCAAAAAATACGCCAAGTGCCGCAAATATCAATGCTTATGCAGATATTGTCCGTGAACGTGCTGTCGTTCGCGATATGATTGCGGTTGCTAATGAAATCGCCGATGCAGGATATGATCCACAAGGGCGAACCAGTGAAGAATTGTTGGATCTGGCTGAATCTCGTGTATTTCAGATCGCAGAAACTCGGGCAAATAAAGATGAAGGCCCGAAAGGCATTGAACAAATCCTTGAAGAAACCGTTGAGCGCATTGAGCAGCTTTATCAGCGCCCACATGATGGCGTAACCGGGGTTTCCACGGGCTATCAGGATCTGGATAAGAAAACAGCCGGTCTGCAAAAATCAGACCTGATTATTGTTGCTGCCCGTCCTTCAATGGGTAAAACAACCTTTGCGATGAACTTGTGTGAAAACGCAGCGATGATGCAGGATAAACCCGTGCTGATTTTCAGTCTGGAGATGCCCGGTAATCAGATCATGATGCGTATGCTGGCGTCACTTTCCCGCGTAGATCAGACGCGTATTCGAACCGGTCAGCTTGATGATGAGGACTGGGCCCGAATTTCCAGTACCATGGGTATTTTGCTGGAAAAACGGAATATGTATATTGATGATTCATCCGGCCTGACGCCTACTGAAGTACGCTCTCGTGCCAGAAGAGTTTTCCGCGAACATGGCGGGCTTAGCATGATCATGATCGACTACCTGCAATTAATGCGGGTGCCTTCTCTTTCTGATAACCGAACGCTGGAAATTGCAGAAATATCCCGCTCCCTCAAAGCGCTGGCGAAAGAATTACAGGTGCCGGTTGTAGCCCTCTCTCAGCTTAACCGTAGTCTGGAGCAGCGCGCTGATAAGCGTCCGGTCAACTCTGACCTGCGTGAGTCAGGCTCTATCGAGCAGGATGCTGACTTAATCATGTTTATCTATCGTGACGAGGTGTATCACGATAACAGCGAACTGAAAGGTGTAGCGGAAATTATTCTTGGTAAGCAGCGTAACGGCCCAATCGGTACGGTAAGGCTGACATTCAATGGTCAATGGTCGCGATTTGATAACTATGCTGGGCCAAGCTATAGCGATGAATAACCCAGTTTAAAAATAAGCCTATTTATTCCAACCAATTGATTGGAAAAAAGTATAAAAAAGGGGAAAAGATGAAAGCGGCAACTGCTGTTATCGACCGCCGCGCTCTGCGACACAATCTGCAACAGGTTCGGGTGAAAGCTCCGGGCAGTAAAATCATTGCAGTTGTGAAAGCAAACGCCTATGGACATGGTTTATTGGAAACTGCGTATACGATGGAAAGCGCAGATTGTTTTGGTGTCGCACGAATAGGGGAAGCTCTGGCTCTGCGCAGTGGTGGGGTTATCAAACCCATTCTGTTACTGGAAGGTTTTTTGGGGGCATCTGACTTACCTATTTTGGTTGTCAATCATATTGAAACCGTAGTGCACAGTATTGAACAGCTGGAAGCACTGGAACAAGCCGATTTACCTCACCCAATTAAAGTATGGATGAAATTGGATACGGGTATGCACCGTCTTGGCGTTCGTATTGATGAAGCAGAAGATTTTTACCAACGTTTGAGTCGTTGCCGTAATATTGAACAGCCTGTGAATATTATTAGCCACTTTAGTCAGGCAGATGAACCTCTGGTGGAGACGACTCATCAGCAGATTGAGCAATTTAAGTTATTTGTTGCAGATAAAGCGGGTGAAAAATCCATTTCAGCATCCGGTGGGATTCTGTTGTGGCCACAGGCTCATCTGGACTGGGTTCGCCCCGGCATTATGATGTATGGCGCATCACCGATGGCGGATAAGACCGCGGGTGATTTCAGCTTAATGCCCGCAATGACACTGAAATCCAGTTTAATTGCTGTACGTAAACACAAAGCAGGTGAAGCGGTAGGTTATGGCGGAACTTGGGTCAGTGAACGTGATACCAATTTAGGCGTTGTAGCAATCGGATATGGAGATGGTTATCCCCGCAGTGCATTATCGGGTACACCGGTATTTATTAATGGGCGTAAAGTTTCCCTTGTCGGGCGGGTATCCATGGATATGATCACGGTAGATTTAGGGCCAGACTGTCAGGATAAAGTGGGTGATGATGTTATCCTCTGGGGTAAAGTCCTGCCAGTGGAGAAAGTCGCTGAATATACAGGGATTAGTGCCTATGAACTCATCACAAAATTAACTTCACGCGTTGCGATGGAATATCTGGACGAATAGTCGGGTTCAGTTATATTGTCTGTTACCGTGTCTTTAATATCATTTAGGTAATAGAGGTATAACATAGTGTTCCAGAATGTTGATGCTTACGCAGGTGATCCTATTCTTTCGTTGTCGGAAGCATTTAAAAAAGATCCTCGCCCAGAAAAGGTTAACCTGAGCATTGGGCTTTATTACGATGAACAGGGTATAACTCCTCAATTGCAGGCTGTTGCAACCGCAGAAGAACAAATAAGTGCTCTGCCACAGTCTGCATCTCTTTATCTTCCAATGGAAGGTTTAATGGCTTACCGGCTGGCAGTTCAGGAATTACTATTCGGTAAAGATCATTCAATGTTGCAGCAAAATCGTATTGCAACGATCCAGACAGTCGGCGGGTCAGGGGCACTGAAAGTCGGTGCTGACTTTTTGCATCGTTATTTCCCTGATTCTGAAGTGTGGTGCAGTGATCCTACATGGGAAAACCATGCTTCAATATTCTCTGGGGCAGGAATAAAAGTAAATTATTACCCTTACTTTGATGATAAAACCAAAGGGGTAAAATTTGATGAGATGTTGGCAACGTTCCGGCAATTACCAGCAAAAAGTATTATCCTGATGCACCCTTGTTGCCATAATCCAACGGGTTCTGATTTGACTAATGACCAGTGGGATCAGGTTATTCAGGTAGCTAAAGAGCAAAAATTAATCCCATTTCTTGATATCGCTTATCAGGGATTTTCGGAAGGCATTGAAGAAGACGTTTATGCAATTAGGGCGATGGCGAGCGCTGAACTACCTTGCTTTGTCAGTAATTCGTTTTCAAAAATATTTTCCTTATATGGCGAGCGCGTTGGCGGCTTATCGGTGATTTGCGACGATGAAGAAACGAAAGAATGTGTTTTGGGGCAGCTAAAAGCCTGCGTACGTCGTATTTATTCCAGCCCACCTAATTTTGGTGGTCAGGTTGTGGCAAGAGTATTAGCTGATCCATTACTGAGGGAACAGTGGCTGCGAGAAGTTGAACAGATGCGTTTACGTATTCGGGAAATGCGCACTGTACTGGTATCTGCATTGAAAGATGCATTACCGGAGAAAAACTTTGACCACTTGCTTAAACAGCGTGGTATGTTCAGTTATACCGGATTTAGTACTGAACAGGTTATTCGCCTGCGAGAAGAGTTTGCTGTTTATCTGATTGAATCCGGCCGGGTTTGTATGGCCGGAGTTAATCATCATAATGTACGGCGTGTTGTTGAAGCATTTGTGGCTGTGAGTCGTTAAGCATTCACTATGCCTAATGGGAGCGAGTTGCACCGCCGCTAACCAGAGGGGCAACTTGGAATCCATTGTGTATAGTCCCTTATTCTGGTATTGAATAAGGGATTTTTGCTGATGTTATAGATATCACTAATTAAAATAATAATAATAGATTTTTATCTTTTATTTTATCATTGTAAATTAATTATTATATTAATTTGTAATCACTTTCTATATAGTAGCGGCATTGTGATATTTTTCACTCAATTCTATTCAATATATCTGCATATTATATTTGGTCTTTTAATTTTAAGATATTCATCTGCCGGGAATAAAGAAAATGTAATGCTAACTCTTGAACTCTTTCAATAAAGATTGAGATAAATATTAATCTGTAAAAGCGTGCTTGCTTTTATTGGGATAATTTAAAAGAGCTAAAGCATTATGGATATGCAATCAAGAAAATATGGTAGAACGTTTCATTATCCGTTTTCTCCGGGTACAACCAGTGATGATCGTATTAATCATGACTGGTGGCAGAATGTACAAAACATCACGCATCTTATTCACACCGAAAAGTTAGATGGCGAAAATAACTGTCTGAATCAGCACGGTGTTTTTGCTCGTTCTCATGCTGCACCAACGCAATCAGCATGGACACAACAAATCCGTCAGCGCTGGCAATTAATGAAGGGCGATCTCGGTAATATCGAGATTTTTGGCGAGAACCTGTATGCGATCCATTCTATTGAATACCGGCATCTCGAAGAGTACTTCTTTGTTTTTGCTGTGCGTATAAAAGATATGTGGCTGAGTTGGGAAGAAGTAAAGTTTTACGCTGATTTATTTGATTTTCCCACTATCCCGGAAATTGTTATTCCTGAAACACGGAATGAACCTGCATTTATTGGCAATATTATTCAAACAGCAAAACAAGAAAGTTATTTCTCTTCATGGGATACAAAAACAAAACAGCCTTGCTCAATGGAAGGGATCGTCAGCCGTAATGCAGGTGAATATTCCGTTACTGATTTTTCACGAAATGTCTTTAAATATGTACGTAAAAATCATGTGAAAACCGATATTCACTGGAAGCGACACTGGCAACGGGCACCTCTCTACTTTGAATATATGAATGGAGAGAGATAATGAACTGGTCATTCAGTGAAAATAAAGCGTGGAATGCTTTATCTGACACATTTTCTTTTATCGCGGATATGAGTGGAGTTCAGCAAGATCCTACTCATCATGCCGAAGGTGATGTTGCCACGCATACACAAATGGTATTGTCTGCACTGGTGCAACTGCCCGAATATCAGGCTTTGGAGAAAGAAGAGCAGGAAATTCTTTGGGCATCGGCTTTATTGCATGATGTGGAAAAGCGAAGTACGACACGGATAGATTTAGATGGGCGAATTATTTCCCCCGGCCATGCCCGTAAAGGTGAATTAACGGTCAGGCAGGTTTTGTTTCAGCAAGTAGCGACACCATTTACGATACGTGAACAAGTTGCTGCTTTGGTTCGTTTCCATGGCTTGCCATTATGGCTGATGGAGAAGCCTGAGCCACAAAAAGCCCTGTTGGCAGCGTCACTGCGTGTTGATACCTATTTATTAGCTTTATTGGCAAAAGCGGATGTTTTAGGGCGGGAATGTCATGATGCACAGGAGCTGTTGGAACGTATAGAACTGTTTGAGCTTTATTGTCGTGAACAGAATTGTTGGCGTAATGCACGGCAATTTCCTTCGTCAGAAGCCCGTTTTCATTATTTCTCTACAGAAAGTGAACAGCCGGATTATCAGCCTTACGATAATTATGGTAGTCAGGTCATTCTATTGTGTGGCTTGCCGGGTATGGGAAAGGATCATTTTATCCGGCAATATTATCCAGACAGCGCTGTCATTAGTCTGGATGCCATTCGTCGTCAGCACCAAATAAGCCCGGAAGATAAAAATGCCACTGGTTGGGTTGTGCAACAGGCGAAAAAACAGGCCAGAGAAAAATTACGTGACCAGCAGAGCTTCATCTGGAATGCGACTAACCTAACAGCGCAAATACGTCAGCAGCTTATCAAGTTATTTGTCAGTTACAACGCGCGAGTTAAGATTGTTTATATCGAACAGGGGCATAAACAGTGGCGGCAGCAAAATAACCATCGCCAATATGTCGTGCCGGATAAAGTGATGGACAGAATGCTTTCTAAGCTGGAAGTGCCTACTCCTGAAGAAGCACATGAAGTTTGTTATTTTATCAATGGATTATTAATATCGGGATAAGTTGTTGCTGAGTTCCCTTTGGTAGAATAGGAGAAGGCTAAGTGTATCAGCCTTCTTTTTTCTGTTTTTTTATAACGATAACAAATGGTTACTTCTGTAATAACTGATAAAATGTCGGATTATCATCACATTGCCCGCTACCGCATTCCAGAATGGTAGAAACCAGATTCGCGGCGATTAAAATAGCGAATAACCCCATAGCAAGTTTGCCGAGTATATGCGGAGAAGATTTTACCGGATCATGATTGCCGGCTTTCAAAGGCATAATGATAGCAATAGCGATAATAGTAATAATGGACATCACCGCTGCCCAAGTATAGAAGTGTAACCCCAGGAAAGTGGAACCATACCCTGTATCTCCCGGCAGGATATGCAAAGAAACCTGACGCATGGCAACAAAGCCAGTGACGATACAGCCTATTAAAGAGAAGCTGTAGTGAGCGTTTTTGACACCGAAATAAATATTAAATAGAAAGCCAAAGCCGATCATAATGATGCCTGCGCGTTGTAACAGACATAATGGGCAAGGAAGTTCAAAACGTGCCAGCTGATAATAAAAAGCGACAATTAAGATGACAGAGATACCAAACAAACCAAGAATATTCAAGGTAATGGCTGGGTTGAGGTTGCGAGATGCGGACATAGAATTACTCATTACGGCCTCCGGTTAAAAAGAAAGATTCAGTGCATCAGTAGCATGATATTTAAACCAAAATACCGTGATGATTAATAAGGCAAACCAAAGTGCATAAGTGAGTTTTTTCTTGCCAGCTACGACAGTGATAATAATAACTAGCGCAATCAAAAATGGTAAAAACATATACATATTTAATCTCCATTATAAGTTCATAGAATATGTTATATCATTATGGAATAATTGCACATCTAATATGATTACTCATATCTGTTAAATGCAATGATGAGGTAAATGTAAGAATAGTTCACTGATATAATTAAGTTTATTATTATTCTAAATACATAGATGAAGGTATCTAAGATATTAGAAAATATTAACTTAAAAAAAACCTCCCACAGAGGAGAGGTTTTTATTGATTGTTATCCTGAGTATAACATTAATTTGTATTAAGTATTCCTTTCAGGAAACGTGCAGTATGGGAGTTTTTACACTTCGCGACTTCTTCTGGAGTTCCTGCGACTAATATTTCACCACCACCACTGCCGCCTTCCGGGCCAAGGTCGACAATCCAGTCCGAAGTTTTAATCACATCCAGATTATGTTCGATAACAACAATAGTATTTCCCTGATCCCGCAATTGATGCAGGACAGCCAGTAACTGTTGAATATCGGCAAAATGTAACCCGGTTGTTGGTTCATCAAGAATATAGAGTGTCTGGCCTGTACCCCGTTTGGATAATTCGCGGGCTAATTTAACCCGTTGGGCTTCACCGCCTGACAGGGTTGTGGCAGATTGCCCAAGCCGAATATAGGAGAGACCGACATCTATCAGTGTTTGTAGCTTACGGGCAAGGGCCGGGACTGCATCGAAAAACTCGCGTGCTTCTTCGATAGTCATATTCAGAACTTCATTGATATTCTTGCCCTTGTACTTAATCTCCAGTGTTTCACGGTTATAGCGCTTCCCTTTACACTGATCACAAGGTACATAAATATCAGGCAGGAAATGCATTTCAACTTTAATGACACCATCACCCTGACAGGCCTCACAGCGCCCACCTTTGACATTGAAACTAAAACGCCCCGGCGTATAACCACGAGTACGGGATTCAGGCACACCGGCAAACAATTCTCTTACTGGGGTAAACACCCCGGTATAAGTGGCGGGATTTGAACGGGGGGTTCTGCCGATAGGGCTTTGGTCAATATCAATAACTTTGTCAAAATGTTCCAGACCCTGAATATCCACATAAGGAGCTGGATTGATATTAGTTGCACCGTTTAACTGACGCTGTGCGATTGGGAATAGCGTATCGTTGATCAATGTCGATTTACCTGAACCTGAAACCCCAGTGACACATGTAAACAAGCCAACAGGCAGGTTTAATGTCACTTTTTTCAGATTATTGCCTTTTGCACCAATCAATTTCAGCATTTTGTCAGGGTCAGCGGCGATACGCTGTTCCGGGATGGCAATCTTACGCTCACCACTCAGGAATTTTCCTGTGAGTGAAGCCTTACTTGCCATAATGTTCTCGATAGAGCCTTCAGCAACAACTTCGCCACCATGTACACCTGCTCCCGGCCCGATATCAATAATATGATCGGCGGCACGGATGGCATCTTCATCATGCTCAACGACAATAACGGTATTCCCCAGATTGCGCAGATGCAGCAACGTCTCCAGTAAGCGCTCGTTATCACGCTGGTGGAGACCAATCGAAGGCTCATCCAGCACATACATCACACCAACCAGACCCGCACCAATCTGGCTTGCCAGACGGATACGCTGAGCTTCGCCACCGGAAAGAGTTTCAGCTGAGCGGGAAAGAGTCAGATAATTCAGACCAACATTGACCAAAAATTTCAGGCGATCACCGATCTCTTTCAGTACTTTCTCGGCAATCTTTGCGCGCTGGCCACTTAATTTTATGTTCTGGAAAAACGTCATCGCATGACCGATGCTGAAATCAGAGATCTGTGGCAAGGTCGTATTCTCAATAAAGACAAAACGCGCTTCTTTGCGTAGCCGAGTGCCTTCACACGAAATACAGGAGCGATTACTGATATATTTGGCGAGTTCTTCCCGTACAGCAGAAGATTCGGTCTCTTTATAGCGGCGCTCCATATTGTGCAGAACACCTTCAAACGGGTGTTTGCGGACAGTGATATCGCCACGATCATTGGTATATCTGAACTCGATGGTTTCTTTGCCTGAGCCATATAAAACGGCCTTTTTAATGGAAGCACTTAATTCATCAAACGGCGTTTCTATATCAAATTTGTAATGGTCTGCCAGAGATTTCAACATCTGAAAGTAATAAAAATTACGACGATCCCATCCACGGATTGCGCCGCCGGCGAGGGAAATACCGCCATTCTGCACAACACGTTCAGGATCGAAGAATTGCTGGACACCTAAACCATCACAAGTCGAACAGGCACCGGCAGGGTTGTTGAAAGAAAACAGGCGTGGCTCCAGTTCGCTCATGCTATAGCCACACATTGGGCAGGCGAAATTAGCGGAGAAAATCAGCTCTTCCGCCTTATCATCATCCATATTGGCAACAACAGCCGTACCGCCAGAAAGCTCTAGTGCTGTCTCGAAAGACTCCGCCAGACGTTGAGCCAGATCAGGGCGTACTTTGAAACGGTCTATGACAACTTCAATCGTGTGTTTTTTCTGTAATTCCAGTTTGGGAGGATCGGAAAGGTCACACACTTCACCATCAATACGGGCACGGATATAACCTTGTGCGGCAAGATTATCCAACAGTTTGGTATGTTCCCCTTTACGTTCTTTAACCACAGGAGCGAGTAACATCAGGCGTTGCCCTTCCGGTAGCGTCAGCACATTATCTACCATCTGGCTGATTGTTTGTGCAGCCAGTGGAATATCATGTTCAGGGCAGCGAGGCTCACCGACACGAGCAAACAGCAGGCGAAGATAATCGTGAATTTCAGTAATTGTGCCGACAGTTGAACGCGGGTTATGAGAAGTTGATTTCTGTTCAATGGAAATGGCAGGAGACAGGCCTTCAATGTGGTCGACATCCGGTTTTTCCATCAGTGATAAAAACTGGCGGGCATATGCAGAGAGAGACTCTACATAGCGACGCTGGCCTTCTGCGTACAGTGTATCGAAAGCCAGAGAAGACTTACCGGAGCCAGATAACCCCGTGATGACTATCAGCTTGTCACGGGGAATTACCAGATTGATATTCTTGAGATTATGGGTGCGGGCGCCCCGAACTTCGATGTTATCCATTTACCATTACCCAGATTATATTGATCGTGCTCAACTAATAAACGCGGTATTATTGCACAAACCTTGCTGAATGGATATACAGTATTTAACAGGATTTATGCGTAACCATTAAAGTGTATATCAAGCAATTTCGATTGCTGCATAGACCTTTTAAAAGTGAGCAAGGCAATGGCTTAAAAAAATTCTCTAGGGTATATATCCCATGAATTTCAGGCTGATAAACGATAGCAAGAGAAGCAAAATGGGTACTGAATGTGGCTGGAGTAAGTGAGCGTAACCAATCTAATTCAAGAAGTTGCTTGAAAGATAAGGGGAATAAAGTACGATGCGCTTCGCAAAGAATTAAGATAAGCGGTTTTTATTTAAAGTTAAGCCTCGCATGATAAACTACGTTGCTTATAATTACAGAAGTCCGTTTTTAGCAAAAAATCATTTCATCAGGAGTATTCCGAATGGCCAGCAGAGGCGTAAACAAAGTTATTTTAGTGGGTAATTTGGGGCAGGATCCGGAAGTTCGCTATATGCCGAACGGCGGTGCAGTTGCCAACATTACTCTGGCCACGTCCGAGAGCTGGCGTGATAAGCAAACCGGTGAGATGAGAGAGAAGACCGAATGGCACCGTGTGGTCATGTTCGGCAAACTGGCAGAAGTAGCCGGTGAATATCTGCGTAAAGGTTCTCAGGTTTACATCGAAGGTGCTTTGCAGACCCGCAAATGGCAGGATCAAAGTGGTCAGGATCGTTACACCACTGAAGTCGTGGTCAACCCGATCGGCGGCACAATGCAGATGTTAGGCGGCCGTGGTGGCGCATCACAGGATGCTCCGGCACAAGGCGGCTGGGGCCAGCCACAACAGCCACAGGCATCTCAGCAGTTCAGTGGCGGTGGTGCGCAATCCTCTCGTCCGGCACAATCTCCGGCTCCGCAGAGCAATGAGCCACCAATGGATTTTGATGATGATATTCCGTTCTAAGGGATACCATAGAGCGTTTTTATAAAGAAGAGTATTTAATACCCCGTTTTTACGGGGTTTTTTTATCGTAATTCAGAAAATATATTTATTTTTGGATTGGCTGGGATTATAGCTTTCTTCAAGTTCATATCGTATTAATATTACCAGCCAGTAATACGATGCCATGTTTCCTGTTCAGACGAACCTTGCTTCAGAACCTGATATTGTAAGTGCATGGAGGCGGTTGCACAGGCATGGTTAGGCAGGATCCGTAACCTTGTACCTACAGGAAAATCTTCTGTTTTCATACTTGATTCGGCAGGTAACACAATGATCCCATGTTCCTGATTCGTCATTGAGACATATAAATCAGGGTAAGGGTGCCCATCCAGATTGCAAACCTGCCCATAACCATAATCTATCGGGCCTTCAGCAGTACCGCGATCTCTGGACATTGCCATCCATCCGGCATCGATCAGAATCCAGCCTTTTTCTTTATTACGACCGATAACAGTTGTCACAACAGACATAGCAATATCATCTAACGTACAGACTCCCACGTTTTTCATGACCAGATCAAAGGTAGAAAAAACCCCAGCCCGTACTTCAGTAATACCAGTCAAATCTTCGATATAATGTGTGGTTGGTGTAGAGCCTACACTCAAAATCGGGCAGGCAATACCCGCTTCTCTGATACGTTTGGCGGCTTGCCTAACGGCATCGCATTCAGCCTTAGCTGCAATCTTGAGTTGTTCTCCTGTTCGGCATGAATAGGATTCTCCTGCATGAGTCAGCAGGCCCGTCAGAGTGGCACCATTGCCGTCAACCATTTTTGCCAATTTAATGAGTTCATCACTATCCGGCTGAATCCCGCCACGATGATTGTCACAGTCAATTTCAATAAATACCGAAAAAATCACATTATTGGTTTTTGCATATTCAGCTACTGCTAAGGCTTGCTCTGGCGTATCAAGCAGAATGTGAATATTGACCCCTTGATTAAGAAGGTTTGCTACACGTGCCAGTTTATGGGGAGCAATACCTACAGCGTATAAGATATTGGTATAACCCGCTTTCACAAAACCTTCTGCTTCTGCCAGTGTGGAAACGGTAGCAGGGGATGACGAGTCTTTCAGTAGATATTTTGCGGTTTCGGGAGAGCGCAGGGTTTTCAGGTGGGGGCGTATTTGACCGCCAAGATGCTCAATACGGTTATAGAGCCGGTCAATATTGCGGATAAAACGTGATTCATCAATTAGCAGGAAGGGGGTTTCTAACAAGCTTAACCAGTCTGAATTTGACATAACATGCCTCCTTTATTACTAAAGTGATCTTTCTGGGTTTTCTCAATGATTAATGCATTGAGTTTAGAAAACATATGCGAGCCTGAACGCATTTTTTATACTTCAAGTCTGATTTATTTGCTTTTACCGGAAGAGTCTTTATATTCTTTGTTCACCGAATAACCAGAAGGTATCATTACTTTCCCTGATAAGAAAAGGAGGTTTCTGATGTTTGTGCAGCGTTTCTTTAACGCTCGCTTATTTGGCGACAGAGGCTTGCTCAAGAGTTTGTGGCATACGCTGCGATAATCTCAGTTTGAGCGAAAAATTTTGATTACTGCTCTAAAGCAGTAAATTGATAGTTCGGGTTATTTTCACTCAAGCTCGAAGAATTATTGTCAGCACCTGACAACGGTGTTTTACACCCAAAATTCTTGAGTTTATCTATGAGTACTTATTTATTTGCACAATCGCTTTCTATTGCTTTTTCTTCGTCTTCTTTGTTTGAGGACGTGACATTTACACTGAATAAAGGTGACAAGATAGGGCTTATTGGTCATAACGGCTGTGGCAAAAGCACCCTGATGAAATTACTGAGCGGTAATCTGGAAGATTACGGTGGCCAGATGACGGTTGCGAATCAGTGTGTTCTGGCCTATGTCGAACAGCATCTCCCTTTATCTCTGCATGATGCAACTTTAATCGAAGCCATTGCTGAAAAAATTAAGGTTGATGAAATGTGGCGGGCTGAACTTCTGTTATCTGAACTGGGTTTTTCCCAACAGGATTGGCAGACGCCTATCGGGAACCTCAGTGGTGGTCAGCATATGCGTTTGTTGCTTGGTCGTGCGGTGATCCAACAACCTGACTTGTTACTACTGGATGAGCCGAGTAACCATCTGGATTTAACCTCCCTTTTATGGCTGGAATCTTTTTTGATTCAGTGGAAAGGATCGTTTGTTGTGGTATCGCATGACCAAACGTTGTTGGATAAGGTGACGAATACGACTTGGATCATGCGGGATAAAACCCTGCATCACTTTGGCATGGCTTGTTCTCAGGCAAGGCAGGCGCTACTAGAGCGTGATCAGGCTGATCTGCAACGTCATGCCAGCGAGCAAAAAGAGATAGACAGGCTGGAACAAAGTGCTGAACGGCTGGCAGTATGGGGGAAGGTTTATGACAATCCCGATCTTTCCCGTAAGGCGAAGACAATGCAAGTGCGTAAGCAGCGCCTTGCTGAGCAGCAAACCAAGCTGACACAGGGTACACCGTGGAGGTTGACTCTACAGGGAGATTCATTACCGGCTAACCGGTTGCTGAACATCGAACAAATGGCTGTCATGCCTTTGGGAACGGATGTTGTTCTGTTTGATGTATTGTCAAAACAGATCAAAAGTGGCGACAGGGTAGCGATTCTGGGTAATAACGGAAGTGGGAAATCCACTTTATTAAAAGCCTTGCATCAGGAGTATCTGGAAAAGACATTGCAGAATGTGGATTACCATCCTCAATGTCGGCTTGGTTACTACGATCAATCACTGGAGCAGCTCCAAGATGATGACACACTGAGCGATGCGCTACTTCGTTTTGCACCAACCATTGATGATCAGCGTAAACGGGCACTTATCAGTGCTGGTTTTGAATATAAACGACATCAACAGAAGGTGGCATCACTGAGTGGTGGTGAGCGAGCTCGCTTATTATTCGTGGGGTTGACGTTGGCACGTTACCATCTGTTACTGCTTGATGAGCCGACTAACCATCTTGATTTGGAAGGCAAAGAGGAACTCGTTGACACTCTGAAAGAGTACAAAGGTGGGGCCTTGATTGTCAGCCATGACAGAAGTCTTATTGAACAAAGCTGTAATCGTTTTTGGCTGATTAACAAGGGTGAATTAGCCGAATATCACAATGTCGAAGAGATCTATGCTTTGCTTGAACACGGGAATAGTTCATTCAAACCTCAACAACAATCTATTGAGCGTAAACAACAAAAAACAACAGCATCAGGATGGGATGAAGAAGTGTTGTTGCAACGTTTGATTGAGCTGGAGCGGCTTTTGCAGGAAGATTTGAACAGAAAATCGAAACATCAGAAACCAGCTTTACAGGAAAAGTGGCGGCAGGAGATTGAAGTTATAAACAGGCAGCTTTAATTAGCCGTATCTGACCGTCATTAATGTTGTTTTGATGGCGGTCAGATTATTTCAAACAAACTCTAAGTATCCAGAATGCGTAATCTCAGAACTCTTACAGAAATTCGCTGAATTCATCGGCATTCGGTAGCTTTATAGTTTTTTTGAAACCCGCCAGTTTCACTTCCTGACGTGAGAGTTCAATATCTGAAGGTTGCATCACGGAGTTACCGAAATTATAAATCACAGATTCCTCACCGCGGCAAATGGCTTGATCCTGCTGTTCACTAATTTCTTTAACGGGCTGATTAATACTGTGATAACTGCTGATGGCTGCATTGCCATGTTTTTTCGTCAGCATTTGCATTGTCTGCTGTGGGGATAGAATAACAGCGCTGGCATTATTACCGCCAAAACCTTTTGAGTTAATAATGGTGGCTCGCATATCATGGCCTTGTTCACCCGCAAACTTGTCCTGCATTAAGATATTCAGGTTGGAAGCGTGTACATCTTCAGCGATATGGTCGATTGTCTTAATGCCGGGTACCCAGCCATATTGCCAAGCCCCCAGTGTATTAGCTAACTGATCACCGGCAGAGGCAGAGAAAGAGTGCCCGACATATGATTTGATAGCGGTAACATCCCAATGGCTGAGTCCAAAGACTTTCGCAACTTCATTGAGAATGTGGCTTTCAGTCACTCTATTTTGTGGTGTTCCTGTGCCATGCGCCTGAACATAAGAGTGCTGTAATTTTCCGTCCAGAATGCTGTTAGTCAGGGAAGCTGCTTTCATCATCGTAATGTAGTTACCCACTCCTGGGGAAGAGATGGATTTCTTATTCGCATCGGCATTGACGAAAACATCAGGTACAGAACCGAGAATATTAGCGCCACATTGCAGAGCAAGCTCATCACTCATCAGCAGTACGAACTGTGATGCCTCAGAAAGGGTGAGTCCGACATTCGTTGAGAATGGGCGGCAGGCACGACGGTTGTTAACCGTATCGGTTCCATCCAATTTACATAATTGATGGTCTTCTGCCATCGCACCCATAGCACTGAACCCTTCCAGTACTTCAGGAACGACAGGGGCTTCGGCACATCCAACTAAACAAATTTTGGCCTTACCCTGCCTGATATCATTAACACCCTGTTTAAGGTTATACAGAAAACTGGCACAGGCACCGATATTGGCAGATGTGCTTCCTATACTATTGATAATATAGCTGTTAATAAAAGCGGCTGGCATATCGGGTAAGGAAAGCGGCAACATTTTGGAGCTGGCCCGCAACCCATTCAACCGATTACCGATTAATCCTGATAATGAAAACTGATCCACCTGACCTACAGCACAGCTGGCGTAAACAGAAATTTGATCGGGGTCTACCAATGCAGATATCTCCGACCATGGAATTCCGATGGAGTTAAGTAAGTCCGATGCACCATACACGGTAAGGCGCAAACCGCGTGGGTGGTGATGGGCATGATATAAATCTCCCATTTCAAACCCTTCTGGTATTTGTCCGGCACTGGATACAGAGAGTGAGGTATAAGCTGGCTGTAATAGCTGAACTGAGTTTTTATCAGAATGAGTAATGATTTTATTAACCGGTACATTATGCGGATCAAAAAGTGTGATTTTTCTAATGAGAGTGCCATCTTTTGCCTGTTCAATCTGAGAGGCTGTGACAGATCCAGTATCGTTAATAATTCCCATCCGATGGCATAAATCACTCCATGTATTTTTCATTACTGTGTCATTAAGGCTATCTGATACAACACGTTTATATCCGTGGAATCCAGAACTTCGTCCTGCCGCATTGATACCACCTAAACCAACAATTACAGGTAATTTACTCATTGTGAACTCCGAAAGGTTTTCTTTGCAGTTTAGCAATTGGCGTAAATTAATACTCTGATATATTGGTCATTAAAACTGAGAAAATTGCCATTTGGCTCTATTGAAACTAAATATTAAATATTATACCCCCGTTATTTTTTAAGTTTTAGCTTTGTTGGCAGTATCCCGAAACTTCGTAAGGTATAGCTAAGAAGGGTATATGATGTCTGGAGAGTGGGTATGAAAATAGCGTTTGTCTTATATGACAGAGCATTACAAAGCGGAATTACGTTTGCATCAGATATGCTGAATAGTGCCAGTAGCCTGAGAAGTCATGCTGCGCAGAAAAAGCAGCCACTTTGCATATCTGTTGTGGGTAGCGTGAAGAAAAACCATCACCAGACATCGCAAATTATGTTACATACTCACCATGCATTTTCAGATCCCGTTGATTTCGATTTGGTTTTTTTGCCTCCGATGTGGGGGAATCCATTTCCTGCAATGGTAAATAGAGAGGATATTTTCGCATGGCTACGCCGGCAAAAAGATAATAATGCAGTCATTGTTGCAACCGGTACAGGCGTATTCTGGCTGGCACAGGCGGGATTGCTGAACGGAAAAACAGCAACAACTCATTGGTCATTTTATGACAAATTTATGCGCTGCTTTCCGGATGTTAACGTCAATCGTAAAGCAGGTATTACTTATAATGATAATATTTACTGTGTCAGAAGTATTAATTCTCAAACGGAATTGCTGGTTTACCTTATTTCTCAGTTTTTTGGTCTGAAAATTGCCAGAGTGATTGAGAAACATTTTATGCACGAAGTCTCTGACTTTCAGTCTGAACCCTTCTTTCAGATGGGGGGGAATACACAATTTGATGAGGTGGTATCAATAGCTCAGAGTTATATTCAGAAAAATATAACTTCACCAATCACCATTAAAGAAATTGCTAACTATGTTGGGGTTTCGGAGAGAACGCTAACACGTAACTTCATGGCTCAGATTGGTGTTTCTCCGCATAAATACATGCTTAATTACCGCTTATCAACAGCAAAACAGCTGTTGAAAGACAATAACCTGAATTTATTGAATGTTGCACAGTTAGTCGGATTCAGAGATCCACATTATTTCAGTAAAGTGTTTGAGAAACATTTTGAATTGACACCTATAGCTTACCGTAATTTGGTAAAAGCAAAGGCATTCCGTGCCGATTAGCTGAAAGACTGCTTTAGGTATTATATTATCTCAGAATACCTTGTTTTTCAGTCCAAGCCCCTGTAGACCGATAGTATTGAGTTCTGCGGAAGTAAAACGGTTTTTCCAGTTTTTTTCATAATGCTCCGGGGCAAAATCTGCCGGAGATATCCCCTCCTCAAGTGCGGTTGCGACATGATGAGCATAGGCCAGATTTTTATCACATAACGGTGCAGCGGGAATATACATCACATTTCCCCAGCCCTGTTGATTTTCGACAGGGGCAACGGAGTGAATCAGATCACAATGCCACCAGACTGAGTCACCAGCCTGTAATGCCGGAATACTGCATAATCCCCGAATAAGATGAGGATGCCATTGCTCTGAGATGGGGAGAGCTTTACCGGGAACCACATCACACAATTCATCTTCAGGAACATCATTCAGTAGTGGGCGCAGCAGGATATAGGCTATTGCTTCGGGAACAGGGACAACATGCAAAAGCCCCTGACCGGTCAATATGTCAGACAATGCAGTCCAACCCTGAAATGTTCTGAAAACAGAACATCTTGTTTTATGATCGAATTCATTCACATCGGGGCGATAGGCGGCATCCCAAGGATCATATTCTGCGAATCGATTAGTAAAAATGTTCTTGAATACGTTTTGATAAGCGGGTAGCAGCCAGCGTTCCAAAGAGCCAGAATCGATATGAGCGCCCAGCCCTTTGGAATTCGTGCCCGGAGGCTTGTGACGAATACGGTCGGGATAAATCATACTGACGTTAGGGTTAAACCAATTCACTCCGGCTGATTCAAACTTCCACAGATGATTCAGGAAAGATTGTGCCATCGCCATTCTTTCACTCTGTCTGGCCTGCATCTGTGCCCGTGACCAGTAAATAGGATAAATTTCCGGACGGGATGTTTTAAGCGTGCCGAAGTAATTATCTTTGGGCCCTTGATAAAGGCGATCAAATTCATTGATATCAAGATAATCAAGCATTGATCTATCCCACGCGATTGCCTGAGAGCGTGGAAAATTTTGCCTGATGACTAAACAACCACGGCGCTTGATTTTCTGGATGGTTTCTTCTGATACTTTACCTTCAGCTAAATCATGCCAGTGTAGTTCAGGCCAGGCACTGCCGAGATTTTTTTCATCTTTTTTAGCCTCGGCTAACTCTTTTTCTATCTTGTCACATACCTGCAAAAAGAGCGTTTCCACATCCCCGATTTGCTCGCACAGAATTGGTTTCATCTGACGAATTTTTTCACGGTAATTATCAGGAACGCTGGTGGGATTTGAAAAGGTATTCATAGCAGCCTCCTTAGTATAAAAATCAATCTAACCTCGATTCATAATATAGCAATCAGGTTTTAGTCAATTTGTGATAATAATCTTTTAGAGGAGTATTTAATGTTTTGTTTTCATTGATAAAGGGAAAATATAGAAATTATTGCCCTGTAAGTACGCAGGGCAATAATGAATCTGACGGTATTAACCCGCGGGCGTATAGTAAATGGGTGAACCCGGGCCGACAGGCAAACCAAGAACAAAGACCCAGAGATAGAAGAACAGTGACCAACCCACCATAAATACGACGGAATAAGGTAGCATCATGGTGATCATTGTCCCGATCCCGGCATCTTTTTTATATCTTACGGTAATTGCCATAATCAGCCCAAAGTAACTCATCATCGGGGTGATGATATTGGTGACAGAATCACCAATACGGTAAGCTGCCTGAATAGTTTCTGGAGCGTAACCAGCCAGCATTAGCATAGGGACAAATATGGGAGCGGTTACAGCCCATTGTGCAGATGCTGATCCAATCATCAGATTAATAAAAGCACAAATCAGGATGAAACCGATAAATAACAGGCCACCGTGTAGGTTAATATCATTGAGGAAGGTCGCCCCTTTTACTGCAATAATTTGACCGATATTTGTCCAGCCAAAGAAGGCAACAAATTGGGAGGCGAAGAAAATAATGACCAGATATAAACCCAGATTACTCATGGACTGTGCCATGCCATCGACTATATCTTTATTGGATTTGATGGTTCTGGCCATATAGCCGTAAACAATGCCAGGCACAGCAAAGAAGATAAAAATAAAGACGACAATAGATTTCAGGAAGGGTGAATTGCCGATTAATCCAGTTTCCTGATTACGTAATACACTATTTTCCGGTATAACGTTCAGCGCCAAAATAACACTGAGAGCAGCAAAAGTTAGTGAAGCGGCTATGAGCGCTTTCTTTTCCTGAGAGGTAATTTCAGCGGAGCTTTTAAACGTACTTTCATCTTCATTCAGGCTATTTGTATACGGGCCTAATTGGGGTTCAACAATTTTTTCAGTTACAAGATAACCCAGAATAGAAATCAGGAAGGTACTGGCAAACATGAAATACCAGTTAGCTTCAGCCCCAACGGTATAGGATGGATCGATGATCTGTGCCGCCTGCTGTGTAATTCCCGAAAGGAGAGGATCAACCGTTCCCAGTAATAGATTGGCAGAATAACCACCGGATACGCCGGCAAATGCTGCAGCCAGACCTGCAAGTGGGTGTCGTCCAAGGGAGTGGAAGATGATAGCGGCCAGTGGAATCAGCACCACATAACCCAGTTCGGAGGCTGTATTTGACATAATACCGGCAAATACAATGGCTAACGTGGTTAATTTGGGCGGCGCTTTCACCACGATCAATCTCATCAGAGCAGACAACAGACCTGAACGTTCTGCAATACCGACACCAAGCATGGCAACTAACACTGTTCCTAACGGAGCAAAGTTAGTAAAGTTTGTCACCAAATTAGAGAGAATTTTACGAATTCCATCCGCATCAAGTAAGCTGACAATATGGATCACGCCATCTGCCGCTCGGCCTTTTGCCCCTTCAGGGCGTGGATCAATAGCTGTGATGTCAAAATATTGTCCGATTGCTGAAGAGACTAACAAAATAGCAATAAGGATAATAAAAAGAATAACAGGATGAGGTAAAGCATTTCCTAGCCACTCTACGGTTCGTAAAAAGCGACTTCCGTTTTGTTTTTTAGTTAACATAGTATCTCCTTCTAATACAGAGCAACGGAAGTTACATAATGTTTTTATTTTTTGCTATATAGCAAACATTCGAGTGTTGGGTGGGGTATAAGGTAGTGTTTAATTTTGCTACTGTTGTATTTTCTTTTTTTATCAATGTATTGTTGATATGAATTCCTATTTTTTATAGGAAAACAATTGGAAGCAATAGAAATAATATATTTTTAAAATGTGTGCTATGTGGCATTTATATAGGTGTTAAAAAGCTCTGATATAAAAATCAGAGCTATGTTTCATGTTTTAAAAGCGTTCTTTTCTTATTTGTTTAGAACAAATACCCCTAATGGATGAATATCCAGATAATACTCCTCCCCAATATGGGGCTGTAAATGTGTCGCATTAATTTGTAACAATAAGGTCTGCCCATGCCAGTCAACAGTGACTTCATATTGAGTGCCCATATATGCTACATGGTTGATTTTACAAAGCTGGATTTCATCTCCCTGAGATCTAAGGGTAATGGCTTCAGGGCGAATACCTATAGTAATGAGTGAATTCGTTGTGATGATATTTGCGGGACGAGGTAAGCGATACTGGAAAATCTCTATGTAATCTGTACCCAATATGGCAGGAAAAATATTAGCATCTCCCATGAAATTAGCCATAAATCGTGAGGCAGGTTGGCGATAGAGGGTTTGTGGTGATCCCATCTGCATAATTCTGCCTTTGTCCATAACTAATACAGTATCGGAAACTGCAAAGGCTTCACTTTGATCGTGAGTGACATAAAGTGAAGTAATGTTGAATCGTTGCTGCAATTCGCGAATTTTTTCACGCATACTACGGCGCAGATTAGCATCTAGGTTACTTAATGGTTCATCGAACAATAATACCTTAGGTTTGAGGATTAGCGCACGAGCCAGAGCAACACGTTGTTGCTGACCTCCTGAAATTTGGTCAACATAACGATCTTCAAACCCACTTAAATCAACTAATTCCAGCGCTTCCCTGACACATTCACGGATTTCTGCTTTAGAGCGCCCAAGCATTTTCAGCCCATAGCCGATATTTTCTCCTAAGGACATATGTGGGAAAAGAGCATAAGACTGAAACACCATGCAAATATCCCGTTGTTGGATAGAGCGATCAGTGACGTTTTCCCCATCAATGTAAATATTGCCTTCAGAAGGTTTTTCCAAACCAGCAACTAGACGAAGCACTGTGGTTTTTCCGCATCCTGATGGTCCAAGTAATGTAACCATATGTCCTTGGGGGATGGATAAATCGAGTGAGTCGATAACGATATTATCGCTAAATCGTTTAGTTACATTTTTCAATTCAACGAAATGTTGTTGTGTCATGTTGCTACTCCATAATTACTGAGCACTTTTGGCTTTAGAACGTGCAACACGAGCTTCGCCAACAAAATAGTCAAATAGGAAAATTATCGCCAGCATTACAACAATAAGAATTGAGCCATAAGCGATAGCCAAACCATATTCTCCATCTTCAACGCGGTTCAAAATATATGCTGTTGCTACACGTGTATCTGGTGTTACCAGAAAAACAATGGCACTTACTGTCGTAATTGCACGGACAAAACTATAAATCAGTGCGGATAATATGGCGGGGCGCAATAATGGCAGAAGAATATATAATATTGTTCTCAATGAACCAGCTCGTAGGCTGAGAGACGCTTCGTCCAGCGATTTATCAATTTGACCAAGCCCCGCGATACCAGCACGAATACCGACCGGTACATTTCTCATCGTCATTGAAATGATAATAATTATTGCTGTGCCAGTAAGATAAAAGGGAGGTTCGTTGAAAGCAAGGAGGTAAGAAACACCGGCTACTGTACCAGGAACAGCAAAACAGAGCATGGTTGTGAATTCGATGGTTTTTTTACCATGGAAATCCTGACGCACAACAATGTAAGCAATTAATAGACCTAAAATGGCGGTAATAGGCGCCGCGATTCCAGCATAAAGCAGAGTATCCAGTAAGGAAGGCCATGCACCATCACTCATTCCTTGACCAAATAAGTTGATAAAATTATCAAGTGTCAGCGTGTAATCCACCCCCCAATTTACAGTGAAGCTGCCATAGAATATGCTGCCATACAGTAAAATGTTAAATGTTACCCAAATCAATAAGAAAATATAAACTCCCAATATTAGGGAAGTTGGTAAAGGTTGTACGTCACCACGATATGATTTACCGGAAACGGTTACATAAGAACGTTTGCCAATCCACATATATTGGATACAGAAAACGAATAATGAAAAAACCAATAATGATGCTCCCAGTGTGCTGGCTGCTTGATAATCAAGCTGAGAACCTGTGATATAGAAATAAATCTGGGTAGCCAGAACATCAAAACTTCCTCCTAATACCAATGGATTACTGAAATCAGCCAGTGACTGAACGACAACAATCAGGAATGCATTAGCAAGCGCAGGTTTTAGCAGAGGAATAAAAACATAAAAGAAAGTTTGGTAGCGATTGGCCCGAAGAGTGTAAGACGCTTCTTCCAAAGAGGGATGAATTGTCTTGATAGCACCATCTAATATCATAAATGCCATTGGGGTAAAGGCTAGAACTTGGGCAATCCAAATCCCAGTAAAGCCATATAGCCAGTTCGTATTAGTTAAACCAAACCATGTAACCAGTAATTCCGTAATATAGCCGGATCGCCCCATCATTAGTGTGACGCCTAAACCCACAACGAATGGTGGCGTGACAATTGGTAGAATAGAAAATATTCGACCAATAATCGCTGAACGTTTGGCAATTCTGGTAGTGTAAATCGCTAATACTAATCCAAAGAATGTGCATCCGAGCCCAACTGCTATAGAAAGCAGAGCTGAGTTGGCAATTATCCGTAGGATATGAGATTGCCCCAATATTGAAATAAATGTAAATGGAGAGAAGTGTCCTGATTCGTCCATAAACATCGGAATAAAGATCGCAATACTGGGATAAACAATGAATATTCCTATTAGTGTGGTGACTGCTACTAATGAGCCAATCACAAAACCATCACCGCCAAGCCATTCCAGACGAGCAAGAGCAAGAGTAATCACGGCTCCCAGAGAAATAAACAAAGTGATAGTTGAATACCCTAAACCATGGCCGGATAGCGCAGAACTAATAATGATAAATACTATACATAGTAAGGCATACCCAGCATCAAAGTAGTGTCGATGAGAGTTGTTACAACGAGAAGCGATTCGTGGGCGTAGTAGTAATATAGAGGGAAGAAGGAACCACAATATACTAATATTGATACTATTCCAGCCGTAGGCTGCCAACATTTCTTCTTTTGTTGAATCGAGAAGACCGTAATCCAGACTCCATGATGGCAGCAGGGCAAATGACAGCCATGCTAGCATAATCCACCAGAAAACAGCGTCCCGACCCTGCTTTTTGTGCAAGGTAAGGGAGTGAGACATAAAAATCCCCCAATAAAGTTTATGATGATAAAAAGATTGAAATTGTGTTATTAACAGGCGAGCACATATTTATGGCTCGCAGCTTAAGCAGGTATCACAGTGTGATAAAGGAGGTTTATTTACCCATCTTCACTTCAGTCAACCACTTATTGATTAATCTCTTGCGTATTTCACTGGCTCCATATTTATCCATGTCATAATTGATTAGATTTAATTCAGCTGGGTTTAATGTCATTGGTGAAGATTCTGCTGTACTATTGGTCAGAATTTGATAGGACTTACCTTTTTTCCAGCTTAGTTCTTGAGCTTCTTTAGATAGAGCCCAATCAACAAATAATTTGGCATTTTCCATATTCCTGGCATTTTTTATAATACTGACACCACCGATTTCATAGCCGGTACCTTCACATGGAGAAATCAGTTTAATCGGTGAGCCATTTTCAGCTTCCAATGAGTAATCATGTAAAAAACCGATACCAATGGCGGTTTCTCCACGAGCCGCATTACGTGCGGGCGCAACACCAGATTTAGTGTATTGGGATATATTGCTATTTAATTTATGCAGATAATCAAAAGCATTTTCTTCACCCCATAATTGGTCAAATGTAGCCAGTGCTGTATAGGCTGTTCCTGAACTCTGTGGATCAGCTATTTGTATTTCGCTTTGATATTCTGGCTTAGTTAGATCTTTCCAACAGGTAGGAATAGGTAGATTTTTCTCTTTCAGACGTTCTGTATTTACACCAAAACCCAGAATGCCCATATATATTGCAGAAGTATAGTTACCTTTACGTTTGGCAGGATCTCGAAATTGCGGAATTATCTGATCTAAATTAGAGGATTTATAAGGTTGTAATAGATCCATTTCTCCCGCTTGAGAATGTGGATCTAGTGTACCTCCGTACCATACATCAGCTTGTGGGTTACGCTTTTCAGCCTCAATTTTGGCTAATGTACTACCGGTGCCATTACGAATAAATGTCGTTTTGACATTATATTTTTCACTAAAAGCTCGGGTTTCTGTTTCACACATAGCGTTGGTTGCACTGCAATAAACGACTAATCTTCCTGCGGCTTGAGCTGTACTACTCATGGTAGATATGGTTAATCCTGCTATGAGAAATGCGGATAATTGGCTTAACCTCATTAATTCTATCCTTATGTCAAAGTATTATTTTGGGGTTTTTTGATATGAATATTAATAAGTTTAGTTCTTATTCACCCTATAAAAATAAGGTTTTTTAACTCATTCAGTTGTTATGATGATTAGGTAAGTCATTTTATGCAAATCCACAGAGTAAAATTGCAAGGAAGATAACAAAATTAATATATTTAACGGATTGTTTTTTGTTTTATTGAAAGCATAGTGATGGTGGTGTAATTAATGTTTAAATTTTAAAATCTCTAGCAAAATGATAAATTATTGAAATATTATTTTGTTTTTTGTTACCTTTGTGATTTTAATCATATGTTATATCAGATGATATACATACATTATTTTTTTGTTTTTTTATTGGGCTTAAATTGTAATTTTTTTCTGAAAAATAACAGCATAATAAATGTGTTCATGTTTGTACTATGTAATATATAAATGGGGGGAGATAGTTATTTTATAATATCCTATTGAAAAAATGGGAAAATAAATAAGGGTTTATTTTTGTTTTTTATGATTTAATGATTTATTAGGGGTTTTTATGAAAAAATAAAAAGAAAATTTTTTCTTAAAACCTCGATGAGAGAGAAGTGATTTGCAGATGTGCTGTTAAATTATGAACGGTTAAAATAATGATTGTTGATCTAATAGCCTATGAGTTATTTTGGTTATTTTATCCTGAATATATGAAAGACTAAAATTTAACTCACGTATATCAAATTTTAATACTTCCGTGATTGTTAAATAATATTGGATATAGGATAATTACTCTCTGAATAGATGTCGTAGTTTTCCATTTATGTTTGTCAGATTATTAATTTTAATACTCAGTTAACATTAGTTGTTATCTACTTACCTTTTTAAGGTTATCTTTTATTTATCGAATGCATCTTGTTGTATTTATTAGAGTCTGATATCAGTAGAGGCAACAATAGTAACCCCATTACGGCGGCAGCAATAGTCAGCAAAGCGAACATTCCTGTCCAATCATAGCGATTAATGATTTGGCTCAATGGCCAGCCTGCAATAGCAGCACTAAAATAGGCATACACACCTAGATATCCTGTAACTGTACCAGCTGCTTTCTTATGACAATATTCTGTTGCTGCTAAGCCAATTAACATTTGTGGCCCAAAAACGAAAAAACCGATACTGAAAATACAGATGGATAATAGTAGATAATTTTGCATAGGAGCCAGCCATAGTGCAGTGACTGAAAAAAATAAACCAAGAGAGAATAATAAGATCACAGGAACACGCTGGCTGCGGAAGAATAGGTCAGAACTCCATCCAGAACAAAAAGCACCCAGTAGGCCCCCTAGTTCAAATAGTGAAAGAGCGGCATTCGCACTGAGTAAATTGGAACCGTGTCTTTCTAATAGCCAAATATTTCCCCAGTCATGTATTGCTGTTCTGATGAAATAAACCAAAATATAGGAAAACCCTAGCAGCCAGATGGTGTGATTAAATACAATGGTTTCCTTTAAAATTTTCATCATTGGCATTGAAGGAGATAACTTTTCTTGTCGTAACTCTATTTCATCCTGTCTCCAGACTCCGACACTGGGTAAGCCATGTTCCTGAGGAATACCTTTTAGCTGTCGGCATAACCAGATACCTAGTATTATGCTAATCACTCCAGGGATTAACAGTGAAATTCTCCAGCTATAATGAGTTGCCAACAAAGCAGAAAGTAATGCTAGCAAAATTCCGCTTATATTTATGGAGATATTCCAGCAACCCCACCAAAACCCTCGTTCATTATGTGAATACCAGTAAGTTAATAGTCGTGCACAAGGAGGCCATCCCCATCCTTGAAAAAAACCATTTAGTGTCCAGACAATTAGCATGGCAGATAATGATGAACAAAAGGCAAATATAATGTTAAGTATTCCTGTTGCTAATAGCCCTATTCCCATAAACCAGCGGTATCCGGTATTATCATGGAAAATACCGGATACAAATTTTGAACAGCCGTAGGAGAGGTAGAATAACGTAGCTATCCAGCCAAGATCATTTTTATCTAACGTAAATTCTATTTGCATGGCAGGCATAACAACATTTAGACTTTTTCGTGTCAGTTGAAATGCGGCATAGCCTATAATCATTGATATCAATAAATGACGTCGCCAATAACGATAATTTTGTGAAATCTGTTCATTGCTATTGGCTTGCATAATGTGTCTCCATAAAATAAAAAATGTATTAATACCACTAAAATTTAGTGAGATTAAACATCCAAGGTCAAAGTATGATCATTCAATGTACTGGTCAGAATTTATGGGTAAATTAACTGTTATATGAGTCCCTTGCTCAATTTTTAATTTCCAATGTCCGCCCAGAACGTGAATCCGTTCTTCAATACCTTTCAGTCCTAATCCTGACTTTTTCTTATCATCTGCTATACCGACTCCGTTATCACTAACTAGGAGTTCAATAAAATTACTCTGTTGTTTTAATGTGATGATTATAATGCTGGCATTAGCATGTTTACTTATATTATTCAGTAGCTCTTGAACAAGACGATACAGAGTTAAGATGGTAGTACTGTTATGAGGCTCCCTCGATAGTTGATAATCAAATCGACAGACAATGTTTTGTTCTTCAAATGCGAATTCACTTACAAGGTGGCGAATTGCCTGTTCAAATGACATTTCATCCAAAGCTGGTGGACGTAATTCACGAAGAAGCTGGCGAGTGGCTTGATGGATCTGTTGAGCGAGAGATTTAATTTGTTCTGCTGCTTTTATTGCTAATGGTGAGTCTGTTGTGCGTTTTACTAATGTGGACTGAATTTGAATTGCAGTAATGTTTTGCCCGATTTCATCATGTAATTCTCTGGCAATTTTTTTACGGGTATCTTCTTCAATGTGCACTAAATTCTGCATTAGGGTATAACGTGCAGTCAGTTCTTTCTCCAGTTGAATGCGGTAGATACTTAGGTTATTTGCTAATTGTTGTTGACGGCTGATCGCAATACCAAGCCCAATACCTAATAGTGCCTGAGTTGTTAAAAATATTTCTAGTTCCTGTAATTCACCGAATGAACCACTAAACTGACGAGCGAAGGTCACAATGAGGCTCCCTAATAACGCGGATAATACCCCTCCCTGCCAGCCATAATGATAGGCCATAAAAACATTAGGAATGAATACTAAAATAGATATAATTCCTTCAATTTTAGGGGATAAAAAAAATTGTCCACTAATACCTAGTAAGCTGAATAAAAAGCACCACATAAGCAACGATGTATGTAGTTGTGGATAGGTCGAGCTATCTGTAATATCCTGAGATTTTAAGTTTTGTTCATATATATATATATAAATCAAATAAATAAAAGGGGATAGTAGAACACCACCAGTTAGAGAGGTGAGAAAAATAAGACTGGCTTCACAGGACAATAAGCTACTAAGACAAAGGGTTTGTAATAAGCTATTGATGATGACAGAAGCGAGTAAGATGGAAAGTTGTTGCCAATAAAGGGAATAACGTTTCCATATCTGTTTAATACTTAAGACTGTTACTACGCTGATAATAGGGGAAAGTAAAATAGCCAGATCTACAATAAAGTGTTCAATAGATAAACATATTAATACCCCTATTTCACTGCCAATCAGGATTGGTAGATAACGTTTCCATAGCAAAATCATAAGTACCAATCTTAGACCCTGTGGTAAAAATAGGGCTGCCTGTTGTCCGTTTTTACTCAGATAAAAACTGATTATCCACAGAGAAGTCCAGATAATGGAATAGAAAATCAATAAAAACAGAGATTGCAAACCAAAGCGTGTTTTCCAATTCATCTATTAGCCTGTAATAATTTGGTGTTTTAATGCGTAATGGACGAGCTCAATGGTGGAGTCACACTGTAATTTACTGAGAATATTCGCGCGGTGGACATGGACAGTTTTAGGGCTCAGTTTAAGTTGTTCTGCGATATTTCTCGCATTCATCCCATTGATTAAAAGATTAAAAATTTCTCGCTCTCGGGGCGTTAGTACTTGTAGCACATCCAATTCTTGTGGCTTTTGGCGTAAAGCCTTCATTGCATCAGCACAAAGGTAAATTTCTCCCTTATGGACTGTACGTACAGCCTGTACGAGCTCCTCTGCTCCACAGCATTTTGTCAAATAGCCACGAGCCCCTGAATCAAGCGCAGTTTGCACAAGAGCTGCTGTATCATAAATACTAAGCATAATAGTACAAAAATTGGGCTGCTCGGGACGTAGCCGTGCAAGGAGCTGCAAACCATTTTCATGCGGCATGGCTATATCCATAATGACAATATCAATTTTCTTTTTCAGCAGAGCGGGCCATGCTTCTATACTATTGCTGTATTGTCCTACTATTGTAATATCATCTTCGAGTGTCAGTAGCTGGGCAAACCCTGAACGAACTACAACATGATCATCAATAAGTGCAACTTTTATCTTCATTTTTCGTTATAGGGTAATTATTATAAATTATTTATATATCATGATGTTCATGAAAAAAATTTAGTGCAACTAAATGCGTTAAATTTGCAATGAAGATAACAAATTAGATTGTTCCCTTAGTTAATTACATTGTTTTTAATTTATATTGGTTATTATTTCATTTTTTAATTTATCTGTTTTTTTGATGTTAACTGTCATTAAACTAACCTGAATATATAAAAGAAGAATAAATTTTATTAGGTGATTTATTCCACAAGGCGGGAAAGATGAATATACTGCGAATAGCAGTCTGTATTTTATTTAGTCATAAAATGAAATTTTCTATGTATTGATATGAAAGGCATTTTATTTGTTATTTAAATAATGCGATCTTGTGGTGGCTATTTTCTTATATATAGTGAATGATAAACAGTGGTTTCATTTTATACTAATATTTCTTCATGTAAAATTAAGGTCGTCTAAATGAAAGCACTTATCGTAATTGACATGTTGAATGATTTTGTAACGGGCGCTCTCGCAAATGAAGCGAATGTCATTCCCATTGTTCCTGTAATACAGAAAATGCTCAACCATGCCAGAAGTCAGCCTGATTGGTTGGTTGTATATGCCAATGATTCACATTTGGAAGATGACCGGGAAATGGCTATTTGGGGTAGGCATGCCATGAGGGGGACATCGGGTGCTGATGTTATTGATGCTCTGGCTCCCATCGGAGCAAAGCGTGAAATCGTCTCCCCTAAACGGTTTTATGGTGCTTTTGATGGTACAAATCTTGGCGCTGTTTTCGAGCAATATGGTGTGACAGAAGTGATATTGACTGGGCAGCATACTGATTGTTGTGTCCGGCATACAGCTTATGGTGCGTTTGTTCGCGGTTATAGTATTAAAGTATTATCTGATGCTGTTTGTGTTTTTTTGCAAGCGGATCAGGATGAAGCACTCAATTATCTTAAAACAATTTATGGAGTTGAAATTACAACAAGTACAGAACTTGGTATTTATTCTCTATAACTATTCGATGAATTAAGCCCTTTATATTTTAATTAACGCTTAATATTTCAGGTTGAGATTTTATTGGCCAGATAACGGGAAAGACAATGAGCATGAAGAAAATAATATGACTGGCAGATAAGATATCTGCCAGTAAATTTATTGAAACGAAAGGAGTATATTTAAATCTCTGGTAAATTACGACCGTAGTAGATTTCCTGTATCTCTTTTTTAAGCAGGCGGATAATTTCCTGCTTTTCTGTTTCGTTTAATTCTTCAGCTGTGGTGTTGAATAAATATTCATTCAGATCAAACTCTTTCAGCATCATTTTGGTATGAAAAAGATTTTCCTGAAAAATATTCACATCCATCATATGGTATTGAGATTGGATCTCTTCAGTCACGTAATTTTGAATGGAGCTAATTTCGTGATCGATATACAGTTTTACTCCGTTAATATCCCGGGTAAAACCGCGAACACGGTAATCCATTGTTACAATGTCAGATTCCAGTTCATGGATCAGATAATTAAGTGCCTTAAGGGGTGAAATGACACCACAAGTAGAAACTTCAATATCTGCCCTGAACGTGCATATGCCGCCATCAGGATGGCTTTCCGGATAGGTATGTACACAGATATGGCTCTTATCCAGATGGGCGACGACAGAATCAGGAAGAGGCCCCGGGTTTTCCGTATTATCCACCAGTTTGGGATCGACGGGTTCTTCACTAATCAGAATGGTTACACTTGCCCCTTGAGGGTCATAGTCTTGACGGGCAATATTAAGAATGTTTGCACCAATGATTGAACAGGTTTCACTGAGAATTTCAGTTAAGCGGTTTGCATTGTACTGTTCATCAATGTACGCGATATAACTGTCGCGATCGGCTTTCGTTTTTGCATAACAAATATCGTAAATACAGAAACTTAAGCTTTTTGTGAGATTGTTAAAGCCGTGCAATTTCAGTTTACGCAATTTACTTCACCTCCCGGCATGGGTGACTATTGGTTTCCAGATAGAGAATCCAGCAAATACTGTGGCAGGGCAAAGCTACCTGCATGTATGGCTGGGGTATAGTAACGGCAGGTTATCGCCGCATTTTCGAAACGCTGTTGCAGGATTTCCAGAGGCGTCTGACGTAGGGCAGGGGTTTGCGTTGCCCATGCAAACGTCATGATCCCACCGTAATAAGTAGGAATAGCAGCCTGATAAAAACTGCTGTCAGCAAAATAGTGGTTCAGTTTTTTGTGGCTTGTGATGGCTTCGCTCTGTTGCAGGAAGCAAACACCATTCTGAGCGACAAAAACGCCTCCTTCATTCAGACAGCGAGCACAGCCTTCATAAAATTCAGATGTGAATAAACTTTCGCCGGGCCCTTCTGGGTCGGTACAATCGGAAATGATGACATCAAACTTATCAGAGGTTGTATTGACAAAGTTGACGCCGTCATCAATAACAAGTTTGAAACGGGGATCATCGTAAGCCCCTGCATTGTGGTTTGGTAGGTATTGGCGGCAGAATTCGATAACTCCGGCATCAATTTCTACCATAGTGATGCTTTCGAGATATTGATGGCGGCAAACTTCACGCAACATTCCGCCATCCCCACCACCGATAATCAAAACGCGTTTGGCATTTCCATGAGCAAATAGTGGTACATGGGCCATCATTTCATGATAAATAAACTCATCGCGTTCAGTCGTTTGTACTACGCCATCAAGAGCCATAATGCGACCCAGTTCCGCATTTTCAAAAATAATGAGATCCTGATGCTCGGTTTTATTGTGGTAGAGCACATTTTCAACCGTGAAATACTGACCAAAATTGGTATGTAATGTCTCATACCAAATGCTTTTCTGTGACATCTATTGGTATTCCCCCATTGTGGTCCCCATAATTATGAGGCGCACATAATAGCCAACAACAGAATTAGTTGCACTGTGATATTTGCCAGAGAGTGACAATAAAATTATTTTACATAAGCAAGCAGGCTGAGGGAGCGGCGTGCAAGAGAGCGGCATTTTACCTCATGAGGCAGGTCGATTCCCTTCAGATCGTTGTAGCCCTGCTGATTCAGTTCCTCCATTAACTGACCATCATAATTCCCGAGATCCCATTTATTACGCTGGGCAAAATAGACAACCGTACGCCTGATTTCTCTATCTGGGATCTGGCTATAGCCACAATCATATTTTAGGTAGATGTAAACGGCTGTGAGATCAGCAAGATCTTCCGCTTCACTTTCGGACAAAGCTTTCACAGGTTGTGTGAAACCAAACAGAACCAAGGCGTAGGTCAATAATGAAAATTTTCTCATAGTTCCTATTATATTGATTTTCTACCGTTTTGACTAAGTTAACATATTAATATCTTCATTAGCCAAACTTTATTTCCCTGACTTAGGAAAATCTTGTGGGTAATGAAATTCGAATCATATGCAAATTTGATGAATAATGGGTATTTATCAGTAACAAGAAAAATCAATCAAACAAGATACTTTCGAGCGAAATTTCCCTGCTAATGCGACAGGCTTCAATTTACACTAAGGCAATTCGGATGCAAAATTATGTGTATTATTATCAGTTACCGGGCCCGAAATTTACCCTGATATATCATCTATGTCGATCATTTTTCCAGATATGATGTGTTAGATGTGAGCTATTTTAATTGCTTGATTTTAAGCACAACAAGATCAACCATAGCTCTACAGTGTATAGATAAAAAATCAGACAGCATTACATCAATGGTATTGATAATTTTTGGAGTCAGGTGAAACGCTATATAATGAGTAAGTCTTTTACTTACAGCCATTTACCTGCTCATCGCCGAGGAAAATCCCATCGATATTAAACAGTTATTTTATTTAATCGCATTAGATAAAACTCAGCACTTCGGACAAGCGGCAGAAATGTGTCATGTCACTCAGCCAACGCTCTCTATGCGACTCAGAAATCTCGAAAAAGAGCTTGATGTCATTTTGATAAAACGAAGCTCGCGTTTTGAAGGATTTACAGAAGAAGGTGAAAAAATATTAAAGTGGGCTAAAACCATGCAGTCCGCCTATGAAGGGCTACAGGCAGAAGCTGCTAATTTTCGCCAACAATTGTTAGGCCAGCTTCGTATTGGCATTGTTCCTCTGACTAATATTGAGCCAATGCAAATGTTACAACATCTTTCTGAAACATTTACCGAAATACGCTTTCAAGTAAGTTCGGGCCACAGTGAAAAAATTATTGATGATCTCAATAGTAACCGTTTAGACATTGGTATTTGTTATCTGGAAAAGGCGGATACTCATCAACATGATATTTATTCCCTGAAGAAAACAAAACTCGGGCTTTTATTTAACCGGGCACAATTTACGCCTGCCACACCAACAGTAACGTGGGAAATGGTAGCAACACTACCCTTGGCACTTATCAGTCAGGCGAATTATTTTCGCCAATCTATCGATCTTGCATTTCAGCGTTATAATATTCAACCTAAAATAATTCTTGAAAGTGATTCTACTCTGCATCTTATTCAGTCCGTGAATTCTGGCTTTTGCGCTTCTATCATTCCTATTACTAAAAAAATGGAAAAACTAAGTAATGATATTGATATTATTCCAATAGAGGATGCTGTTATTAATGCCTCACTTGGCATATTGATCCGCCGAGAAGAGCCTCGTTCAGTATTAATTGAAACCTGCTTTGCTAATATGTGCGATTATATAGAAAAGATAAATATTTAGGCATGTTAATATATTTCACTTTAGTAGATGAAAATACGTAAGCTTGAGAGGAAATAGTCGCACGTATTATTGTGCGACTATCATCATTGAGAAAACTTTAACGAATTAAGCTTATTTTTCCTGCTGTGAAAAAACTCTTACCGGCACTGATTTATAAGAAGGTGTACCACTTTCTTTATCAATATAATCTAATGGAATTAAAATGTTTGCTTCTGGATAATAAGCAGCAACAGTGCCCGGTGCAATACTGAATGAAATAACGGTTATATCTTTGAGAGATAACTTTCTGTTTTGGCTCACCGTTTCAATACTGATTTTATCCCCGTGTTTTAAACCCCGGGCTTCCAGATCAACATCATTCATAAACAGCACATCACGTCGCCCGAATACTCCACGATAACGATCATCCAATGCATAAATAGTTGTATTGTATTGGTCATGACTACGAATAGTCATTAGGCGCAATACATCTTCACCCAGCACATCTGCGTTTTCTTTCACTCCTTTAAACACAGAAAACATCGCCTTACCCGTTGGTGTGGGCCAAATACGCTCTGTTGGTGGTAATGGCATGCGAAATCCGCCCGGAGCCCGGATGCGTTGATTATAGTTATCAAACCCAGGAATAGTTTTCTCAATCAAATCACGGATAAGATCGTAGCTTTCGGTATAGCGTAACCATGGTGTTTTACTATGCAGTAACGTGGCTGCTGCCATTTCAGCCACAATAACAGGCTCTGATTTTAACAGTGGTGATGCGGGCGTTAATTTTCCCGATGATGCATGAACCATTGACATGGAATCTTCGACAGTAATAGATTGTCGCCCTAACTCCCTGATATCTAATTCAGTTCTGCCTAAACAAGGTAAAATAAAGGTTTCTTTCGCCACCAGTAAATGGGAGCGATTAAGTTTAGTTCCGATATGTACACTCAGGTCGAGTTTTTTCATTGCTGAAAATGATAATTCAGGATCAGGTAACGCCACTGCAAAGTTTCCACCAAGACAAAGCAGTGCCTTCACGCGCCCGTCCACCATCGCTTGCATCGCTTTAACCGCATCGTGCCCGTGCTCATAAGGGGGTTTGAACCCGAAGACTTCTTCCAGTTTTTGTAAGAATTCTGGCGATGGTTTTTCTGTAATGCCAACGGTGCGGTTACCCTGAACATTAGAGTGGCCGCGCAGTGGGCATATTCCTGCACCAGATTTGCCGATATTGCCTTTCATGAGTAGCAAATCGGCAATTAACCGGACGTTCGCGGTTCCTTTATTATGCTGAGTGATTCCCATACCATAAGTGACGATGGTCGCATCTGAATTAGCGTACAACAGCGCAACATTTTCAATATCGGCCTGAGAAATGCCACTTTCATTCTCAATATCTTGCCAGGAAGTACAGCGCAGCTCTTCTTTGACTGCATCAAATCCCATGGTATGTGTTGTGATAAACTCATGATCGAGAATATTCCCGCGTTTTTCATCCCATTCCAATAAGACTTTCATGATGCCTTTCAGCGCTGCTGCATCACCTCCCGCTTTTACCTGATAGTAAGAAGAGGCGATATTCGTTGAGCTATAGGTCGCCATTTCAATCATGTTTTGCGGATCGGTAAAACGTTCCAAGGCGCGTTCACGCAGTGGATTAAACACCACAATAGGCACACCACGGCGAGCAGCTTCGTGCAATGTTCCCATCATCCGTGGGTGGTTAGTCCCGGGATTATGGCCGATAGAAATAATCAGCTGAGTTTTATCAAAATCATCTAATGAGACAGTACCTTTACCAATGCCAATGGATTGAGGCAGCCCTACACTGGTAGGTTCATGGCACATATTGGAGCAGTCCGGGAAATTATTTGTGCCGTATTCTCTGGCAAAGAGCTGAAATAAATAGGCTGCTTCATTCGAAGCGCGTCCTGATGTGTAAAATTCGACCTCAGAAGGTGATGGTATTTCTCTTAAAATTTCACCGATACGATGACATGCCGCTTCCCACGAAACAGGAACCAGTGTATCGGTGGCAGCATCATAAGCCAGTGGATGAGTTAACCGACCGTATCCTTCCAATTCATAATCTGATTTTTCCAGTAAAGTGCTCACGGTATTTTCAGCCAGAAACTCAGGAGTGACACGTTTTTTGGTGGCTTCCCACGTAACGGCTTTTGCGCCATTCTCACAAAACTGGAATGTAGAGTTGTGTTCTTTATCAGGCCAGGCACACCCGGGGCAATCAAAACCGTCAGGTTGGTTAGTATTTAGTAAGGTCTTTGGTGCAACAAAAGCGTCCATCTGAGTACGAACAGCAATCGCCGTTGCTTTTAATGCTCCCCATCCGCCTGCGGGGCCATGATAAGGATGTACACCCGGCACGGTTGATTTATTTTTACTCATATCTACATTCCTAACATTTATTAATAATCTTTTTTATAAGAATATGCAGGTGAATATTTGAATCGAGATAGGTATATCAACGAATAGATATTACAAAATAAAAAAGATAAGTCATATATAAAAAGATAAGTAAATATTAACTTTGCTTTACAAAAAATGAATAAAAAAATATTAAATTTACTTTTGAGAAGGTTTTAAATATAAACGTTCTTTTCTGTTCTTTAGAACATTAGAACAAGATATTTGTAAAGTCAATAAAAATGATTTGGACTTATTTTTATCATAGATACCATCTATCATTCGATAAACTTAATTTATTTGACTCTGAGATACAATGGGTTAAAAATACATGCCACTATAAAAATAAAAACAAATGGCTTGGAAAAGACGTTGAAAATTAAGAGATTACACAAATATTAATACAGCAGAAACATATGGCGTTATATGACTTGATATATATTGGTGTTATTGAATTAAATGAATATTGAAAAATGAGAAATAACGAAAGGAGAGTTTGGGTTAATGTATTAATGGAAGTCACCTGTTCATTAAAAAGCTAACTTTGTAATATCTATGGGTAGGTATTATAAAACCTCAATATTGAGGTTTGTTTTTATTAAAAAACAAACTAACAATCAGGTAAAATAAATAATGATAAATATCATCGCACATATATTAATGCTGATGGAGGCGTTATGTTCGGATTAGACGCTTTTCATCTTGCCAGGATCCAATTCGCTTTCACTGTGTCATTTCATATTATCTTTCCGGCTTTAACCATTGGCCTAGCCAGTTTTCTTGCAATCTTAGAAGGTTTATGGCTAAAAACAAAAGAGGAAAGTTATCTGAAGCTATATCACTTCTGGATAAAAATTTTTGCCGTTAACTTTGGGATGGGGGTTGTTTCCGGTTTGGTAATGGCGTATCAGTTCGGCACAAACTGGAGCGGATTCTCACAATTTGCCGGCAGCATTACAGGCCCGTTATTGACTTACGAGGTGCTTACCGCCTTCTTTCTTGAAGCTGGCTTCCTCGGCATCATGTTATTTGGTTGGAATAAGGTCGGTAGAAAACTACACTTTTTTGCCACTTGTATGGTGGCAATAGGAACCATTATTTCTACCTTCTGGATCCTTTCTTCAAACAGCTGGATGCAAACACCTCAGGGATATCACATCGAAAATGATATTGTTATTCCTGATAACTGGTTACAGATAATATTTAATCCTTCATTTCCTTACCGCCTGTTACATATGTCTGTCGGTGCATTCCTTGCCAGTGCCTTGTTTATCGCGGCCTGTGCGGCTTGGTTACTGTTGCGTGGCAAGGACACAGCGCCTGTACGTAAAATGCTTTCTATGGCGTTATGGCTAATTTTAATTATTGCTCCCATTCAGGCGGTTATCGGTGATGCACATGGATTGAATACCCTTGAACATCAGCCAGCAAAAATTGCAGCTATTGAAGGGCATTGGAGTAATACACCGGGTGAAGCAACACCACTGATCTTATTTGGTATACCAGACATGAATGAAGAGAAAACCAAATATGCACTGGAAGTTCCTTATCTGGGTAGCCTGATCCTGACTCATAGTCTGGAAAGACAAATTCCCGCTCTTAAGTCTTTTCCTCCTGAAGACAGACCTAACTCCACCATTATTTTCTGGTCATTCCGAGTCATGGCAGGTCTTGGTATGCTAATGATTTTGTTAGGATTAACAGGCGTCATTCTGCGGAAAAAACAGAGAATATACCGTTCTCGTGCATTTTTACGCTTTGCTCTTTGCATGGGGCCTTCTGGCTTAATCGCAATTCTTGCTGGTTGGTTTACTACCGAAATTGGCCGACAACCGTGGGTGGTCTATGGGTTACAGCGGACAAAAGAGGCTGTTTCAGCGCACGGCGATATGCAAATGAGCTTAAGTTTATTGCTCTTTATTCTGGTCTATTTTTCTGTTTTCGGTATTGGGTATTTTTATATGATGCGTCTGGTGAAACAGGGGCCCGAAGAAATAGCATCGCCAAGTCATTCTGAAATGCAGCAACCGCTTAGTGGAGAAAAACAGAATGGGTATTGATCTTTCTATTATCTGGTTTGTCATCATTATCTTCGCCACATTGATGTACATTGTTGCTGATGGCTTTGATCTGGGTATCGGTATCATATTGCCTTTTACCAAAGATCCCACCGAACGGGATGTGATGGTTAATACTGTTGCCCCTGTATGGGATGGAAATGAAACGTGGCTGGTATTAGGTGGTGCTGCGCTCTATGGCGCTTTTCCACTGGCTTATTCTGTCATTATTGATGCATTAACTATTCCGCTGACACTGATGCTAGTCGGGCTTATTTTCCGTGGAGTTGCTTTTGAATTCCGTTTTAAAGCACTGCCAGAACATCGCGCTTTCTGGGATCGTGCTTTTATCGGTGGTTCACTGCTGACGACATTTTGTCAGGGTATTACCGTTGGTGCGGTGATTAATGGTTTTGAAGTAACAGGCCGCCATTTTAGTGGCTCAGCACTCTCATGGTTAGCACCGTTTCCGCTATTTTGTGGTTTTGGGTTGATTATTGCTTATGCTTTATTGGGCAGCTCATGGTTAATAATGAAAACCGAGTACCGGTTGCATCGTAAGATGTGCTCATTGACCGTTTATTTAGCCCTCGCTTTATTGGCTATCATTGCTGTTATTAGCATCTGGACACCTTTGGCACATGCAGATATTGCTTCGCGCTGGTTCAGTTTACCTAATCTCTACTTCTTGCTGCCGGTTCCATTATTAGTTTTAGTCAGCACATGGTGCCTTGTTCGTAGTGCCTATAACTATGGTAACTATGCGCCATTTTTACTGACCTTATTATTGATATTTTTAGGTTTTTCCGGTTTAGGTATCAGCCTGTGGCCTAATATTATTCCACCATCTGTTTCTATCTGGGATGCCGCTTCTCCACCACAAAGCCAAGGGTTTATGTTAGTGGGTGGGTTATTAATTATTCCCGTTGTCTTAGGTTATACAAGTTGGAGTTATTATGTCTTCCGAGGAAAAGTTAAATCAGGTGAAAACTATCACTAATATTCATTTACCTCAGATAGAAAATCGGAGTGATTCCCGTTGGTATAAGAAACTGGGGTGGATGATAACTATCTGGTTAGCAAGTGTATTAAGTCTGGGGATCGTTGCAACACTGTTTAAATTACTCATGTACAGTGCCGGGATGAGAACACATTAATAAGATAGGCCGCATAACGACATTATGCGGCCTATTTGATCACTGAGGCTTCCATAGGAGGGATCAGTAAACCAAATTGTGCCGTCATATGCAGGCCTACATAACTGATGTAATACCTCTCTCGGTGTTAGAAAGAACGCCATCATGAAATAATGCGGGCTAAGGTTGTCGTACTCAGCTTGGCTTCTTCTTTTACCGCAATCGATTCCTTCTGGTATACTCCGCAAATATTTTGTTCTCATATTTTCTTATGTGTCCGTCTTTGTGCGACTAACTGTATATCACTCGGTGTATCAATATTGGTGATTTATCACATAATTAAAGATGGGTTTATTGTTTTAAAACAAATAGGTATGTGAAATTGAAACATATTGTAGAAGTGATGATCTCCGAGCAGGAGGTTAAACAACGTATTGCTGAATTGGGGCAACAGATTACGGAACATTATCGCAATAGCGATCGTGAGCTGGTATTAGTTGGCCTGCTGAGAGGATCGTTTATTTTCATGGCAGATTTGTGTCGTGAAATTCAGGTTTCTCATGAAGTGGATTTTATGACCGCATCCAGCTATGGCAATGGAATGGATTCTACCCGCGATGTGAAGATCCTGAAGGATCTGGATGAAGATATTCGTGGTAAAGATGTGTTAATCGTTGAAGATATTATCGATTCCGGGAATACACTGAATAAAATCCGTGAGATTCTGTCTCTTCGTGAACCAAATTCTCTGGCAATTTGTACGTTACTGAACAAACCATCCCGTCGTGAAGTTGATGTGCCGGTTGAGTGGATCGGTTACTCAATTGAAGACAAATTCGTGGTGGGTTATGGCATTGACTATGCTCAGCGTTATCGCCATTTGCCTTATATCGGTCATGTTACTCTGCTGGAAGAGTAAATTTTTGCGATGGTGCAAACAGGGACCTGTGTAGTCAATAAATGGCAGCTTTTGCTGCCATTTATTTTGACGGGAACTTGTTACTTTTTACGAGCCAGCTTAGAGATAGCCTGACGGTAATTAAGCTCCAGTTTTTCACGGCTGTCTGCGGTAATATCCAAATCATGCAATTCGCCATCTTTCAAGCCATATACCCAGCCATGGATCATGACTTTTTGTCCACGCTTCCACGCTGACTGCATAATGGTTGAATGACCCAGATTATAAACCTGTTCAATCACATTCAGCTCACACAGGCGATTCAGCCGATCATTAGGTGGCAATTCACCAAGCATTGAGCTGTGTTTGTACCACAAATCCCGAATATGGAGCAGCCAGTTATTGATTAAACCTAATTCAGTCCCGTTTACTGCTGCTTCAATACCCCCGCATCCGTAATGACCACAGATGATTATATGTTCAACCTGTAAAACATCGACAGCGTACTGCACAACAGATAAACAATTTAAATCGGTGTGTATAACTAGATTTGCAACATTTCGGTGAACGAACAGATCACCCGGTGCCGCATCAATCAGTTTTTCAGCAGGCACACGGCTATCAGAACAGCCTATCCACAGAAAGTGTGGCTTTTGTGCTTTCGATAATTCCTTGAAGAAATGCGGATTTTCTTCATTTACGGACTCTGACCACTGCTTGTTCCGGGCAAACAGCTCTTCAATTTTTCTCATCATGACTAATAGCCTGGCAACATTTTTGAGATAGAATCATATACAACATTAATTGAGAATTTAATATTTAATTGAGTAATGTTTTTGAGTTGATCCCTATCATTGAAAAGAAGTGCAAGGAAAAGAATGGCATAATCTGTCCCTTGCACTCAAAAATAGCAAAAAAATAAAGGTGTTGTTTACTTATGGCTTATGCATTGGAATTGACGCAGCTTACGAAGACCTATAAAGGTGGAGTAAAAGCACTGCGTGGGATTGATCTGCGAGTGGAAACCGGCGATTTTTACGCACTTTTAGGGCCAAATGGTGCCGGGAAATCAACGACTATCGGCATTATTAGTTCTCTGGTCAATAAAAGCAGCGGTAAAGTTAATGTATTCGGTTACGATATTGATACGGATTTAGTCAATGCTAAACGGCAACTGGGGTTAGTCCCGCAGGAATTTAACTTTAACCCATTTGAAACTGTGATTCAGATTGTGCTGAATCAGGCGGGATACTACGGTGTACCGCGCAATGTGGCACAAAGTAGAGCGGAAACTTATCTGTCACAATTGGATCTCTGGGGCAAACGTAATGAACGTGCAATTCGTCTGTCAGGAGGAATGAAACGCCGTCTGATGATCGCCCGCGCTTTGATGCATCAGCCTAAATTATTAATTCTGGATGAACCGACAGCGGGTGTTGATATCGAACTACGCCGCTCTATGTGGGACTTTCTGAAATCTCTTAATGAGCAGGGAACCACGATTATTCTGACGACTCACTATCTGGAAGAAGCTGAAATGCTCTGCCGCAATATTGGCATTATCCAGAATGGTGAGCTGGTGGAAAATACCAGCATGAAAGATCTACTCAGCCGACTTGAAGTAGAAACATTTTTACTCGACTTAGTACCTGAAGGAAATATACCTACGCTTGAGGGCTATAGTTATCGCTTGGTTGACACAATTACGCTAGAAGTCGATGTGAAACGAGGTCAGGGACTAAATGATGTTTTTTCCCAATTAAGTACGCAGGGTATTCAGATTAACAGTATGCGCAACAAGGCGAATCGTTTGGAAGAGCTGTTTGTTGGGTTAACAAATAATAGCCAAGGAGCTCGTTCATGATCCAACTTTATTGGGTGGCATTGAAAACCATCTGGATTAAGGAAATTACCCGCTTTGGTCGAATTTGGGTGCAAACCCTATTGCCTCCTGTGATTACCATGTCTCTCTATTTTGTTATTTTCGGTAACTTAGTCGGTTCCCGGATTGGTGAAATGGGGGGATTCACATATATGCAGTTTATCGTTCCCGGGTTGATCATGATGTCAGTGATCACTAACTCATATTCAAATGTTTCCTCTTCTTTCTTTGGGGCTAAATTTCAGCGCAGTATTGAGGAAGTTTTGGTTGCTCCTGTACCGACCCATGTGATTATTGCCGGATTTGTCGGTGGTGGTGTTGCGCGTGGTGTATTTGTGGGTATTTTAGTGACGCTGGTTTCCCTGTTTTTCGTGCCATTAGAGATTCATTCATGGGGAATGGTAGTCATAACTCTGTTAGCAACATCGATTTTATTTGCGCTAGCTGGATTATTGAATGCCATTTTTGCGAAAACTTTTGATGATATCAGTATCATCCCGACGTTTGTTCTGACTCCGCTGACTTATTTGGGTGGCGTCTTTTATTCTCTGACGCTGTTGCCTGAATTTTGGCAGATGGTATCAAAGCTAAACCCTATCGTGTATATGATCAGTGGATTCCGCTATGGTTTCCTCGGTATTGCGGATGTCTCTCTGGCTATGACACTGGGTATGCTGGGTGTATTTATACTTGGGTTTTATTTACTGGCCTGGTATTTAATTGAATCCGGCAGAGGGTTGAGAACTTAAACTAGGCTACACAAATATGCTGCCTTACTGTATTGCACACAAGGCAGCATTGAAAATAAACCGATTAACGACTTACCGCCTGCTTAATATGAATCAGCCCCTGACAGCAACAATTGATTCAATTTCTATTTGTAAATCCTGATGAATAAGATTTGATATTTCTACCAGAGAACACGCTGGTAAATTTCCTTCACAGAAGTTAAATAATAAAGGACGGATAAGCGGAAGCTGGTTGATATCCTTGACGAAGATCGTAAATTTAATCAGATCAGATTTGTGACATTTTTCTTGTTCAAGAATGGAGGTTATTTGTTGGAGAATAGTCAGAGTCTGTGCTTCAACACCATGCTGTTGTGATTCTGTACCCAGTGCGGTCAGCCCTGAAATATAGAGTAACCCTTGGTGTTTTACTGCATGTACATAAGGGCCTTTCACTTGTGGGAGGCTGGAATAATTTATTCGAGTAACCATGAGAGACCCCTTATATAAGATGAGGATTGTAGAGTATTTGAATGTATACACTTCGTCTTTCAAGTTGCCTCTTTGTTGGCGGCGCTCACTGACCTCCACGATGCATCTTGAAATCCATTGTGTAGAGTTAAATCGTATCGGTAGTAAAAACCTGAATAACTTCTGTTAAGTCGAGTGATAAATAATACTTGGTATGGTCATATTCAAAATGTTTTTTTAACGCTTCAGGGCTAGTGAATTTCTCCCACATGATAAATGTGTTTGGATTTTCATTTGATTGGTGAATGAAGAATATTTCACATCCCGGTTCTGACAGTGTTTTTTCTTGTAAGGCTTTTAACTCTCTGATAACGACATTAAGGTCTGTATTTTCTTTAGCTCTAATTTCTGCTGTAACAAAATAACCATTTTTATACATGTATGACATCCTTATTTTTGGAAGGATAACGGTATACCTAAGTTTAATCGTTATTTCAAATGATTTTTATATATTAATAATATACCTGAGTTATTTTTTTAATTGGATAATATATTCTTTAATTTCTCAATGGCAGCTAATGGATTATCTAAGTTGATAAAATAAGATGATTGCCATTTTTGGGTTTGAGTTGCCTGTTTAGAATCGGGAAAATCCCAAGAAGGATAGATTCGAATAGCCCTTTTCCCCTCTTTCGTTCCAGAAGAAAATACACCTTTCTTGATCAGAATATCTGAATCAAATAGAAAAATACCTTTTTTATCCTCTGTAAAAGTGGCTATCAGGCAAAAATCAATATTATCTTTAGCGTCTAATGGCATTATTTCTGCGTTAGGAGAAGGCCTTTTCCATAATGTAACGAATTGACCAATTTTGCGTGGCGTGATTTTAGCCTGACGAAAAATAATTGATTTTCCATCAATACCGAATCGCATTGCGTCATAGTCATGACTTTCATTTTCCCGGTAGGGATGAGAGCTTAGATGAGCTCCGGTGGGAAGTAACAGGGATTGGTATATTTCATTAAAACTATCAGGAAGGCTATTTTTTTCGTGACTGAGTGATAACAAAGTAATGTTCCTTTATTAATTAAGTGCAATTATTGACCATGTGTAATAAATTACGATTTTTACACGATACTTTGCTGTTTCCCATATTTTTCATCAAGATCGAATCAGTCAGAGCAGAGGAAGCCGTGATAAATTAGTCATCAGTAAGGTTCACTCCGGTAAAATTGTTATATCTTCGGCTATCGGGATGAATAACAGGTGTATTTCCTTCAATAATACGTATTCTGTAGCTATCTGGTAGTTTGTAATGGATTAATGTACGTGTCCACATATCTAATCGTGACGAATAAATATGTTTTCCATTTCTGGAAGTGAAGATATCGCCTTTATATCCTATCGCCCAACCAATTTTGGCTTTCTTTGTGAAGTAGCGGACAAAAGTCGGTAGAAAATTTCCCAAACCACTTCTACAGGCTTTGATTGAGACTAAGCCGATGTTTTTTAACCCGCAGCTAAAAAGAAGGTCAGCAAGTTGCCTGCCGTTATATTCACTATCTTCTTCTATATAAATTGTGTCATTAGGTGTGCCATGAGCAAAAATGAGCAACTTGGAATTAAGGTCACAGTGTCTAAATGGAGGTGGGGTGCTATCTAGCGGCAAGAAATTGCTGATCCCCCGGTAGGCATAACATCGTGAGAGGTTTACCCGATAACGTCTTCTGGCTGCATCAGCGGCTTGATAAATAGATGGATCGGAACTACACAACAGTATAAAAACCTTTTCCCAAGACATAATATTGACCACTCTGCTAATAGATAGGTGGAGGGATATTTGTAACTGCGTTTTAAATCAAGGTTACTATAAATTAAAGTTACAAATCAATTAAAGAAAAACTCCCTGATTAACAGGGAGTTATGTTCTGGCGGGAAAGGTATTTTATTTGAGGTAAAGCGTCAACGCCAGACCCGGTTTCATATCTTTGTGCTTGATGTCCTTATTCCAGTTCATCAGGTCATTAAGATTTACACCATGCCGTTTAGCAATGCTGGTAAAAGAATCCCCTTTGCGAACCTGATATTTAATAGGTTCACTGATATTCACCTTCAGAACTTGCCCGATTCTGAGCCTGTCAGCGGTCTTCAGACCGTTCAATCTCTGTAGTTGATGGTGAGATGTCTTAAACCGTTTTGCAATCGCAGATAAGGTATCACCTGAACGAACGGTATAATGACTTTGCTGATGTAACTGACGAATATTTTTCGCAACAGCCAGCCTGATCTCTTTCAAAACACTCTGATCTGTCAGCGAGTGTTTGAACTGACCCGCATTCTCTTTTGGCAACATAATGTAATGCGGCCCATGAGGAGATGTCATACCCTGCTTATAACCGGGGTTATAAGCTTTCATGGAGGTCAAGGAAAGCCCGGACAATTCAGCCGCCTGTGAGAGCGTGATTTGCTGCCCAACCTCAATTTTGGCGAGTGCCTGCTGATTATTGGGTTTCGGTAATGTAAGGCTATATCTTTCGTTTTGACGAATAACATTACTGAGCGCCAGTATCTTAGGCACGTAATGCATCGTTTCACGTGGCAATGCTAATGACCAGAAATCTGTTGGTTTCCCCTTAGACTGATTTTCTTTGATTGCCCGTGCAACACGGCCTTCACCACTGTTATAAGCAGCTATAGTCAGTAACCAATCCCCGTTAAAACGTACATTCAAACGCTCAAGCATGTCTAGGGCTGCGGTTGTGGATGCCGCAACATCACGACGCGCATCGTACCACTTATCCTGTGTCAGACCATAATGCCGGCCTGTGCTGGGGATAATCTGCCATAAGCCAACCGCGTTGGCGTAAGATGTAGCATGAGGATTAAAAGCACTCTCCACTATGGGAAGCAAGGCCACTTCCATAGGCATATTTCGTTGATCAATCTGCTCAACGATCCAATACATATATGGTTCCGCGCGTAACGCCACATTTTGGAGATAACTCTTGTGTTTCAGGTAATAATTCTGTTGTTCACGCACCCTGTTATTATCAGGAATTTCCATCTTCAACTCATCACGGATATGTCCCCACAAATCTTGTTGAGCTGTCGGACTCTCCTTCCAGTTTGCAGTTTCCTCTGGTTCTGCAATACCGATTGTTTTCTGATTCGTCGAAGACATTTTCTGTGTATGCTGCTGGGAAGCGGGCTTTGGCTGTAGCCCCGACTGACACCCGGCAAGCAAGACAGATGCGAATAGGATCGCTTTTGTCTTCATATTCTGCTTTGATGTTTGCTTAAAAGGTGAGCAATGATACTGACCTATTACGCAGAAGACAACCCAAAAAAGTTAAAATCGATCTTTATAGGCCCTTAATTGCTGAAAAACAGAATAAAGTGGTATTGAATTAGGTTTAATACCGATATTTTTTTGTAAATCAATATCGTGACAATTTAAAAAAACGTTAATTTTTCGCTCTGTTTTCAATGTGGTCGGGACTGTTGCCTGATCTTTTATGCGTAACTCGATAATTTTCTTATGATAATCGTTAATAGTCTGGTTTTCGGGTAATACAGCCAGTGCAAATTTCATATTCGCGGCGGTATATTCATGGGCACAGCAGATCAATGTTTCATCAGGCAGTGAGGCAATTTTCTCTAGGGAAGAAAACATCTGTTCAGCAGTACCTTCGAAGAGCCTGCCACAACCTGCTGAAAACAAGGTATCGCCACAAAATAGATAAGGAGCCTGATAGAAAGCAATATGTCCAAGGGTATGACCCGGTAGTGCAATAACCCGAAAGGAAAAATCATCTGTTTCAATAAGATCATTTTCATGCACAACGTGAGTTGCCCCTTTACTTTGAGTCTCTTCTGGGCCATATACAGGTAAGGTCGGATATTGTTTAAGTAGCCCAGCAACACCACCAACGTGATCATGGTGATGGTGCGTCAACAGGATAGCAACGGGAATAAGTTGGTTGGCTGCTAAAATATCCATAACAGGGTGTGATTCAGCAGGATCGATAATGACACAATGCTTGTTCTCGTCACAAAGTAACCAAATGTAGTTATCTGAAAGGGCTGGGAGCCTGATAAGCTTCATTATATGCCTCGTTTAGCAATCGATTTTATTCTTAATGGGTTTCAAGATGCATCGTGGAGGTCAGTGAGCGCCGCCAACAAAGAGGCAACTTGAAAGACGGAGAGTATAGTAGGTTGGAAGGAAGATGACATGCAATCAACACGTGCAATCAAACAAATAACCCCGCCTGCTTCCTGGGCTGAATTACCATGGGGTGAGTATTACCGTGTCGCTTTGGAACGTCAATTGGAACCGTGGTGGCCGAAAATTTTTGGTTTTCATTTAGTGAAAATCGGGAATTTAAGTGTAGAAATTGACAGCCACTCGTGCCTAATCAGCCATCAGGTTAATGTGGGATTGAAAGGTGAAAGCATGAATGTGATTGCCGATCCTCATTATCTCCCTTTTGAGGCTAAGTCGGTTGATGCCTGTTTACTGGCGCATATGCTGTCTTATAGTGTTGATCCTCACTGGTTGCTTAGAGAAGTTGATAGGATCATGATTGATGATGGCTGGTTAATTATCTCTGGCTTTAACCCGATCAGTCTGCTGGGTTTGAAAAAAATTATTTCAGGTGTGTGCCACAGGCGGTTTTATCAAGCTCAAATGTTTTCCAGACTACGTCAATTGGATTGGCTTCGCTTGTTGAACTATGAAGTTCTTTATCACGCTAATTTCCATGTTTTACCGTGGAAAAGTGCCAATAATCCATATGAATCTTCGTCATCACTGTTTGGCTGCCTGAATGTGATTATTGCCCGCAAGCGGACAATACCTTTGACGCTCAATCCCATGCGGGTAAGATTGTTGAAACCGAAATTCAGTAATGCTCTGGGAGTAGTGAAAAACTCTCATCAGCGCGATTAACTTTTGAAAGACGAAGTGTATAGCTTTATTCAATATAGCCACTGTCTGTTTGGGTCGGAGCGTTAGCCGCTGCGCGGGCGAGTTCATCACACAATTCGTTTTCACGATGACCGGTATGCCCCTTGACCCAATGCCATTCAATTTCGTGGGGCGCAATTGCTTTATCCAGTCGTTGCCACAGATCGACATTGATCACCGGGGATTTATCAGCTTTTTTCCAGCCCCGTTTTTTCCAGTTATGTATCCATTGGGTAATTCCCTGACGAACATACTGGCTGTCAGTGGTAAGAGTGATTGAGCAGGGTTCTTTAAGAGCTTCCAGTGCGGCAATAGCGGCCATCAGCTCCATCCGGTTATTGGTTGTACGGAAATAACCCCCATTTAAGGTTTTTTCCTTTTGTTTATAACGAAGTAAAACACCATATCCGCCGGGGCCGGGATTACCGAGGCAGGAACCATCGGTGAAAATTTCTACCTGTTTATTCATATTTGGTAGACTCTTCCTATATCATCTTTATTCAAAACTCTAAGTCTGACACAAAAAAACACTATGAGCACTGCAATTACCCGTCAAATCGTCCTTGATACTGAAACAACCGGTATGAATAAACTGGGGGTTCACTACGAGGGGCATAACATCATTGAAGTCGGCGCGGTGGAAGTGATTAACCGTCGTCTGACAGGGCGTCATTTTCACATTTATATCAAGCCGGAACGTCTGGTTGACCCGGAAGCATTTGAAGTTCATGGCATCAGCGATGAGTTTTTACAGGATAAGCCTGTATTTGCTGATATCGCTGATGAATTTATTGAATTTATCCGTGGCGCTGAGTTGATCATCCACAATGCATCGTTTGATATCGGCTTTATGGATTATGAATTCAGCAAACTTAATCGAGGCATCCCGCCAACCGCTGAATTTTGTACAATTACCGATAGCCTGACGATGGCAAGGAAGCTTTTCCCCGGTAAGCGTAATAACCTTGATGCGCTGTGTGATCGTTACCATATTGATAACGCTAAACGAACTCTCCACGGGGCATTACTCGATGCCGAGATTCTGGCTGATGTCTATCTGGCCATGACTGGTGGTCAGACATCGCTGGCTTTTTCGATGGAAGGGGAATCATCCAATAGTGCGCAGGTTGCGGAAATTCAAAAAATTGATCGCCCACAGGCAGGGTTGAAAGTTATTTACGCTTCTGATGAGGAATTGCTTCAACATGAATCCCGTTTAGACTTAGTAGAGAAGAAAGGGGGAAGTTGTCTGTGGAGGACGAAACCTGAACAATTACACTGATGGGAACGGTGTTAAGTGACCATTAAGATTAAAAACCACGCAAACGCGCTATTTTATTATAAAAATAGATTGACGTATTGAGCCGGTGCTCGTATTATCCACCCCGTTCTCAACCAGAACACCATGCGGTGCGGTAGTTCAGTTGGTTAGAATACCGGCCTGTCACGCCGGGGGTCGCGGGTTCGAGTCCCGTCCGCACCGCCAGAATTTATAAGCCCTGAGTTTTAAACTCGGGGTTTTCTGTTTTTCTTTTCTGATAGCAAAAAGTCTCAAATCATTTTATAGAAATAGGTTGTTCCGGAGAATTCACCTCTATCATTCATGACATAATTCGGAATTTGCCCGACTTCAACAAAGCCACATTTTCGATAAAGAACAGAAGCAGGATCATTTGTGCGGGTATCCAGCACTAGCAAACTGCGTTGATGCTGCTTTGCGACACGTTCCAGTTCTGCCATTAACATATTGCCAATTCCACGTCGACGATAGGTTGTATGTACCATAAGTTTTTCCACATCAGCTCGGTGTTTCCCATTCTTTTTTCTGCAAAGGCTAAGTTGTACCGAGCCTGCGATTTTGTCACCTTCCATTGCCACTAATAGCAAGCGATGACCAGATACAATATCTGTTTCAACACCTTGCCAATATTGTGCTGCTTCATTGACTTCCAATGGTGAAATAAAGCCGATAGATGCACCATTTTCGACACAGTTATGCAGTAATTTAATGAGTTCGTGACATTGAGTATTGAGGGAGTTTAATAACGTGATGTTCGGAACTGGTATTGAATTCAACGTAGGGGGATTTTTTGCCATTTATTGTTAAGTCCAGAATGAGTGATGATTAAACACTATATAAGTAAATCTATTCTGAACATAAGAAAATATAAGAAGGAATAACGAAATGAAAAATAGAATCGAAATAATTCATGGTGATATCACCAAAATTGCTGTTGAAGCGATTGTTAACGCAGCAAATAGCTCTCTGTTGGGCGGTGGAGGTGTTGATGGTGCTATTCATCGAGCGGGTGGAAAGGCCATTCTGGAAGAATGCATGCAAATCAGGGCGAAGCAAGGGGGTTGTGACATTGGTGATGCAGTGATCACCGGAGCAGGGAATTTACCGGCAAAGTATGTGATCCATACAGTAGGGCCTTGCTGGAACGGAGGTGCCAATAATGAACCTGAATTATTGAAAAAGGCCTATGTAAGCTGCTTTGATATTATTGAGCAGTATAATATTGAGACGGTTTCTTTCCCCAATATCAGCACAGGTATTTACCGTTTTCCCAAAAAACTGGCAGCGGAAATTGCGTTGGAAGTGATTCACTCTCGTCTGTCTGGCAATCAAAATAGATTACAAGTGAATCTTATTTGTTTTGATGATGAAAATTATGACATTTATCGCTCTTTAAATTAGACCGTTGCCTGCATCAAAGTGTTATTTGAATCACAAAGTATTTTTAGCCAGAGGTAATTATCATCTCTGGCTTGCTATCATGCTCCAAATCAGCAGAAAAACAGGCCTCTTCTATCTTGATTCGTTCATTCATTATCGTGTCTAATACATGGTTTCTTATTGCGCAAATCATGAGATGAAATCACTCTGAATTTGCGCAAACTAACCTTCGGTTAGGTGTATTCACCGGAAAATAGGTTAAAACGGCGGGATAAATCAAAGAATTGATGCTAAACGGAAATTAAGATAGTTTTCGTTTATATGGCATTAATGATTGCGGTTTGTATGCTGCGCTGCGAAAATTAGTTCTAGTTCACTAACGCTTTTATCCGACTTGGAGTAAAGAATGACCACTCGTAAAACCCTTGCTAATGCTATCCGCTTCTTGAGCATGGATGCCGTGCAGAAAGCAAAATCAGGGCATCCTGGTGCACCGATGGGAATGGCTGACATTGCTGAAGTTCTGTGGCGCGACTATCTGAACCATAATCCTGTCAATCCTCACTGGGCAGATCGTGACCGTTTTGTATTGTCCAATGGCCACGGTTCTATGCTGATTTACAGCTTGTTGCACCTGACTGGTTACGATGTTTCCATCGACGATCTGAAAAATTTCCGTCAATTGCATTCCAAAACCCCGGGTCACCCTGAATATGGTTATACAGCGGGTGTAGAAACAACAACCGGCCCATTGGGGCAGGGTATTGCCAATGCAGTTGGCTTCGCAATCGCAGAACGTACACTGGCAGCGCAGTTTAACCGTCCGGGCCACGATATCGTCGATCATCATACTTATGTATTCATGGGTGATGGTTGCATGATGGAAGGCATTTCCCATGAAGTCTGCTCTTTGGCGGGTACGCTGAAACTGGGCAAACTGATTGCTTTCTATGATGACAACGGCATCTCTATTGATGGTGAAGTTGAAGGCTGGTTCACTGATGATACCGCTGCCCGTTTTGAAGCATACGGCTGGCATGTTATCCGTGGTGTTGATGGCCATGATTCTGACGCCATTGCAGCCGCAATCGAAGAAGCACGCAAAGAAACCGGCAAACCATCTCTGTTGATGTGCAAAACTGTCATTGGTTTTGGTTCACCAAACAAAGCCGGTAAAGAAGAGTGCCACGGTGCGCCACTGGGAGATGCTGAAATCGAAGCAACCCGCAAAGCACTGGGTTGGGAACACCCTGCTTTTGAAATTCCTCAGGATATTTACGCTGGCTGGAATGCGAAAGAAGCCGGTCAAGCAAAAGAAAGTGCATGGGATGCAAAATTTGCCGCTTATGCTGAAGCACATCCTGAACTGGCAGCAGAATTCAGCCGTCGTACCAGCGGTGAACTGCCAGAAAACTGGGAAGCAGAATCCAAGGCATTCATTGAAAACCTGCAACAGAATCCCGCTTCTATTGCCAGCCGTAAAGCGTCACAGAATGCACTGGAAGCATTTGGTAAGGTTCTGCCTGAATTCATGGGTGGTTCTGCTGACTTGGCACCAAGTAACCTGACGATGTGGTCTGGCTCTAAACCTCTGAACGAAGTTCAGGACGGTAACTACATTCATTACGGTGTTCGCGAATTCGGTATGTCTGCCATTATGAACGGTATCGCTCTGCATGGTGGTTTTGTGCCTTATGGTGCGACATTCCTGATGTTTGTTGAGTATGCCCGTAATGCAGTACGTATGGCTGCGTTGATGAAAATCCGTAGCATCTTTGTATACACCCATGATTCTATCGGTCTGGGCGAAGATGGCCCGACCCATCAGCCGGTTGAGCAGATTGCCAGCCTGCGTGTCACACCCAATATGAGCACATGGCGTCCATGTGATCAGGTGGAATCTGCGGTTGCATGGAAATATGCGATTGAGCGTAAGGATGGCCCGACTTCTCTGATCTTCTCCCGCCAGAATCTGGCACAGCAGGAGCGCACCGCTGAGCAGCTGGCAAACATTGAGAAAGGTGCTTACGTTCTGAAAGATTGCGCAGGTCAGCCTGAATTAATCCTGATCGCGACTGGCTCAGAAGTTGAACTGGCAGTGAAAGCCGCTGATCAACTGAGCGCAGAAGGCCGTAAAATCCGCGTTGTTTCCATGCCATCTACCGATGCATTCGACAAACAGGATGCAGCATACCGTGAAGCCGTACTTCCTGCCGCGGTTTCCGCACGTGTTGCAGTGGAAGCTGGCATTGCTGATTACTGGTTTAAATATGTCGGTATCAATGGTGCGATCGTTGGTATGAACAGCTTTGGTGAATCAGCACCGGCTGACGCACTGTTCAAAGAGTTTGGTTTTACAGTTGAAAATGTCGTTGCGAAAGCGGCAGCACTGCTGAAATAACAATACACCTTCAACCGATTTCGAGTTGCTTCGAGGCGAAGCCCATAAAGAGGCAACTTGAAAGACGAAGGAAATTAAGCGCATCTGCATCAAACTTTGATCTGATGCGCTCTTTTTTTGTTCAAAATATTTTTATTATGCTATTAACGATCCTTGCTATTGGCCCTTTTTTCTCGTAGTCTTCCCTTATAATTAGCTGAACCGTTTCAGTTATCGCATGCAAAATGTCTTGTCTGTCACAATCTGATTAATTTTATGATGAATCATCCGTACAATTTGCACCTGCTCAGTTATCCTAAGCCGTTGCGTGACAACAGAGAAATTCAGGGAGTAACATGACAATCAGGGTAGCGATTAACGGGTTTGGGAGAATAGGCCGCAGTGTCCTGCGTGCGCTCTACGAATCCGGGCGTCGGGCTGAAATTGAAGTTATCGCCATCAATGAGTTGGCTGATGCAGAAGGTATCGCTCACTTATTGAAATATGATTCCAGCCACGGACGTTTTGCATGGGATGTGCGCCTGAACAAAATAGGTTTGAATCATACAGTCTTGCATGTGGGAGATGACAGTATCCGGCTGTTTCATCAACCCGATATTTCGGATTTGCCGTGGAAAGAGTTGGGTATTGATATCGTACTCGATTGTACCGGTCAATATGGCGAACGCGCCGATGGGGAAGCTCATCTCGCCAGTGGTGCTAAAAAAGTACTGTTTGCCCATCCGGGAGGAAACGATCTGGATGCGACTGTGGTATACGGTGTGAACCATGAACTGTTGTCTGCGGAAGATTGCATCGTTTCTAATGCATCCTGCACGACAAACTGCATTATCCCGATTATTAAAGTGTTGGATGATGCGTTCAATATCGAATCAGGGACGGTGACAACAATCCATGCATCCATGAATGATCAACCAGTGATTGATGCCTATCACAGTGATCTGCGTCGAACCCGGGCAGCCAGTCAGTCGATTATACCTGTCGATACTAAACTGGCCGCAGGGATCACCCGTATTTTCCCCAAATTCAGTAATCGGTTTGAAGCGATTTCTGTACGGGTTCCTACCATCAACGTCACAGCGATTGATTTGAGTGTTACAGTCAGTGCTGCCGTTAATGTCAGTGAGGTAAACCAACTACTGCAAAAATCAGCAGTGAGTTCGTTTCGTGGTATAGTGGATTTCACCGATTTGCCGTTGGTCTCAACGGATTTTAACCACGACCCTCACAGCGCTATCGTGGATGGCACACAAACAAGAGTGAGCGGAAACCACCTGATTAAAACACTTGTTTGGTGTGATAATGAGTGGGGCTTTGCCAATCGTATGCTTGACACAACACTGGCAATGGCTTCTAAAGGTTTCAAATAAATGGGTTTTAAATAAACGGGTTTCAAATAAATCGTCTGTTGTATCGATAATATTGTGTCGAATTCTGTGAGATCAGATGTTATTAAATTAAATATGATTGAGCAAATGGCATACAGCAGGGGATTGAGTAATTTTATAGAGAATCAATGAGAGGATTCACCATGTCTGTAATTAAGATGACTGATTTAGATCTGGCGGGTAAACGAGTTCTGATCCGGGCTGATCTGAATGTGCCTGTAAAAGATGGCAAAGTTACCTCAGATGCACGTATTCGTGCGTCTTTGCCGACGATCGAGGCTGCGCTGAGTCAGGGAGCCAAAGTCATGGTTACTTCTCACCTGGGACGCCCAACTGAGGGAGAGTACAACGAAGAGTTTTCACTACAACCTGTCGTTGATTACCTGAAAGCAGCACTTTCTTCTCCTGTCCGCCTGGAAAAAGAGTATCTGAATGGCGTTGAAGTGGCGGAAGGCGAATTAGTTGTTCTGGAGAACGTTCGCTTTAACAAAGGTGAGAAAAAAGACGACGAAACATTATCAAAACAGTATGCCGCATTGTGTGATGTTTATGTCATGGATGCCTTTGGTACAGCCCATCGTGCTCAGGCTTCAACTCACGGCGTTGCTAAATTTGCGTCAATTGCCTGTGCAGGTCCATTGTTATCCGGTGAACTGGAAGCTTTGGGGAAAGCATTACATAACCCTGCTCGCCCAATGGTCGCGATTGTGGGTGGCTCTAAAGTTTCAACTAAACTGACTGTTCTTGATTCACTGTCCAAAATTGCCGATCAGCTTATCGTTGGCGGTGGAATTGCCAATACTTTTGTTGCTGCCGAAGGTCACAATGTTGGTCGCTCCTTGTACGAAGATGATTTGATCCCAGAAGCGAAAAAATTGCTGGAATGCTGTGATATCCCGGTACCTACTGATGTTCGTGTTGCGACAGAGTTCTCTGAAACAGCTGAAGCCACATTGAAATCAACCAGTGAAATTAAAGATGAAGAGCAGATCCTCGATTTGGGTGATGCTTCCGCTGAACGCTTGGCTGAAATCCTGCAGGGTGCAAAAACCATTCTCTGGAATGGCCCGGTTGGTGTATTTGAATTCCCGAATTTCCGCAAAGGAACCGAAATTATTGCCCGTGCGATTGCAGAGAGCGATGCTTTCTCCATTGCAGGTGGCGGTGATACTTTAGCGGCAATCGATCTTTTTGAGATTGCTGACAAAATCTCTTACATCTCTACAGGTGGTGGTGCTTTCCTTGAGTTTGTTGAAGGCAAAAAACTACCCGCCGTTGTGATGCTGGAAGAACGTGCTAACAGTAACTAAGTTGAGTAACTCGTTGTGATAGCAGGCAGTATTTGCTGCCTGCTCAATGTCAATACAGGACCACGTAATATGTCTAAAATTTTTGATTTCGTAAAACCGGGTGTCATCACTGGTGATGATGTTCAAAAAGTCTTTGCCATCGCAAAAGAACATAATTTTGCCTTACCGGCAGTTAACTGTGTCGGTACTGATTCTATCAATGCTGTGTTAGAAACAGCGGCAAAAGTACGTGCTCCGGTAATCATCCAGTTTTCCAATGGTGGTGCAGCATTTGTAGCAGGTAAAGGCCTGAAAGCTGAAGGTCAGCAGACGGCGATTCTGGGCGCTATTTCTGGTGCTTATCATGTACATCAGATGGCAGAGCATTATGGTGTGCCGGTGATCCTGCATACCGACCACTGTGCACGTAAATTACTGCCGTGGATTGATGGCCTGTTAGAGGCGGGTGAGAAGCACTATGCTCAGACAGGCAAGCCTCTGTTCTCTTCCCACATGATTGATCTGTCAGAAGAGTCTCTGGAAGAAAATATCGAGATTTGCAGCCAGTATCTGGCGCGTATGGCAAAAATTGACATGACGCTGGAAATCGAATTGGGTTGTACTGGCGGAGAAGAAGATGGTGTTGATAACAGCCATCTGGATAGTTCTTCTCTGTATACTCAGCCAGAAGATGTCGCTTATGCATATGAAAAACTGAACGCGATTAGCCCACGTTTCACCATTGCAGCATCTTTCGGTAACGTTCACGGTGTATATAAACCGGGTAACGTCAAACTGACTCCAAAAATTCTGCGTAATTCTCAGGACTATGTTTCAGAGAAATTCAACCTGCCACACAATAGTCTGGATTTTGTTTTCCACGGTGGTTCAGGTTCTACCGCAGAAGAGATTCAGGAAGCTGTCAGCTACGGCGTAGTTAAAATGAATATTGACACCGATACCCAGTGGGCGACTTGGGAAGGTATTCTGAACTACTACAAGAAGAATGAAGGCTATCTGCAAGGTCAGTTGGGTAACCCAGAAGGTGCGGATAAACCTAATAAGAAATTCTATGACCCACGCGTGTGGCTGCGGGCTGGTCAGGTGTCAATGGAAGTTCGTCTGGAACAGGCTTTCAAAGAATTGAATGCGGTTGATGTGCTGTAATTTGCGTACTGACTGGAATTAAAGTTTTAGTCGATTCACGTTTTCTAATTCCCGCCCGTTAATAATAAAAACGGGCGGGAATTTTTTTAATTAAACCGAATCAGAACAGTTACGCCTTTGCGCCATCTTTCATAATACGGTTCAGCCACGGCACCATGAAAGCCATAACCACGGCAACAATGAGAGTGGCAATACCTATTTTACCAAATACGCCCGTATATATCGGCAGCGTTTGCAGAGGATCGGTGACACCTTCTGGTGCGGCGGTGAATGTTGCTATATAGCTTCCCAATACTGATGCAGCAGCCTGAGATAAGAACCACATACCCAGAATAAACCCTGTCAGATAGCTGGGAACGAACGCCGCAACCATTGCCAGCCCTAATGCACTGATCATCAACTCCCCGATACTCTGGAACAGGTAAACCAGTACGATAAACCACGGTGAAGTCATGCCATGTTCATCGGCGAACAGGCCGGAAGCGGCGGCTGTCAGAAAGCCAAGAGAACACAGGAACATACCGACGGTAAACTTCGTTGGCATCGAAAAGTCTTTGCCTTTCGCTCCCAGACGGGTGTAAAGCACAGCCAGAATTGGGCTGGCGACGATGATCCAGAATGGGTTCAGAGCCTGAAAGCTGATAGGGTTAATATTAAAACCAAGGATTTGGGTATTAACATTATTGATGGCAAAGAAGTTGAGGGAGGTTGGCATTTGGTTGTACAGCATAAAGAACACAATAGCCTGAATCATCAGGATAAATGCCACAAACATCTTATTGCGGCCGACTTTATCCTGTTTGAATGCCTGCCAGAAGAAAATCACCACAACAATAGCTGAAATTGCAATGAGAACGAGATTAGCAATATCAATATTGTGCAATAGCCACGCACAGACACCGACCATTACTGCTGAGCCAAGCAAAACTAAAAATAGGGTTATGTAGTTAAGAGGGGCATGGTCTGGCTCAGAGCCGATGTCATGTACCATACGGCGACAGGCGATGTAAACCAACAGAGCGATAATCAGACCGATACCACAGATATTATAGGTAACAGCATAGCCATATTTTTCAGCAATAACGGGAGCGAGAGAAAGAGAAACCAAAGAGCCAAGATTGATGGACATATAGAACAGCGTAAAAGCACCATCTAAACGTGGATCTTGTGGTTGGTAGCACTTAGCCAGCAGGCTTGCAGGGTTAGCTTTGAACAGGCCATTACCGACAGCGACAGTTCCTAAAGCATAAAAAATCAGTTCTGGTTCCATAATGGAAAGGCCAATCAGGAAGTAGCCTATCGCCAGTATAATAGCACCCAGAATGATGGTTCGTTTTGTTCCCAGTAAGTGGTCTCCTACATAACCACCGATGGAAATCAAACCATAAACCAGCGCAGTAAATGCACCAAAGGTAATAAATGCTTGTGTTTCTGAAAAGCCAAGCTGTTTAACGAAGTAAACAGCGAGAATGCCTTGAACGCCGTAGTAGCCAAATCTTTCCCATAATTCTACAAAAAAAATCATGAAAAAGGGCTTCGGTTGATCCCATAAACCGACTGGAGCGGTTTTATTCATAGTAATTGCCTCTGTTAGTTGTCGTACCAATGGACAATACATCCAGAGTTTATACTGTTGTTAACATAGAAGTAACATAATGTATTGCACGGGTTGTGTTTTTGTTTAATTATTCAGAGTGATCGAAAGCGCGGGAGGTTAATATACTGGTAAAATATCTTCTCAGTGGTTGATCACACTAATGCAAAAATTAATACCAGATTTGACAGAATATTCACTAAATTAATAGGAAAAATCATCTATTAATGGTTTAAGTGTTCGTAAATAAAGCGATTTGATGGTTGTTTGCGCTTTATTCTCCATTCTTATTGATAAGCTAATACCACAAAAGATGTATGTGGCAACTTTTGAACATCAGCATCAATATATTAAGTTTATGTTATATATTTAGTTTTTTTGTTTGTTTCTGTATGAGATAGAGCGACATAAAACTACACGTTTTATATAATTTATCATATTTATTAAATAATAAATCAGTTTGTGGAAGGAAGGGAATTGAGTAGCCAGCAAGGAGGTCATTTTAAAGACAACAGCGATATAGGATGGAAGTGATACTATAGAATATACGGAGCAAGAGTGAAATATAATAAACAAACTCCCCCTACAGTATTAACAAACCGGCTTACGATACTGAAGTTTATTTTTCTTGCAGCAAAGATGACAATATAACCAAATGATAATAACCAGATTGTTATAATAATAATATGGATAGAAGCAAGGATGATAAAATTTAATACACTAATATAGCCAGATGTTAAAAAACTGGGCACAACAGTAAGATAGAGTAAAATTGCTTTTATATTCAGAATATTGGCGATATAGGCATCTTTTATTGTTGCAACCTTCGTCCCTTTCTCTGTCATTTTTTTACCGGAATAAACTCCGTTTTTTATTAATACACAAGAGAGATAGATAAGATAAATTGTGCCTATGATTTTTATGGCTTGCATAATAAGTGGATATTTCGTCACTATACCAGTAATACCCAGTCCAACCAGTAATGCATGCGTATAAATACCTAAAGCTGTCCCGACGATGATGGCAAGTAAGCCTTTTATTCCACGGTTAATAGCATTTGCCATGCCAAGGGTAAAACTTGCTCCGGGGGATAAAGCGATAGGTAATATCGTAAGAATAAAGCCTGAAATATTCAAAATTTCACCTGTATATTAATGGCTCTTGTCGGGATGTTTATGACGTTGAAACCTATCGATTATATACCTAATAAATTTTGAGTTGAATCATGATGGTAAGAATGACAAATTCGTCAGGAACTCATTTGCCCGGTTGACAAAGAGACGCCCTGAAAGGCGATGGATAAAAGCCAGCCGAAAAAGTAAAGGGCTTTACGTCCTTGCCCTTATACCTAATTTTAACTTTTGGCTTCACTTCAAACTGCGGTAGCCAGTGTTTTGTTCATCACCGGATGAAAAGCACGCTTAAAATAAATCAACCCGTGGCCTTCTTCCAGAACATGAAGCTGTTTTATTTCCACCAGATAAACATTGTGTGTGCCGATTTCCTGTACCTGTTCGATGCTTCCTTCCAGACTGGCAAGTGTTCCCTTCAGCATGGGTTGCCCTAATGAGCCTGTGTGCCAGATATCCCAGCTGAAGCGTTCTTCCATACTGGCTTCAGTCATACCCGCAAAATGGCGGGCCAGCAATTCCTGTTCATGATTCAGGATATTGACACATAGCTGGCCATTACCCTGAAATACCTGATTCATAGCACTGTTACGGTTTATGCATACCATCAAAGTCGGCGGAGTATCCGTCACGGAGCATACTGCCGTCGCTGTCATGCCACAGCGCCCGGCCGGGCCGTCGGTGGTGATAATATTCACCGCCGCGGAAAGGCTTGCCATCGCATCTCTGAATAGCAAGCGATGTTCATTTTCTAAAGACATCATAAGTCTCCTGCTACTCATTTATTTCAGTAGCGTGTCTAATAAATTAATATCATTGTTGTTATGTAAGTGGGGGCTTACCCAGCCATTTACATCATAATCAGAGAGACACTGATCCACCAGTTCAGTCATTTTTTTCATATTGCCAGAACCATACGCATGGCGCAGGCATTGAAGGCGAATTTCATCCTGACTGCCGGCATAGTTGATTTCATATAGTTCATGGCGCCCACCAAATTCACTACCAATGGCATCCCACATGAGTTTCAGAATTTTAATGCGTTCAACATGATCAATGCCGTTTGAACCTCGGACATATTTTTCAAGGTATTGACTGATTTCAGGATTATTCATATCCCGTACACTGGATGGCAAATAAATTAATCCACTGGTAACATTACGTTCAATGATATTTTTAATTTTTGTATAAGCCATTGGTGCCATGACCCGATAAGTCTGTATTGCCTGAGTGTCCGGCAGGTAGGCTCCACCTTCCCAGGGTTTTGCTTCTGCCCACATTGCATCTGTCAACGACCAGAACAGATTGCGCCATGCCACAACTTCACCCAAATCAGCCTGAACGCCTCTAAAATCCACCACACCAGTACATTCTAGGCTCTTTTGCAGTAATCCGGTGATAAAGTCCAGTTTAACAGCCAGACGTACACAGGCCTGCATAGGAAACAGACGGGCAAAGCCACTTTGAACGGCCCAGTTACGTGCGCGATCAAAGTCACGATAAATTAACACGTTTTCCCACGGAATTAACACCTTATCCATCACCAGAATGGCATCATTTTCATCAAACCGGCTGGAAAGCGGATAATCAAAAGGTGATCCGGTAGCACCTGCCGTCAGTTCATAGGAGGCTCGGGAGATTAATTTGACGCCGTCAGAATCCATTGGGGCGACAAACATCAGGGCAAAATCGGGGTTATCACCCATGACCTGCGCTGAGCCGAAACCGATAAAATTATAGTGAGTTAAGGCGGAGTTGGTTGCCACGACTTTGGCACCGCTGACAATAATCCCAGCATCCGTTTCTTTCTCTATTTGGATAAAAACATCTTTAACCTGATCGGCGGGTTTATGACGATCAATAGGGGGGTTGACGATGGCATGGTTAAAATAAAGCGCATTTTCCTGAATGTGTTTATACCATTTGCGGGCATTATCGGCGAATTGCCCATAAAACGCCGGATAAGCACCTAAAGCACAGCAAAATGCCGCTTTATAATCCGGTGTGCGCCCCATCCAGCCATAACTTTGACGTGACCATTCAGCAATAGCATCACGTTGCTGTCTTATTTCATCAGAACTGGTCGCGAAACGAAAGAATTTGTGAGTATAGCCGCCATTGCCGGTATCAGTATCCCAGCAGAGAGTGCGATGAGTTTTGGGGTCATGAAGGGCATCATAGAGTTGGCCGATAGAGGCGGCTGCGTTACGAAAAGCAGGGTGTGTCGTGACATCTTTAACGCGTTCACCATAGATATAAATTTCCCGTCCATCCTGAAGGGAGCTTAAGTATTCTTTGCTGGTAAAAGGACGTTTATGAGTGGCTTGCAAATCTTCTGATCTCATGGCTACCTCATCATTCTTAAGTCTCCCATTTTTATTTGTTATCTTAATGGGAGCTTAAGTGTTAAATAAATGTTTATTTATATGTTTGATTGAAGCGATAGACGAAGAATATCTGAAGAGATTTTCAGAAGATCTGCGGGTACTTTTCGACAAAAAAGGCGGATTTGTTATGCAACTGTGATCTGCTTTGTGTTTTGGCAGTAATAGATTTTTTCTGTTATAGCAAATGATAGGGAACATGCTGTGAGATATTGGGACCCTGACGGTAAATTAAAATTAATTCACCGGTGAATTGTGCGTGGCTATTGTAACTGTAGCTCGGATAAACCTGTTCAGCCCACGGATCACAAACTACAGTCTCATGATTCCATGTGCTGGGGTCAGTTTCTATTCCTCTTGTCCTGCCAATAACAACGAATGTGTGATAATCGTCTGCCGCCTCACCCATACTGGCATCAAACAGCTCCAGAGGCTCAACTTGTTGCATTTTCAAATAGTAGAACGCAAGAATCGCTTTTTCTCCACAATTGCCAATTTTGGATTCTATGGTGCTAGCATTGGTGAGAAGCATGATTGTTCTAATCTTATTTCTGGTGAATATATTACCAGAAACTGCATCGGCTCTTAGGTCGGCTGCATTCCGTCGATTTTCTAACCGGCGTTCTAATTCTTTTTTCAGATCCTTTTGTTCATTTGTTTCTGTTGGCAGTCGATTGGGCGAGATAACTTGAATTTTATTATTCACATAATTTATTGCTCTTCTTGCTAAAAATAGATTATAAGGAAGTGATGTCATAATTTTATCCTGTTTATTCATATCGATAACGTAAAGCTAATGACCCTTTAAAAGCGACTTTAGAGTTATAAAATTACGTTTAAAGAATTAGTTAAGTAATTAATCGCTCTTCTTGCTAAAAGAATATTTCTGGATAATGTCATGGTTCTATTCCTCTGAGAAAAAATCAGGAATAATTAATTATTATTATTATTTAATAGTCATTGAATTTCAGAGCGCATTTATATCAATATTTTTATTTTGCTATATAAGATTTTCACCCTATCATTTTAGCCTTCATCAGGCAATGAATGACCGGAGGACGGTATATCTTTTTCCCGCCAGACACTCGGAGAGCATCCCACAAGCCGGTTGAAAAATCTGGCAAAATAAGCAGGATCTTTAAATCCAAGTTGATATGCCACTTCAAATACAGGGCTGTCGCTGAATAATAATAGCCGTTTAGCCTCCCGTAATTGCCGATCAAAAATCAATCTCTTGGGAGGGCGGTTAGCGAACCGGCGACACATATCTTTCAGGCGTGACTCTGTGATCCCCAGTTTCTGGGCATATTCCGGTATAGTTAAATGCTGCTGGTAATGTTGATCAATCAATCGGTTAAAGTTTTGAAACAGCTTCAATTCTCCCCTGACGCCACCGGAACGGTAATCATTCAGGGAGATACTGCGCAATAAAAAGGTAAACAGCGATTGTGCCAAGAAAGATAACGATTGCTCCCGGCCTGCAAATTGATTGACAGCTTCACGCTTAATCAATGCCCAGTAGTGATTGAATGTTTCCAGTTCGTCCGGTCTATCGGCAATGGAAAGGCAGAAAGCGGGAATATCAATCAGTTCCCGATGCGCAGGATAGAGCGAGTTAAGTAGCGGAGTGACTAATTCCTGACGCACAGTCAATACATAACCATCTGTGTCTTCCTGCGTGAAAAATGCATGGGGTACGGAGGGAGGAGTCAGGATAAACAGCGGAGCCTGTACAGAGTAGCGGAGATCATCCAATTGTAATTCAATCCGGCCGGTTACCAGATAGTGGATTTGAAAAAAGCCATCATGACGGTGTGCCTGCATATCACGGCCAAAAAATGCAGCCATGCGGCCAAAAGTCTGATAATGGACATCATCTGACCCTTGAGTTTCATCATAATCTTTACTGATATCAATATTGCTAATAACTTCGCTGTTTATCTGGCTGGATGACATCAATTTATTCCCTTTTAAGCCGGTAATCAGGATATTGTGTTGAAACGTCGGAACTTGGCTGATTTTTATGATCTTGCGTGTTTCATCGGGATCAGCAGAACTATCAGTGCCCCGATCACCAGCAGCCCGGCAACAAAATAGAGACCAGAGTTAAAGCTGCCGGTCTGATCTTTCAGCCACCCGATCAATAAAGGACTGACAGCCGAACCCACATTACCCGTGGCATTGATCACCGCGATCCCAATGGCACGCGCTCGCAGGCTAATGGATTGATCGGGTGTCGTCCAGAATACTGCCATCGCAGTAAACGAGCCGGTTGATGCCATGATGATGCCTAAAAGCTGTATCATGCTGTTGTCTGTCAGTGACGTCAGAACCCAGCCAGTAGCAGCAAACAAATAAGGCAGCGCTGTGTGCATTTTTCGTTCTTGCAGGCGGTCTGACCGACGGCTCCAGTAGATCATCCCCAAAATAGTACAAAATTGAGGTATGGCTGTTAGCAGGCCAATAACGGTGTGGCTGCTTCCCTGATTGAAACTCTGCATAATTTGTGGCGTCCAGATATTAATGGCGCTCAGCGTATTGGTCAGGCAGAAGTAAGCGAAGGTGTACATCAGGACAATCGGGGTAAAAATTTCACGCCACAGGCTGGTTTTTGTGTATGCAGGTTCAGCGTGTGTCAAAGCAACTTTATCGTTCTCTATCATTTCCTGTAGGCATTTTTTATCTTCATTTGTCAGCCACTTTGCTTTCTCGGGTGAATCATCCAGATAAAACCAGACGACAACACCCAGCAGAACAGAGGGGAAGCCTTCCAGAAAAAACAGCCACTGCCAGCCGCGCAGATCCCAGATCCCGTCCATTTCCAGAATATAACCGGATGCCAGCGAGCCAAATGCCATTGTGACAGGCATAGCAATCATAAACAGGGCATTAGCACGGGCACGGTAATAAGCCGGAAACCAATATGTCAGATAGACCAGAATGCCGGGCAGAAAGCCGGCTTCTGCAATCCCGACCAGCATACGCAGGATATACAGGCTGGTGGGACCGGTAGCAAACATTGTCGCAGTGGAAGCAATCCCCCACAGCACCATAATCGTAGCAATCCAGCGTCTGGCTCCCACAATACCCAGCATGATATTACTGGGAATACCAAAAGCTACATAAGTCACATAAAACAATGTTGCAGCTAACCCGAACATGGTCGATGTAAGACCCAGATCTTTTCCCATCGTTAAACCGGCAAAACCAATATTGATACGATCCAGGAAAGAAAATATGAACAGGACAAACAGAAACAGGATCAGGCGGCGAAATAATTTTTTGATAACACTTTGCTGCTGAGCTGTGAGGTTTTTATGTAAATAGTCTGGTGTATCTTGTTTCTGTATGGCTTCAGGTGAGCTGCTCATGGCTGTTACCTTTTTATTGATTAATATGCAGCGTTGGATACAGACGATACGGCGTTTTCCTGTCCCTTACCGAAATGTGCTGCCAGTGAACTGGCTGCATTAGTGAGCAGTGTGGTATCAACACCAACGGCAATAAACTGCACACCGAGATCCAGATAGTGATCAGCGGCTTCAGTATTGGTCATCAATATTCCGGCAGCTTTACCTGCTGTGTTGATTTGCCTGATGGCATGTTCTATCGCTGCCTTAACTTCGGGGTGTTGGGGATTGCCGTGATGCCCCATATCAGCACTGAGATCTGCGGGGCCGATAAATACACCATCAACACCCTCAACGGTCAGCATTTCTGACAAATTATTCAAAGCCTCACGGGTTTCCACTTGGATCAGAACACACATTTCTTCATTGGCACGAGCCAGATAATGAGGGATACGATTCCAGCGCGAAGCTCTTGCCAGCGCACTGCCTACACCCCGAATGCCTTCAGGCGGGTAGCGGGTAGCCCGCACAGCCTCACGTGCCTGCTCAGCATTCTGGATCATCGGGATGAGCAGTGTCTGAGCGCCGATATCCAGCAGTTGCTTGATAATTACCGGATCGTTCCATGGCGGACGCACAACCGGCTGGCTTGGGTAAGCAGCAATAGCCTGTAACTGATTCAGGACAGAAGTAATATCATTAGGGGCATGTTCGCCATCAATTAATAACCAGTCAAAACCGGTTCCCGCCAGCATTTCAGCGCTGTATGAACTACAAAGCCCAAGCCACAAACCGATTTGTGGCTGCCCCGATTGCAGGGCCTGTTTGAATCTATTTGTCAGTTGATCCATGAGTGCACCTTATGTTCCTAATTTTTAATTAAATGTTTAATCCATGTTTTATACCAGACTGATCTTTAAGAAAAATAACAGCTCACTGAACCTAATACGCCATAATCCACATGGAATGTATCGCCTTTTCGGGCTGCAACCGGTCGGGTGAAAGAGCCACTCAGTATGATCTGGCCCGCTTCAAGCTGGACACCATGTGGTGCCAGCTTATTAGCAAGCCATGCAACACCACTGGCGGGATGGTCAAGCACTGCTGCGGCTACGCCGGATTCCTCAACGACACCATTGCGATAGAGCAGAGCGCTGACCCATCTTAAGTCCAGCTCATGGGGTTTGATGGGGCGTCCTCCCATAATGACGCCCCCATTTGCTGCATTATCAGAAATCGTATCCACGACTTTACGCGGGCGCTGGGTTTCCGGATCGATGTTATGACAGCGGGCATCGATCAGCTCCAGTGCCGGAATGACGTAATCTGTCGCATTGTAAACATCAAACAGTGTACAGTTCGGGCCTTGCAGCGGTTTTGCCAGTACAAATGCCAGTTCCACCTCAATGCGTGGAACAATAAAACGTTCGCAGGGGATATGACTACCGCTCTGAAAAAACATATCATCCAGCAGTGCGCCATAATCCGGTTCTTCAATTTGTGAACTGAGCTGCATGGCCCTGGATGTCAGGCCGATTTTATGCCCTTTCAATACCCGGCCTTCCGCCATTTTCATACTGACCCACTCACGCTGAATGGCGTATGCATCCTCAATGGTTATTTCCGGATAATCCAGAGAGATTTGACGGATCTGTTTACGGTCTTTCTCTGCCAGATATAAACGACGAGCAACCTGTGATACGACTTCTTGCTGTAGCATATGTGTCAAACTCCTTTGGTTTATAATCCTCCGAAACAGAGGTATTTCACTTCCAGATAATCTTCTATGCCGTAGCGCGAACCTTCACGCCCCAGACCAGACTGTTTTATGCCGCCGAACGGAACAGCTTCGTTGGAAATCAGCCCTTCGTTAATACCGACCATACCGCTTTCCAGTGCTTCTGCTACACGGTAAATCCTGCCGATATCGCGGGAATAAAAATAAGCCGCCAGACCGTACTCGGTATTGTTGGCAATGCGAATAGCCTCTTCTTCATCCCGGAATTTGAACAGGGCAGCCAGAGGGCCGAATGTTTCTTCATGGGCGACTTGCATTGTTTCATCAATATCAGCCAGTACGGTGGGTTCGAAGAACAGGCCACCCAGTTTGTGGGATTTTCCTCCGGTCAGAAGCCTTGCACCACGGGAAACGGCATCACTGACATGCGTCTGAACTTTATCTACCGCAGCCTGATTAATCAGAGGGCCCTGTTGTGAAGAACTATCACTGGCTGGCCCGACGTGCAATTTCTTGGCCGCCTGAGCCAGACGTTCAGCAAATGCTTCGTAAATGTTTTCCTGAACCAGAATTCGGTTTGCACAAACACAAGTCTGACCGCTATTACGGAATTTCGCTGCCATTGCCCCTTTAACTGCGGCATCTAAGTCGGCATCATCAAAAACAATAAAAGGTGCATTGCCACCTAACTCAAGAGAGAGTTTTTTCACCGTATCGGCGCTTTGCGCCATGAGCAATTTCCCAACACGCGTCGATCCGGTAAAAGAGAGTTTGCGTACGATAGGGCTTGAAGTCAGGGCTTCCCCAATCGCTTTGGCATCCATTCCGGTGACAATATTAAAGACTCCAGGCGGGATGCCTGCCAGCTCAGCCAGAACAACCAGAGCCAGTGCTGAAAGCGGGGTTTCTGCGGCAGGTTTCAGAACGATAGTACAACCTGCGGCCAGTGCCGGGCTGACTTTGCGGGTAATCATGGCATTAGGAAAATTCCACGGCGTAATGGCAGCAACCACGCCGATGGGTTGCTTGATGGTGGATGTACGGTAACTAGGCATGGGGGAAGGGATAGTTTCGCCGTAAACGCGTTTGCCTTCTTCTGCAAACCATTCGATAAAACTGGCACCATAAGCAATTTCTCCCATCGCCTCAGCATGAGACTTCCCTTGCTCAATACTCAGCAGCTCGGCCAATGTTTTCTGGTTATCGATGACCAGATTGAACCACTGCCTGAGTATCTGGCTACGCTTTTTGGCGGTCAGGGCACGCCATGCAGGCAGTGCTTTTTCGGCTGCTTTAATCGCACGATGAGTTTCTGCTGCCCCCATATCACTGACATTGGCGATGATGTCACCAGTGGCAGGATTTGTCACAGCAAAGGTGGCTTTATTGTCAGCATCAAGCCATTTTCCGTCAATATAACCCTGCTGACGTAATAACAAGGAATCGTGTAATACAGCATCAAGATGGTTTGTCATGGTTTTCTCTTCATTTAACAAAAAGGTGAACTTAACGTTTTTGTACTTCAATGACTTTGAATTTTAGTCACTTTGAATTTCAGTAACATTGAATTATGGCACTCATAATGTGTTAGCTTTTGATTTAAACAGCTTATGAACATTATTGGATTTATAATTCAGTATTGGATCAAGTTCTTCCATTGTAAAAGAGAGGCCAAGGTAACGCTGCGCCATTAAATCGGCAAAATGAGCTTTGATGAGCGAAAACAGCATTTCCCCGACTTTCTGGCAATCCTCAGCGCTGCGCCCAGCACCGATTTTCAGCGTCATGTGAACAAAAGCATAATCCTGTTTTCCATCTGCCATTTGCCACGTATCCAGCCAAATCGCTCGGCTGCGGATCCCGCCCTGAGGGAAAATGCCGGTATCGGCAAGCGCCTGATTCACTTTCGCAAACAGTTCCGGTAAATTGGCTTCTTTGCGGATATTTTCGGTACATTCAGCATAAAAATGTGGCATAGCTAACTCCTGTCAGACGGAAGTTGTCTGGTTAACAGAATGTGGTAATGGGAAAACAGCATTCACCTGTCCTGTCCCTGAACTGGCAAATAATTCCGTGAGAAACTCGACTTTGCCGTCATATTTATCCCAGCCAAGCAGCCCGAGTAGCATGACGGTATCGTGCATATTGCCTTCCCCCCGACAGTAGAGGGCATATTCAGGCAGCATGTCGCAGAACTCCCTGAAGCGACCTTCTTTCCAAAGTTTGACAACCCGGTTATCCATTTGCTCATCAAACTCGCGGGTATAGCTGTTCATACCTTCTTCGGCACGTTGATCATCGATAAAACTGTGGGAGAGTGAACCGCTGGCCAGCACGGCAACGGTGCCATCATATTTCTCAATAGCCCGTAAAATGGCTTCTCCCAACTTACGGCTATCTTCGAAAGCATGAACAGTACAAAAAGCAGAAATTGAAATCACTTTAAAATGACGGTCACTATTCATATAGCGCATTGGCACTAATGTGCCATATTCCAGCGTCAGGCTGGCAATCTCATGGGATTTTGCACGAACGCCCATCTGGCGCGCTTCTTCTGCGATCATTCGTCCCAGTTCGGGATTTCCGTCATACTCATAATTCATATCGCGGATAAAATGCGGTAATTCATTACTGGTATAAATACCGGAAAAATGTTCGGCACAGTTAATATGATAGGCACTATTTACCAGCCAGTGGGTATCAAACACGATAATCGTATCGACACCCAACTCCCGGCAGCGACGGCTGATTTCCTTATGCCCGTCAATCGCACTTTGCCGACAACCATAGTGTTTACCCGGCAATTCGGACAGATACATGGAAGGTACATGTGTAATTTTTGCTGCTAACGCTAACTTGCCCATAAATCCTCACTCAGTATCAGGATGATGAAAAGCGGTTAACGCTGGAAGTGATATCGCCGCCATCATTCAGTTTGTAGTCTGAAATCCCTCGGATATATCTCTTTTCTCAGATCAAAGTCCCCAGCGAGGAATGGGATGATTTCCCATTGAAATACAAACATTTTTCACTTCAGCAAAAACTTCAAAGCTATATTCTCCGCCTTCCCGTCCTACACCGGAGGCTTTGACACCACCAAATGGCTGGCGCAGATCGCGTACGTTCTGGGAATTGACGAAAACCATGCCGGCTTCAATTCCCTGTGCCAGACGCAGAACTTTGCTCACATCCTGAGTCCAGATATAAGATGCCAGCCCATATTCCACATCGTTAGCCATGCGAAGACCATCTTCTTCACTCTTGAATGGCAACAGACAGGCAACCGGGCCGAAAATTTCTTCCTGTGCCACGCGCATCCGGTTATCTACATTAGCCAAGACAGTTGGTCGCAGGAAGTGACCCTTTTTCAGATGATCAGGCAGATCTGCCGGTTTATCCGGGCCTCCGGTTAACAGCGTTGCGCCTTCTTCAATACCCAATCGGATATAACCGGAAACTTTTTCCCAATGCTGGTGGCTGATCAGGCTGCCGACCTGTGTATTCAGATCCTGTGGATCACCGACACGCAAGCGACTGGCGCGTTCTGCGAAACGCTTCACAAATTCAGGATAGATGCTTTCCTGAATGAAAATACGGGAACCTGCTGTACAGCGTTCACCATTGAGGGAAAAAATCGTGAACAGGGCTGCATCTAACGCGCGTTCAATATCGGCGTCTTCAAAAATCAGTACCGGCGATTTACCGCCCAGTTCCATGGAATATTTTTTCAGCCCTGAATTCTGCATAATCAGGCGACCGGTAGCTGTCCCACCGGTGAAAGAAACAGCGCGGACATCATGATGTTTTACCAGCGCATCACCTGCGGTATTGCCATATCCCTGTACCACATTCAGTACCCCAGCGGGGATACCGGCTTCCAGAGCCAGTTCTCCCAGACGGTTAGCAGTCAGTGGTGACAGTTCGGACATTTTCAGAACAGCGGTGTTTCCCAGAGCCAGACAGGGGGCAACTTTCCATGTGGCAGTCATGAACGGCACATTCCACGGGGAAATCAGTGCGCAGACGCCTACAGGCTGGATAAGGGTATAATTGAGCATTTTGTCATCGACGGGATAAGTGCGCCCGTTCATCTGCTGACAAGTTTCCGCAAAGAAATCGAAATTGTGGGAAGCGCGTGGGATAAGGACATTTTTTGTCTGATGGATTGGCAAGCCCGTATCACTGGTTTCCATCGCAGCAATTTCAGGTACATTCTGGTCGATTAATTCGCCTAAACGCCGCATCAGACGTGCGCGTTCTTTCATTGGGGTATTTGCCCATTTAGGAAAGGCCTCTTTTGCGGCAGCCACCGCCTGATCAATGTCTTCCTTTCCGCCAGAAGCGACTTCTGCCAACACCTCACCTGTTGCGGGATTGACTGTTTCAAAATAGGTACTGCTGCCAACGTTTTTACCGTTGATCCAATGATTAATTGTGGTCATGACAGGCTTTCCTCATAGGCTTGCTGGCTGACAATATGATTTACCAGACGTCCGATACCATCGATTTCCACGATCACTTCATCTCCGGGAACAACATCGGATAAACCTTTGGGCGTACCCGTGGCGATCATGTCTCCTGGCTGTAATGTCATGAAATCGCTCAGATAGGCAATCAGGAAGGGAATATCGAAGATCAAATCTGCGGTTGTGCCACGCTGGCGTAATTCACCATTAACCCAGGTACTCAGGGTCAGATTGTGTGGATCGGCAATTTCGTGTTTATCAACAATCCATGGCCCGATGGGTGTTAACGTGTCACGGCTTTTTACACGCAAATTGGGGCGATAATAATTTTCCAGATAATCACGGATGGCATAATCGTTACAGAGGGTATAGCCTGCAACGTAATCCATAGCATTGGCTCTGGAAACTTTGTGGGCTGGCTTACCAATGACAACAACTAATTCTGCTTCATAGTGCATATATTCCACGTTGTCAGGACGGACAGAAACCTGACGGTGGCCCGTGAAACTGTTGGCTGCCTTGATAAATACGAGAGGCTCTTCCGGCGGCTTAAATTCCAGCTCGGTGGCATGATCAGCATAATTCAGACCCAATGCGAACAGGGTTCCATTGGCTGGCGGAAGCCATACAACATCAAGCCCGCTGACCCGGCTGCCATCAGGCAGCAGTACATTCTCCTGCTCATCAACAGTGACATGAAGATCCTGACCCTGATAGTGAATTCTGGCGTGTTTCATGCCTGACCTCCGGCCAATACAACGGTGTTTTGTAAAATGGGAAAACCATCAGCCTTGATGGTGACAGTATCATTGGGGTGCAGAGTGGCACGTTGGTGAGGAGTCCCCAGCAGAATGACATCTCCTTCATTCAGAGTGGTGAAATCGCTTAATGCTGATAAAAGTTCTGATGCAGAACGCACCAGATCATGAGTTGTCCAGCGATCAACTTCCTGCCCGTTTATCTCGGTAATGATATCCAGTGAACTTACAGTCTTTACATCCGACATCTGACCAATTGGGCAAAAACCATCACGGCATTTTGCTTTTATAGCCGGGCGATAAAATGAAGTCTCCGGTAAGCTGACTTCGTTAGCCAGTGCATAACCGGCTATGTATTGTTCGGCATCTTTGACTGAAACCTTGCGGACAGCTTTGCCGGTGTTATTTGTGCTGATAAACAGTGCCAACGTTGCGCCACTTAGCACAGTTTCCCCAATGGGGTGGGGAATAACATCACCAGACTTAATCACTGTATTATGGGGTTTGATAAACCAAACTGGAGTTTGAGGTGGTGCGTTATATGGCGCTTCGTGAAATGCCTTACGCCAAAAATCGAGCTGACTATTGTGGTTGAGAGCGACGGCAAAGACGGTGCCTTTCATTAACAACTCCTTGAAAGCTGGGCGACGTATCGCAAAGTAAATCATTAATATATTAATAAATCAAGAAGCGATGATGTTCAATATGTTAAGTTAATTGTTAATTTTAATTGTGATCTCTGTAACAACATTCTGTTCATGACTATTTTTAGTACATAAAGATCAAACCGTTATATTATCTAATAGGGTCATTTGGTATTGTGTTTAACTTTCTGTTAACTTTTTATGGCAAAATAATTTTATTTATTTGTTAATATTGAATTCTTTTTCCTTTGTGGATAGTTATGAGCATGTTAGTCTTTTCGACTTTAATGTTGTCTATAATCGGTAGCGCATGCGTTCAACTTATAGAGAATTGCCCGTGGTTAACTTAAGAGTCACCTTTACTTATGCATGAATCCCTGACATTAGCATTGCTTCAAGCTCGGGAAACCTCGATGAGTTTTTTCCGCCCGATATTGAAGAGTTATAATTTGACTGAACAGCAATGGCGTATTGTTCGTGTACTCGCAAGCAGTCGCTCGATTGATTTTCATGATTTGGCTAACCTCACCTGTATCTTACGCCCAAGTCTGACGGGCATTCTGACCCGCATGGAGCGTGACGGTCTTATCTTTCGCTTAAAACCAATGAATGACCAGCGGAAGCTGTACGTTTCTCTGACACCGGCAGGTCAGGAGCTGTATGAACAGGCAAAAGGAGAAGTCGATGAAGGCTATAAAGCAATTGAAGCCGCTTTTTCCCCAGAAAAATTAGCTCAGCTGTTAAAATTGTTGGATGATCTTATTTCTATCGGAAACCACTCTCAAACCAATATAGATGAAAACGAAGAGTAGTACACACATATTTGTATTAATATATTAATTAATCAATCTCTCCATAATAAGAGAAAGAGCACCGGAATAAACTGGTTGTTATTTTTTTGAACAGTTTATTGCGGTGTTTTCTTTGATTTGAGAAAAATTCAGCAGCCTTATCACATTATGAATTTTATTTATGATGCCGTATATTTCATAAAATATATTTATGTTAAAACGCCTCTGTATGAAATAACCCATAATGAATATTGATTATTGACTCAAAGAATGAATAGAACATGATTGGTGATTATGTGAATAAAAAAATAATCACAGTTTATAAGCTGAGGAAAATAATTAATTTTTGATGAGGGGTTATTTTCTGTTTAATTAAGCAATATATTTCAGGCTGTCATCAGTGAGCCAACAACCTGAAATTAATATACCCGTTGTCTTTCAAGTTGCCTCTTTGTTGTTCCTTTGCCTCCGCGAAGCAACTCGAAAGAGAATAATTATCCGGAATTTTCCTGCCGGTAAGCCAAAGCGACAGCCAGTGATTGAACGAGACATAACGTGGCAGACTGGGAGCGGAATGCATCAACTTTAGCTTCCTTCACCACAAAACAAACGTCGTTGAAACTCGCTAATGGGCTGATTTGGCTGTCAGTAATCACAATCTGTTTTGCTCCAGCCTTTGCAGCTCTTTCACTGACCATCACCGTTTCTTCGGCATAGGGGGTAAAGCTGATGGAAATCACCACATCATTTGCCCCAATCATATTTATTTGTTCGCGGAACATTCCTCCCAGACCATCTACCAGCAAAGGGCGGCATTCCAGATGACTCAGGGCATAGGCTAAATATGATGCGACACTGAACGAACGCCGCAGCCCGATAATGTAAATATTGTGAGCATTTGCCAGTAAATCGACGGCCTTATTTAAGTCTTCCGCCGGAGTGCGGGCGGCAAGTTGCTGCATAGCCTGAGCATTGGAATGGGCGAATTCCTGCAAAATATGTTGTGGATCTTCCACTTGCTGGTTATCACCATCCAGTGCCCTGAACAGACGGGCACGGTCGGTATAACTGGCGGTTTCTTCTACCAGATTCATGCGAAATAATTGTTTCATTTCATTGAACCCATTGAAGTCAAAGGCATTGGCAAAGCGGATAAGAGTAGAAGGCGGAACATCAGCTTCTTTTGCAATAACCGCAACCGTATCAAATGCCACGCTATTGGTATTATCCAGAACATACCTTGCAACTTGCTGTAACCGCTTACTTAACTCGTCATAACGCGAGCGAATTTGTTCCTGTAGTTCGGGCAGATTCGATGCAGCAGACATAATGTCTCCCTAATAAATTGTAATTGCACAAAAATAGCGTGTTGATCACATTAATAAAATAGTATTTCAATTCCGATTGAAAATGAAATTTATATTTCATATATCTTTAGCATCGTGGTTCAATTCATAATGATTCAACTCATCTTACGTGGTTCAGCCTGTATGTGGTTAGGCCCATAATTGTATTGAGAGAGGCTCAAAATGGAACAGATTAAAAATTTTATTGGCGGGAAACTTATCAGTAGTCAAAGTGTTCGAATCTTACCTGTTTTTAACCCTGCAACGGGGGAATCAATACGGCAGGTTGCCTTGAGTACCGCTAATGAAACAAAATCCGCTATCGAATCTGCCCATCAGGCTTTTGAAGAATGGTCTAAAACCTCACCATTGAAAAGAGCCAGGATCATGTTCAAATTTAAGTCACTCCTTGAAGAAAATCAGGCGCATTTAGCTCGCCTGATTTCCGAAGAACATGGGAAAATCTACTCTGATGCGGTGGGGGAATTGACCCGTGGCCTTGAAGTCGTTGAGTTTGCCTGTGGTATTCCTCACTTACAAAAAGGTGAGCACTCTGCCAATGTAGGGACCGGGGTTGATAGCCATTCCCTGATGCAGCCACTGGGCGTATGTGCAGGGATCACTCCGTTTAATTTTCCTGCTATGGTCGCAATGTGGATGTTCCCGATTGCGTTAGCAACAGGAAATACTTTTGTTCTGAAACCTTCCGAAAAAGATCCCTCTCTCTCGATTGAACTGGCTAAATTGTTACAGCGGGCGGGGTTGCCGGATGGGGTATTCAATGTCGTACAAGGGGATAAGGAAGCCGTAGATATCTTATTGACCGATCCCCATGTTCAGGCTGTCAGTTTTGTGGGTTCAACACCGGTTGCTGAGTATGTTTATGCAACGGCATCAGCACATGGCAAGCGTTGTCAGGCACTGGGTGGTGCGAAGAACCACAGCATTCTAATGCCGGATGCTGATTTGGAAATGGCTGCAAATGCCATTATAGGGGCCGCCTTTGGTGCCGCAGGAGAACGTTGTATGGCACTGTCTGTTGTTCTGGCTGTAGGGGATGAAATAGCGGATGAGCTGGTAACAGAACTCCGGCAGCAAATTGACGGAATGGTTATCGGTGCCGGGATCAGCGAGGGTCGTGAAAATGATATGGGGCCGGTCATTTCTGAGCAGCACAGATCAAAAATCTGTGATTACATTAACAGTGGTGTGGAGCAGGGAGCAAAGCTACTGGTAGATGGGCGAGGGTATCAGGTCACAGGTCATGAGAAGGGTTATTTCGTGGGGCCGACTTTGTTTGATTATGTCACGCCGGAGATGAAAATTTATAAAGAAGAGATATTCGGGCCTGTACTATCCATTGTGCGCGTACCTGATTATCACACCGCACTGAAATTGATTAACCACCATGAATACGGTAATGGCGCGGCTATTTTTACCCGTGATGGTGAAACGGCCCGTCAATTCAGTGAAGATGTACAGACTGGTATGGTTGGCATCAATATCCCTATTCCTGTTCCTATGGCATTCCATAGTTTTGGCGGCTGGAAACGTTCTATTTTCGGTCCGTTGAATGTACATGGCAATGATGGTGTACGTTTTTATACCCGCATGAAAACAATCACGAGCCGTTGGCCTGCCAGTGTTCGTCTGGAACACCATAGCAGCAGCTTTGTCATGCCAACAATGGAGTAATCCTATGAATACTAAGCCTATAAATACCAAGCCCATAAATACTGATTCTATAAATACCCGCTCCATGAAAGAATCGGCAACATTTTCTCAGACAAAACACACTCAGAAAATGACCATGGCTCAGGCTTTGGTCAGGTTTCTCAATCAGCAGTATATCAACGTGGATGGGGAGGAACTGCCCTTTATCTGTGGTGTTTTTACCCTATTTGGTCACGGTAATGTTGTGGGGTTAGGTCAAGCGTTGGAACAGGAGCCCGGGCATCTCCGGGTCTATCAGGGGTGTAATGAACAGGGAATGGCACACATAGCCACCGGCTTTTCCCGGCAGAAAAAACGGCGACAGATTTTTGCTGTCACCTCCTCTGTCGGGCCGGGAGCGGCCAATATGGTTACAGCCGCAGCGACAGCGACGGCTAACCGTATCCCACTACTGTTATTACCGGGAGATACCTTTGCATGCCGCCAGCCGGATCCGGTTTTACAGCAGGTTGAACAGTACTGGGATGGCACTATCAGTACCAACGATTGTTTCCGGCCTGTTTCTCGCTATTGGGATCGCATTTCCAGACCTGAACAATTAATGGCGGCGATGATTCAGGCCATGAGGGTATTGACTGATCCGGCGGATACCGGTGCAGTGACAATTTGTTTGCCGCAGGATGTACAGGGAGAAATTTGGGATTACCCTGATTACTTTTTTCAGAAACGGGTACATCATCTTGAACGTCGGCCTGCCTCTTTATCCCGTATTCAGGATGCCGTAGAGCTGATACAGCGTAAGAAAAAGCCATTATTGATTTGTGGGGGAGGAGTACGTTATTCCGGTGCAGATCAAGCTTTCCGCCAGTTCGCAGAAACTTTTAATATTCCATTTGCAGAAACACAGGCAGGAAAAAGTGCCATTGTCGCAACACATCCGTTGAATTGCGGTGGAATCGGAACAACAGGGTGTCTGGCCGCTAATTTGCTGGCTAAGGATGCGGACTTAATCATTGGTGTCGGCACCCGTTTTACTGATTTTACGACAGCATCCAAATCCCTGTTCCAACATCCGCAAGCTGAATTTCTTACTATTAACGTGGCAGAGTTTGATGCCTACAAACTGGATGCGGTCGCAGTGATTTCTGATGCAAGAGAAGGTTTATCTTCGTTGACTCAGGCATTAGCAAAAACGGGATGGTACTCCGGTTGGCAACAGGAGGTTGCTCAGACTAAATCAGTCTGGCAGGAGGAACTGTCACGGCTGTTTTCTATCCAATATCAGGCCGGAGACAGGCCAGAAATTGCAGGTCATCTGGATGAGAAATTAAATGAATACAGTGACACATTGCAGACTAATCTGGCGCAGACGCGGGTGCTTGGGCTAATGGATCAGTATCTGGAAGATAACGCAATTATTGTCGGTGCAGCCGGTTCTTTGCCGGGGGATTTACAACGCCTGTGGCAACCGAAAGAGCCGGATACCTATCACCTTGAATATGGTTATTCCTGTATGGGATATGAAATTGCGGCAGCGCTGGGAGCAAAAATTGCCTGCCCTAATCAGCCAGTTTATGCAATGGTCGGGGATGGCTCTTATATGATGCTACACAGTGAGCTGCAAACGGCGATTCAGGAAAACATCAAAATTACTGTGCTGTTATTTGATAATACGGGGTTTGGCTGCATCAATAACTTACAGATGAGTCAGGGCATGGGCAGTTTTATGACAGAAAATCGTTATCGTAATCAACAAAGTGGTCGGCTGGATGGCGCACTGATTCCGGTAGATTTTGCCAAAAATGCAGAAAGTTACGGTTGCAAAAGTTATCGGGTACATAACGAACAACAATTAATTGCTGCTTTGCAGGACGCTCGTCAACAACTCTGTGCCACTCTGATTGATATTAAAGTGTTGCCGAAGACCATGACCCATGATTATGAATCATGGTGGAGAACAGGAACAGCACAGGTTGCAGATAATCAGGCGATCACCAATGCGGCTGAAAATATCAGGCAGTATGTGGAGAAATATACTCGGCAGTACTAATATTCGACTATCATTGTTTATATATTGTTTCATGCCTTTCATCTGACCGTGAAAATGCTTTTTTATACAAGGAATGGAATATTTATTTCATGCCGGACGGCTTCATTATCTCTTCAACACAATTGTAATTTCAATGCATTCAACTTTTCTGTAGTTGGGTGCTTTTTTGTATCTACTATATGATTTTAAGGGATTTTTGTTTAATTTCTCATACCTGATAGCTTTTTTTTCGTGATAGGTATAACACTAATTTCATCTTTTTCATCTCAAAATGCTAAGCGCCTCTAAAAAATAAAATTTTCAATATTAGTTAAATTGAAATAAATATTTTGATTGATATATTTTTATTCAAACCCAAAGCAAATAGACCCGATGAATTTCAGGGAATGGTTCATAACGCAGCAATCTGAAAGACGACGGGGATACAGAGGTATCAAGGAGCATTCATGTTTAATATTGCATTATTTGGTGCTGGCAGAATTGGTCTGGTGCATGCAGTTAGCATTGCTAGTCATAAAGAAACCTGTCTCTACTCTGTCGTTGATCCTTATCAGGTAAATGCTGAAACACTGGCACAGAAATATCAGGTCAAAATACAAACAACTGAAGAAGCCATGTCTGATCCGGAGGTTCACGGTGTACTTATTGCTTCAGCAACAGATACGCATGCTGATTTGATCGAACTGGCTGCGCGTAATCATAAAATGATTTTCTGTGAGAAGCCGGTTCATCTTGAGCTTGAACGGGTACGGCAATGTCTTGCTGTGGTAAAAGAGTGTCAGGTCCCTCTATTTGTCGGCTTTAATCGTCGCTATGACCCTCAGTTCCGACGGCTGAAAAATCTGTTTCATGCGGGGAAAATAGGTAAGGCAGAATCCCTGATGATCACATCCCGCGATCCTGCTCCGCCACCCGCTGAATATATCCGGGTTTCCGGTGGTATGTTTCGGGATATGACGATTCATGATTTTGATATGGCCCGTTTTATTATCGGAGAGGAGCCGTGTGCTATTTATGCACAAGGCAGTAATCTTGTTGATCCTGCCATTGGCTTCGCGGGTGATATTGATACTGCGTTTATTGTGATGAAATTTCCTTCCGGCGCTATGGTGAGCATCGCGAATAGCCGCCGTTCAGGGTATGGCTATGACCAGCGTCTTGAGCTGCATGGTGAAAAAGGTTTACTGACAGCCGGTAATATTAAGGAAAATAGTGTGGAATTATGGGGAGACAACGGGTGTCTTTCCGCTAAACCCGAACATTTTTTCCTGCAACGTTATCGTGAGGCATATATCGCGGAATGGGATCATTTTGTCGATGTTATGGCTGGCAGAGCCACTCCAGAAACAACCGGTTTTGATGGTGAACAGGCATTATATCTTGCTGATAAGGCGCTTGAATCCCTGTTGTCCGGTAAAGAAATCAAATTATAAACCACAGAAAAACAGGGGAACATTACATGTCAGCTTTTCTTTCTTTTATTGGTTTCACCCTGCTGGTGGCAGGGATTGCTTATTATAAAACAAGGAATAAACATTTAATTGATTCCACTGAAGGTTATTTTCTTGGTGGGCGCTCTCTGACCGGAGTTTATATCGGTAGCTCCATGTTATTAATGAATCTGTCTACAGAACATCTGGTTGGTTTAAATGGGTTGGCATTCAGAACGGGATTTATTGTTATGGCATGGGAAGTTATAGCTGCCTTAACTATTGTCCTGTTTGCCATTTATTTCCTGCCCAAATATTTAAAATTGGGGATATCAACAATTCCAGAATATTTAGAACGGCGATTTGACAAAAATACTTTGTTAATTACTTCTCTTTTATTTCTGGCCATGTATGTTATTTCGTTATTGCCTATCGTGTTATATACCGGCGCTATTGCACTGGAAAGTTTGTTTCAGGTTTCTCAGGTATTCAATGTCGATAAAACGACCGCGTTATGGATTATGGTTTGGGGTGTTGGCGGTCTGGGCGCAATTTACGCTATTTTTGGCGGCATTAAAGCGATTGCAGTAGCTGACACTATCAACGGTATCGGGCTAATTATCGGCGGAGGCATCGTTACTGTTTTTGCCTTACTGTATGTCGGGGATGGCAGTGCCTGGCAAGGCCTGACCGATGTTTATCAGGCTCATCCTGATAAATTCAACTCCATTGGTAGTGAAGATTCACTTGTTCCATTTTCAACCCTGTTTACCGGATTGATCATTTCCAATATGTTCTTTTGGTGTACCAACCAATCCATTGTACAAAAATCACTGGGTGCGAAGAATCTGGCGGAAGGGCAAAAAGGAGTAATGTTGTGTGCTGTGTTAAAACTACTTATTCCTTCTATTATTATTTTGCCGGGTGTGATTGCATTCCATATTTTCAATGGGCAAATAGATAACCCGGATAATGCCTATCCCGCATTAGTACAATTAGTTTTGCCTAAAATTCTGGTTGGCTTTTTTGCGGCGGTGGTTGTTGGGGCGGTATTTTCTACATTCAGTGGTGGCCTGAACTCCTCTGTTACTTTATTTACTGTCAATATTTACAAACAAAGAATTAACCCGAATGCCAGTGAAGCTCGAAGTGTTGCTGTAGGAAAATATTTGGGTATTGCTCTGGCGTTGGTCACCATGCTGATCGCTCCGCTCGTTGCGAATGCACCTGATGGTTTGTTTTACCTGATCCAACAATTACAGGGGATTTTTAATGCTCCCATTCTCAGTGTCGTTCTGGTCGGGTTGATGACAAAACGTGTTCCTCCGATAGCAGCAAAGCTGGGGCTGCTGTTTGGTATGTCAGCATATATTGTTTGTAACTTTATCCTGCATATTGATATCCATTTCTTCCATCTGGTCGGCATCTTATTTGTGTTGAATGTCATTTTTATGCTGATAATCGGTTATTTCTTCCCTGCTGAAAGTTATGAGGAAGTGTATACAAAACAGGTGGATATTACCCCGTGGTCAATGGTGAAGCCTATGGGATGGTTAATTACACTGGCTGCTATCTCAATGTATGTTTTTCTGGCTCAGAATGTGCCGAATTATGTAATGACACTTTACTATCTGTTTGCAGCCGGAATTCTGGGATATGTCGTTTATCAAATCAGTAAGGCATTGTTTAAGCGCTCTGTTCATAGTGAAAGTGCCTAGAAAACCTGAGTGATGGAATCCAAATAATATGAAAGAGATTCGGATTGGCTTGATTGGTGCGGGCTATATCGGGCGTGCCCATGCTATAGCTTATGCGCAAGCACCAACGGTATTTCCATTAAAAGGAAAATTAGTACGTGACATGATTGCCGGGATCACGCCGGAGCTTGCTCAGACTCATGCAAACGAACTCGGTTTTCTACGCTCAACGGGCGATTGGCGAGAACTGGTTTCTGATCCTGATATTGATGTTGTTGATATATGTACACCAAATTTTTTGCACAAAGAAATGGCGTTAGAAGCTATTAAGCACGGAAAACATATTTATTGCGAAAAACCACTGGCCTTGAATTCCCATGATGCAAAACAGATGGTCGCTGCTGCCACTATTGCCGGAGTGAAGACACTGGTGGGGTTTAACTATATGAAAAACCCGACTGCGCAATTGGCTAAAGAGATTATATCGAATGGTGAGATTGGCAACGTAGTGCATTTTTACGGTACACATAATGAAGATTATATGGCTGATCCTCTGAATCCGATTCATTGGCACTGCTTTAAGGATCAAGCCGGTTTGGGGGCATTGGGTGATCTTGGCGCACATATTATCAATATGGCGCAATATCTGGTGGGGGATATCACAACTGTTTGTGGTGATATGAAAACAATTGTGAAAGCACGCCCTGAAATATCCGGTTCTTCTGTATTGATCCCCGTTGAAAACGAAGATCAGGCTCATGCAATGGTACGTTTTGATAGTGGGGCTACAGGCGTGATTGAAACTTCCCGCATTGCCTGTGGCCGAAAGATGGGGCTGACTTATATCGTAACAGGAACTAAAGGCACTCTGAGTTTTACTCAGGAACGAATGGCTGAGCTGAAACTATACCGGCACGATGAACCGGCCAATCGTCAGGGTTTCAAAACCATTTTGGTCGGGCCGGAACATCCAGATTATGCGCCTTTTTGTCATGGTGCCGGGCATGGCATTGGCTTTAATGACCAGAAAACAGTGGAAGTGAAAGACTTAGTTGATGGTATCGCATTGGATCGAGACCTCTGGCCTGATTTTACCGAAGGCTGGAAAGTCTCTCGTATTCTGGATGCTATTGTCTGCTCTCATGAACAAAAACGTTGGGTTAACGTCACTGAAATTAATTAAATCTCGCAGTTAGCGACATATATGGGTTAGCAACATAAGTTAGCAAAACGCACATTGGTAAGAGGTGGAGCGATGGAGCAACATAAAAAGTTTGATGTTATCTGTATGGGACGTATTGCGGTCGATTTATATGGTCAGCAGATAGGGTCACGTTTGGAGGACATGAGCAGTTTCTCTAAATATCTGGGTGGCTCTTCTGGCAACGTAGCTTATGGTACAGCGTGTCAGGGATTAAAATCGTCCATGCTGGCCAGAGTCGGCGATGAACATATGGGGCGTTTTCTACGTGAAGAGCTGGAGAGGGTAGGATGCGATACCAGCCATTTAATTACTGATAAAGAGCGTCTTACAGCTTTGGTGTTACTCGGTATAAAAGATAAAGAAACTTTTCCGCTGATTTTCTACCGTGACAATTGCGCTGACATGGCGATTACCCGTGATGATTTCAGTGAGGAATATATTGCTTCTGCCCGTTGCTTGGCGATTACCGGAACCCATCTGTCTCATCCGAAAACCAGAGATGCTGTGCTGACTGCATTACAATATGCCCGTCGCAATGGTGTAAGAACTGTTATTGATATCGATTATCGACCTGTTTTGTGGGGGCTGACATCGCTGGGTGATGGCGAAACCCGCTATATCGCTTCAGAGCAGGTTACTGCTCAATTACAGGAAGTACTCTCTCAATTTGATCTGATAGTCGGTACAGAAGAAGAGTTTCATATTGCTGGTGGTTCTAAAAATACCTTAGATGCCTTACGCAATATCAGGAAACTGAGTTCTGCCACTCTGGTCTGTAAACGTGGGGCACTAGGGTGTTCTGTATTTACCGGAGATATCCCTGAAAAACTTGATAAAGGGCTGACTATTCAAGGCGTTAAAGTAGAAATACTGAACGTGTTGGGAGCGGGTGATGCATTTATGTCTGGTCTATTGCGAGGGTATCTGAATAACGAAAGTTGGGAACAAAGTTGTGCTTATGCAAATGCCTGTGGCGCTTTGGTTGTTTCACGACATGGCTGTGCGCCTGCAATGCCGGATAAGGCTGAACTGGATAACTATATCGTGCGAGCAGAAAAATTTGCGCCAACAGCAACAGGTTATCGCCCTGATTTAGATATCCACCTGAATCATCTTCATCGCGTGAGTAGCCGTCATAAGCAGTGGCAGGAACTGTGTATCATGGCATTTGACCACCGGATTCAGTTTGTTGAAATGGCACGTGAAGTGAATGCCAGTTTTGATCTCATTCCACCTCTGAAAAAACTGCTATTCCAAGCCAGTCAGGAAGTGAGTGCAGAAACTAATCTGAAAGGTCACTCAGGCATATTATGTGACAGTACTTTTGGACAGGACGTTCTTGATGCTGCGACCGGGCAGGGATTATGGATAGGACGTCCGATTGAACTACCCGGCTCCCGTCCACTCTGTTTAGAACATGGAAATATCGGTTCCCAGCTGGTCAGTTGGCCATTGGAACATATCGTGAAATGTCTGGTGTTCTTCCACCCTGAAGATAACAGTACGTTGCGTCTGGAGCAGGAAGAAATAGTGAAGGAAGTTTATGCAGCCTGTTGCCGGTCAGGCCATGAGCTACTCTTAGAGGTGATCTTGCCATCCGGAATGACACGCTCAGATGAATTTTATCTACGTGCACTAAAGCGTTTCTACAATCTTGGTATCAAGCCTGACTGGTGGAAATTGCCTCCCATGCAATCAACAACGTGGGATCAGATTGAAGATTTGATTATGCAACGGGATCCTGATTGTCGCGGAGTTGTGATTCTGGGACTGGATGCACCTGCAAAAACACTCAAGGCAGGTTTCAATGCGGCAGCAGGTAAATCCATTGTTAAAGGGTTTGCCGTTGGTCGAACACTATTCGGCAAAGCATCACAAAAATGGCTGGCTGGCGAAATAGATGATCAGACACTTGTTCTACAAGTAAAAAAGAACTACCACGATCTGATTAACAACTGGCGTCAGCGTGATGGAAAAAAAGCAAAAGAAGAACTGAATCCTCAACATACAGGAGAACCGTCATGACCGTTCAACTTGGCATCAACCCTCTGACATGGACTAATGATGATCTGCCTTCTCTGGGAGCAGAAACCTCTTTGGAAACCTGTCTATCAGAAGGGCGTCAGGCAGGGTTTGCGGGTTTTGAATTGGGTAATAAATTCCCCCGCCAAGCGCAGATATTAGGGCCTATTCTGGCCACCCATTATCTGAAATTGGTATCTGGCTGGTATTCCGGGCAATTGTTGACACGCAGTGTCGAGGAAGAAATTACAGCTGTTCAGCCACATTTAACGCTGCTGCGTGAATTGGGCGCGACGGTGATGGTTTTTGCCGAAGTGACAGACAGTATACACGGAGATCAGAGTAAGCCCGTGTATTTACGCCCCCTTTTTCCGGCAGAGCGTTGGCAGGAGTATGGAGAAAAATTAACAGAATTTGCCCGTTATACTCAGTCTCATGGGGTTCAGATAGCTTATCACCACCATATGGGAACAGTGATTGAAAGTGCTGAAGACATTAATCATCTGATGGAAAACACGGGTAAAGAAGTTGGGCTGTTACTGGATACCGGGCATTTAACCTTTGCCGGAGATGATCCGCTGACTGTGGCAAAACGCTGGGGTAAACGCATTAACCACGTACATTGCAAAGATATACGGCCGGAGGTACTGAAAGATGTTAAAAACCGGAAAACCAGTTTTCTGGATGCAGTGCTGAGCGGTGTTTTTACTGTACCGGGCGATGGTTGTGTAAATTATTCTGATATTTTCAATACATTGAAAAACAACGGCTATCACGGCTGGCTGGTTGTTGAAGCAGAGCAGGACCCTGCTGTTGCACACCCGCTGACTTACGCCACATTGGGGTATAAAAATTTACATCGGCTTGCTAAAGATGCTGGGTTGATGTGAACACTGAAATTAAAAAGTGACCTTGAGGTAGATTGCATGTCTAAGCTGCTGTCAAAATATCATAAACCCGATCAAAACAAGCGGACACAACATATCTCGCCAGAAATCGCACACTGGGGATATGTTCATTTTGATGTTTATGAGCTGGATACGGGGGAGTCAATAACATTGGCGGCTTCGGAGAACGAAACCTGTCTGGTGTTAGTTGCAGGAAAAGCAACAGTGAGTACGGCTCAACATCGATTTGAACAAATTGGCGATCGTATGAGTCCGTTTGAACGTAAAAAACCTTATGCTGTCTATATCGCGCCACATGAGGTGATAGAAATTATCGCTCAAACCCATCTTGAGCTAGCGGTTTGTCAGGCTAAAGGGAAAGGGAATCATCCGACCCGATTAATTACACCGCAGGATATAGGGGCTGAACAACGGGGTAATGGGAATAATCGTCGTTATGTTCATAACATTCTTCCTGATCACCAGCCAGCTGATAGTTTATTGGTGGTGGAGGTTTATACTGATGAAGGTTGTAGCAGCTCTTATCCCAGCCATAAACATGACACCGATAATGAACCTCATGAAACCTATTTGGAGGAGACTTACTACCATCGTCTGAACCCACCGCAGGGTTTTTGTTTACAGCGTGTTTATACTGATGATCGCTTATTAGATGAAACAATGGCAGTGTATAACAAAGATGTCGTGATGGTTCCGAAAGGGTATCATCCTGTAGCAACACTAGCCGGATATGATAGCTATTATCTGAACGTCATGGCTGGGCCTACGCGTAAGTGGTTGTTTACATGGGAAGCAGACCATCAATGGGTTAATAGTGGCACATATGCTGAAAAGCACAGTAAGAGCTGAAATTGTCTATTACATGAACTTAAAAATAATGTTCGGGGTAAAAGAAAAAATTGGAAGACAAGAATTAAATTGCTCCCTTATTAGGGAGCAATATCTGGGGAGAATTAGGGTAAGCGTTTAAAAGCAGATTTAGTGAACCAGTAAACGCCACTTGCTATTAATAATGAATTAAGTGCTGGTATCCCCCATTCAACGGTTAATCCAATAATACTGCCAACGAGACTGGCGATAATAGCTGCCCAGCCTATAACTGGTGTTTTTGGCGGAAGTTGCCCTTTCTGTCTACTTTCATCCAATACCTTTCGATAAGAACGCAAAATATAGTAATCAACCAACATGACTCCTAAAATTGGCGGGAAGACAACGCCGAGTACAGTCAGAAAATCCACAAATCGATCCAGAATACCCAGAATAGAAAATAGGGTTCCCAATATTCCAATCACTATTGTTGTTGGAGGGTAGCGTAGTTTTTTTCCAGTAATCCCTTCGACAGCATTGATAACTCCCAATGATGAAGAGTATAGATTCAGGTCATTCACTCTTAAGGTTGAAAATACGACCACGAACAGACCCGCACCGCCCGCAGCCTGAGACATAATGGTAACAACATCGGATGTGTTTAGTGCTTTCGCGATTAAAATAGCCAGACCATTAATAACAAACTCACCGGCAATAATCGTCAACAGCGTGATCCCAAAAACATGTTGCCCTGATTTGGTATAACGAGTCAGATCAGGCGTCATCAAACTGGCAACAATTGCGCCACCGACAACTATGGTGATCCCTGCACTGATAGATAAAGTTTCATCTGAATGAGGTAGCTGCATAATTTCATACCAATTCTGGCCAGAATCACCAGACAGTACAGTGGTGTAAATATAAACAACTAATAAGATAAACATGGGTACAGCAATTCTGGCCGTGAATCGTAATGCTTTAAAACCAAAAGCGACAAGAGTTGTCAATAAAGCACCGGATATCATTGCCGCCAGACTAAAGCCAAGTTTATCTCCGCAAGCGAAGTTTAGAGATTTTGCAAAAATAGCATTCTGAATGCCAAACCAGCCCAATAAACTGACTGCAATAACAAGGCCGATCAGCACGGAGCCTATTCGTCCAAAGCCACACCATCGGGCCAATAAACTACCGGATAGGCCTTCACGCATGCCGGCGAAGCCGAGGCCAAAAGTTACAATGCCAAATATCAGACTGCCAATAAAAATAGCAATAAATGCATCAGTCAGTGCCATAGCATTGCCGAGGACTGCACCCAACATAAACTGATCCAATGCGGTTAACATGCCCATATGGACGATAGCCACGCTCAGTAAAGATAAACGTTGTTGTTGTGGTACTCGGCATAATGGACTGTGTTCAATTTTGATCACTACCATCGATCATTCCCTGATTTTTAGATAAATAGAACGCCTTTCTCAATTAAACGTTCAGGAATATAGCTATCTAATTGTAAATGCCGGCAAAATTCCTCAAATTGCTGATGCGAGTGGACATTGGCTTTCTGATAGATGTTATATATCCGATTTTCTATTGTCTTAGGTGTGACATTGTAAATCTGAGCTATTTCCTTACTTGAGCGTCTTTGCAACATTAAAAAGATGACATCCAGTTCCCCTTTGGTAAACAGGTCTGTCTCAGCCTCTGTAGTTAACACGCTGGGCTTATGTTGATTAATATATTTCAGAGGGGAAAGGCTACTGAGTGGCTTGGCATTCCAGACAATGCCAATACATTCTTTTTCATCGTTGTACACAGGGAACTTTTCGCTGATAAAAGGAGCGAGGCTATTTTTTCCATACCAATAATGGGTTTCGATGATGGAAACCCTGTCTTTTGATTCTTCGGTTCTCCGGTCATGTTCTTTTAAATCTTGTGCAAATTGATCTTCAGACCAGTGAGCCGGAAATTCACAATCAAGCTTACCCTCTACGTCAAAAGTTTCAGGTGTGTTGGTGTATAGATAGGCTGCTTTATTCATATAAATATGACGGGACCCTAAATCCTTAATGCCCCAAGGATCGCTGAGATGTTCCATCATAGCGATCAACCCTTTCAAGTAAGGTTCATTATTTTTATAGAGTGAACTCATTTTTATCTCATATAGTTTACATGTGGTAAATTTTATTTTGTAAATAGTAACCAATATATCTATATGTTATTCCTCATTGATCTTTAAATAGAAGTAATAATTTTGAGATGGAATGGCCGAATTTTTGATAAAAAGCATTGGCATAAGTCATATTCACTTTATTTAATGTTATTTTTGTATTTTTATTATTATTTTTTAATGGTGTTAATCAAAATATAACCCGAAAAATTAATATTTTCCATAAAAAACAATTTAGTTGTATTATTAAATAATAAGGTTAGCAAATAAATTGCTATCATTTTTTATCATTTATGGCAAGAGTGTTCTTTACTCTTACGAAATTCAATAAAAAGTGTTTATTCTAAAAGGTCATATAAATTAGATGGTTACATATTTTCCTAGGCATTGCTATGTATAAAAAACAAAAAATGGAATACCTGAGAAAAAATTTACAGTATTTACTTGATTCCAGAGGGGAAACCCGAGTGTCACTTTGTGACCGGACGGGGCTTAATCGAACAACAATCTACAATATCTTAGATGGTCGGGTACAAAGTGTTCACACCTCAACAATCCAAAAAGTATCTAATTTTTTTGGTATTTCTTACAGTGAGATCGAAGCGATTGATATCGCAGAAAAAGAGCGTATTGATGCAATTGTTTCTTATGAAGGTAATATGAATCCGTGTGCTGTCCCGCTGTTTATGCAATCTGAATGTGTTACTGAAGAGTTTTATCAAAGTAAAATTGGCACACTTATTGTTGGAAGAAAATTAACTTATTATTTCGGTTCTGGCCCTAATGTTGTCGCTATTTTACTTGAGAATGATTTTTCGGGTAAATATAATGCTGGTGATTTATTAATAGTCAGAAGAGGTAATTATCAGAGCAACAACCCTAAATTATGTTTCGATCCAAAACAGAAAAAGTTTCATATCAATGAGTCTTGTGCTGAGAATTCAGACGATTTTGCAGTGATTGGGGATATAATGGAAGAGCGGTTTGGGTATGGGAAAAAAATATAAATTATTGGGATTTAACAGTTACGATAATACAGCCAATGTATTAATTTTATCAACAGGAAAAGTTTTAAAAATCAATGTGAAGGAGTTAGAAAAGAGTGAAATAGCAGATGACTTTGATAGTCACGAAACGAAATCACTCTACAGGAAAATATACTCTAGTTTTCCAAGTTCACCCTCAGTCTATGAAATTGAGGAGCGCAACGAAAAGTCTTGGGTTGTTTATTCACTTCTCGCCCTGTTACTAACAATTTTCTATACTTTCAGTAATATAGCAGCAGCGAAGCCTGTCTATATTGAGTATTTTGATATTATTGTGACTCCGGGTACTTTCATTTATCCGTTCTCATTTTTAGTTATTGACTTGCTCAGTGAGTTTTATGGATTCCGTCTGGCAAGAAAAGCCATATACATGTCTCTGGCTTCTAATCTGATTATTGTCTCGTTATTAAGTATATCGACGAGTTTACCAGCTATTCCGGGCTGGGGTTTGAATGAGCAGTATAATGCTTTGATGAATCACATCTTGTCGGCGATTTTTGCATCATCATTGTCATTTTTAGTCTCAGAGCTGGTTAATTCATATGTCTTGTGCAAGTTAAAAGACATGACAAATTCTCGGTTTCTGGCACTAAGAGTATTTTTTAGTACGTTTATAGCATCAATCCTTGATAGTTTTGTTTTCTGTTTTGTTGCATTCTACGGAAAACTTCCTACTAATCAGATTATTGGGATGATGGTAGTTCAGATCTTAATTAAAATCTTCTTTGCTTTGTTTAACGTCTTTCCTGCCTATGGCTCGCGTTATTTATTCAATCGCTGGGTTGTTAAGGCTGCACATTAATCAATCGCATGGAGAGCATTTCTCCATGCTATTTCACCGATAAAATCCGGTCTAATATAGTATAACATCCTGCGATATCCACTGTTTTCCACGTTGCTTCTTTGTTGTCTGTACTCCTTTACTGTCGCAATACAACACGAAAATCATGGGTATATATTGATGAAATGGCCGATGGTTAGCCTTCAATTTAAACTTTATCGTGATTAAAAGGATACTATAAATTCCGCATATTTATACAGTAGCACTTTTCATATTCACGTTATCTATGCAATAAATTTCGTAAAATATGCGTATTTTTTTACATTCAGGAATAAATTCAATATATTGAATTTTTATCCATTAAAATCAATTAGATAAATTAAATTTTACTATGTTGTGTTTTTTGCTGGCTAAATTAAGACGCGAATATTGTGTAGCTAAATCAACATTTGAGCTTTTATTTGTTGATTTTATCGTGAGTCTGGTGTATTAATTTGGTTGTAAAAATATAAGTTATAATTAAGATTTTGTCAGATAACCGGGGAGTGAGTTATCACTGCCTTTTATTTAGACAAATAATTTTCATTATTTTGAATATACCTAATGGATTTCGAGTTGCATTGGGCGGTAAGGGAAAGACTCCCGGAAGCATAGAGCACTATGTGACAGGGGGAAGTGAACGAAGCCAGCAAAGTAGCAGCTTGAAAGACAAAAGGTAATTAGCTTTAACTAACCCAACACCAGGGTAATCTCTGAACGTTTTTTGTTCTTATGGTAATCGGTCTCTTGGTCAGCTTGCTGGCTAAGAGACCGAAAAACCTTGAATTGGCAAACACATTCAGGGCTCTAAATGAATCGCTGTGCCATTGTTCGATAATACTCTTCCTGACCTGAAACCTCACCAAACTCAGCTCTTATTATCATTCCTTCTATAAATGTTATCAGTGCTTCTGCTTTGTTCTCTGCATTTCCCTGAGCGGTTGAGAAAATAGATAGTAACAAGGATTTTATCCATGCCTTATGTTGTTGAGCCTGTTTAACGATAGCTTCATCTTGCCCTTTAAATTCAGCCAGAGCATGCATGAACAGGCATCCTTGAAAATCTTCCGTGGCAAACCATGAAAAGTGCCAGTCGAGGATTGCATTAATTTTGTTTTCAACCCCCTCTGTTGAAGATGCACTAATAGTTAGCTCCTGTTGAAATCTTTGGTGGCGTCTGAGTAACACTCCTTCAATCAGCTTATTTTTAGAACCAAAGTAACGATACATGGATGTCTTCGATACATTTGCCTGATCTCTGATCAAATCAACACCAACAGCGTTATAGCCAAATTGGTTAAACAGTGATTCTGCAATATCTAAGATGTGCTCTTTTTTGCTCATGATGTTTTTTCTTAGTTATTCAAAAAAGTTCTATTAATATTATTTTTAATGCAATTCTAATATTTTCTTTCTATGAACAGACCTGTACACTCGGATTAAGTGTACAGATCTGTTCACATGATATCATATTATTGGGATTTATGGCCTTCAGTTAATCTAAAAATTAAATAACCCATATTTTTGTAATGGAGTTAAGAAAGCTTATAAGGCCATTAATTTTTGCTACTACTCGCTAAATGGTACGGAGAAAATATGTCTGTGTTCGTTGAGAAAAAGTTACCTATTCCTCCATTTAATTATGAAACAGCTATACAAAAAGTCCGTATTGCTGAAGATAGCTGGAATACACGTGATGCTGATAAAGTTGCGTTGGCATACAGCAAAGATACTAGATGGCGAAATAGAACAGAGTTCGTTAATGGCCGAGATGAGGCAAGAAAATGGCTGGTCCGAAAATGGATAAAAGAGAAAAGCTATCGGTTAATTAAAGAGTTATGGGCGGTGGAAGGAAACCGGATTGCTGTAAGGTATGCCTATGAATGGCATGATGATTCAGGTAATTGGTTTCGCTCATATGGTAATGAAAATTGGGAGTTTGATGAACATGGAATGATGATCAACCGTTTTGCGAGTATTAATGATATCCCGATAAATGAAGATGAACGCAAATTTCACTGGCCTTTGGGTCGTCGACCTGATAATTATCCGGGACTCAGTGAATTAGGTTTGTAATTTTAATAAGCTAGAAAATTAGCTTATGGTTTTGAAAAGTTGTAGGGCTTGTGCAAAGATCGATGTACAGGCTCACTAGTTTTGGATAGAACATAATCTGCCAGTTTGCGGTTGAATTAACTTGCTCGTTCATTTCAGTCTATTTTGACTCATGATTTGCTTTTAGCTGTTACATTATTTTTTTTCACACTGGTTTATTGAATTATTATTTCTTCAGTAGACTGTTTTTATAAAAAGATAATAAACTCCTGTTTTTAACACCTATTAAAATAATCAGTATTATTCCCCCATCATATAATATTTGTTAATGTGTATTCACTTTGCCCTCCGACTGAACTCCCAAAAATAAGGAATTAAAGACATGGAACGCGTTCCCTTGCTTGCTCTTTTATTCACTCTGACTGTTTCTATCTCAGCATGTAAGCCAGCAGATCCGTGTCAGGTTGATGGATCTTCTTTCCTCACCTGCCTGAGATTAGCTGATGAAGGTGATGCAATTGCACAATATAAGATTGGGAAAATGTATGAAAAAGGACTAGGAGTTCCATTAGATAATCAGGAAGCAATTAGGTGGTATACCGAATCTGCTCAGCAGGGAAATACCGATGCGCAGGCGGATCTTCATGAGCGTTATAAGGAAGAGGCTGAAAAATACAAAACTGCTGCCGGTCAGGGGGATATCGAGGCACAAAATACTCTTGCTGGTCTCTACCATAAAGGGTGGGGAGTGGAGCAGGATTATAAAGAAGCTTTCAAATTGTATCTCGCTGGTGCTAATCAGGGGAATGCTTATTCCCAGTATTTTGTAGGGTATTACTATAAGGAAGGATTAGGCGTCGAGCAGGATTATCAGGAAGCGCTGACATGGTATGCGAAATCGGCTGAACAGGGAGATCCTGATGCACAAGTGGACATGGGGTATCTTTATGAAAAAGGGTTTGGTGTACAGCAGGATTATCAGGAAGCAGTAAGGTGGTATATCCAGTCGGCTGAACAGGGGCATGCTTTCGGTCAGGTCAGTCTCGGCAATCTTTATAATCAGGGGCTGGGAGTTGAGCAGAATTATCAGGAAGCCGCCAAATGGTATCTCTCTGCGGCTGAGCAGGGCAGTGTTGATGCTCAGAATCATCTGGGGTATTTCTCTTTTAAGGGAATGGGCGTTTCTCAGGATTATAAAGAAGCAATGAAGTGGTTCAGTCAGGCCGCTGAACAGGAGAATGCCTATTCACAGTATTTTATTGCCTACTTATATAAAGAAGGGCTAGGAGTAGAAAAAAACTATCCGGAATCGGTTAAGTGGTACCTCAAAGCCGCTGAGCAAGGGGATGTCGATGCACAGTTTGATCTTGGTAATCTTTATCGGGATGGTTTGGGTGTAGAAAAAGATCATCAACAGGCCATGAAATGGTATCGGGTAGCCGCTGAACAGGGAAATGCCTATGCACAGGTCGAACTGGGTGATTTCTACAAGGATGGACTGGGTACAGATCAAGATTATCAGCAGGCGATGAAATGGTATCAGGCAGCCGCTGAGCAGGGAAGTTCTTATGCGCAGGCTGAACTGGGTGATTTCTACAAGGATGGGCTGGGTACAGAGCAAGATTATCAACAGGCAATGAAATGGTACCGTGCTTCCGCTGAACAAAAAAGCCACTATGCGCAGTATTATATGGGGGAGTTTTATTACTATGGATTCGGCGTTAAGAAGGATTATCAGGAAGCACTCAAATGGTATAAGCAATCCGCTGAGCAAGGTGATCCTGATGCAATATTTAGTATCGGATATCTCTATGATAAAGGGCTGGGAGTAGAACAGAGCTATAAGGAAGCCGCCAAATGGTATACCAAGGCCGCTGAACTGGGGCATACGAAGAGTCAGGATAATCTTGGCGATTTTTATAGACGAGGTTTTGGTGTAGAACAGAATTATCAGGAAGCGATTAAATGGTATCTGCCGGCAGCAGAAAAAGGTAATACCAATGCGCGGGATAATATCGGGTATTTATATTTTAAGGGGAAAGGTGCTCCTCAGGATTATAAAGAAGCCGCGAAATGGTTCAGTCAGGCAGCAGAGCAGGGAAGTGCTTACTCACAATATTTTATTGCCTATTTATATAAAGAAGGCTTGGGGGTAGAACAAGACTATCAGAAAGCCGCTAAATGGTATCTTCAATCAGCCGAACAGGGCGATGTTGATGCGCAGACTGATCTTGGCAGTCTTTATCGGGATGGATTAGGAGTAGAAAAAGATTATCAACAGGCGATGAAATGGTATCGGGCGGCTGCTGAACAGGGAAATTCCTACGCTCAGTATTATGTGGCTGATTTCTATTTTGATGGTTCCGGTGTCGAACAGGATTATCAGGAAGCGCATAAACAGTACTTGAGAGCTGCTGAACTGGGAAGTACTGATGCGCAAGTTAGCATCGGATATCTTTACGAGGAAGGATTGGGCGTAGAGCGGGACTATCAGAAAGCGGCTAAATGGTATGCCGAGGCAGCTGAACAAGGAAATTCAGTTGGTCAGAATAACTTGGGTCTCTTTTATGAAAAAGGATTAGGTGTTGGAAAAAACTATCAGAAGGCAGCTAAATGGTATCTTCTTGCTGCTGAAAAAGAGAATTCCAGCGCCCAGTTCAATATGGGAGTTTTATATCTGAAGGGTCTGGGGTTTACACAAGATTTTGAAGAGTCAGCCAACTGGTTCACTAAAGCGGCTGAGCAGGGCTATTTAGACGCTCAGTTTAATCTTGGTTATCTGTATAGATATGGATTAGGTGTACCAAAAGACTATTCTAAATCAGCTAGGTGGTATACAGAAGCGGCTAAGCAAGGAGATTCAGATGCGCAGGCTGTGATGGGTGAATATTACGCATTAGGGTTAGGAGTGCAACAAGATTATAAAAAATCGGCTGAGTGGTATCTGAAAGCGGCTGAGCAAGGAGACATCGATTCACAGGTTAATATCGGTTATTTCTACATGGATGGTATCGGCGTTCAAAAAAATAGTAAGACTGCAATGAAATGGTTATTGAAGGCAGCAGATCAAAACTCCACATTGGCAGCGAATAATATCGGTGTACTTTACCTGAATGGCGATGGTGTCAAAAAAGACGGTAAAAAAGCGATAGCGTGGTTTCTCAAGGCGGCTGAACAAGGTGATGCTACTGCACAATTAAATCTGGGACGCATTTATGAACAAGGCCTAATTGTGCCACAGGATAATGAAAAAGCACTTGGCTGGTATCAAAAAGCGCAGGAAAACGGAGCGGCAGGCGTCGGGAAGAAAGTGGAAATATTAATGAAAAAACTCAGGAAATAACGAAGCTCTCTACAATAATCAATTAGGAACGACAACATGGAACGATTACTCTGTATCGGCTTTTTTCTGGTTTTCAGCGTATTAACCACAGCATGTAAACCCCAGGATCCCTGCCAGATAGAAGAAGGGGCTTTTTCAGCCTGTTTACGATTAGCGAACGATGGTAATACGCAAGCGCAATTTAAAACCGGGCGATTGTATGAAAAAGGATTAGATGTCCAGCAGGATTATAAAGAAGCTGCCAAATGGTATAGGAAAGCGGCTAATCAAGGGAATGCAGGGGCACAATATTATCTGGCTTCTCTTTATCATAAGGGACTCGGAGTAACACAGGACTCCAAAGAAGCAGCTATATGGTTTCTCAAAGCGGCTAAGCAGGGAAATAATGATGCACAGTCAAATATTGTCGGCCTTTACCTTGAGGAATTAGATGTCGGGCTGGATGACAGCGATATATACAAATGGAATATTCGCTCTGCTGGACGGGGAAAGGCGATTGCGCAGGCTAATTTAGGTTATATGTACTTTAATGGATTAGGTGTACCACAAGATTATGATGATGCCATTAGTTGGTACGTTAAAGCTGCAGAAAAGGGAGATCTCTATGCTCAAAAGATATTGGGCCAGATTTATGCTGAAGGATATAACGGGCAGAGCAACTATTCCAACTCAGCAAAATGGTATGCTGAAGCGGCTAAACAGGGCGATGCCGAATCACAAGTAAAATTGGGCGATTATTACCGAACTGGTACCGGAGTGTACCAGAATTATAAATTAGCCCACAAATGGTATGAAAAAGCGGCTAAACAGGAAGATGCTAACGCCCAGAATGCGCTGGGTTATTTATACATGGAAGGGCTGGGAGTAGAGAAAAGTGGCTGGATAGCAATGGGATGGTTTTCAAAAGCATTTCTGCAAAAGAACCTTCAGGCCTCAGAAAATATTGGTCATCTTTACTGGACCGGCAATTGGGTAGAAAAAGATCACAATAAGGCCATGGGATGGTATCTGAATGCTGAAGAATCTCTGTCGGCTTTAGCTCAGAGAAATCTGGGGATAATTTATGAATTGGGTGAGGTTGTCCCGAAAGATGAGAAAAAAGCACTTGAATGGTATCAGAAAGCGTTTGATAACGGACTTATCGATTTAGATATGAAAATTCAGGATATGAAAGATAAACTCAAATAAAATTGTTGATCCTGTATACAAGTCAATAAACTCCCCCGTCATATTGAACGGGGGAGTTCAAAATAGTGAAGTATTAACGGGTTCGTAATATCAAGAAAAACAAGCTTTCGCCCAGCGCGCCAGACCTGTCGTCACAGACCCAAAGTAGTTACCACTGACCAGAGGCACTTCCGGTAATACCTGCTCAACCGCCTGACGCAGAATAGGAGAACTGGCTGAACCACCGGTCATAAAAATGACATCCGGCTGAATGCCGCCTTGAGTCACTGCCTCGCTGACGAGTCTGGTCATTTTATTTTTTGTAGATTCGATAGCGGTTATCATTTGATCGCGCTGAATATCGACTTCAATAATTTCTGATAATAAATTTAATTGAGCACGATATTCACTGTTATTTGACAGTGCGATTTTCGCTTCTTCAGCGCTGCGTACCAGACTGTATCCCAGCGTTTCGTGGTGAACTTTCAGTAACCGTGCCAGTTTTTCCGGCTCTTGTGCATCTCGGTGTAAAGATTTTAATGCGGTTAGGTTCTGGCGAGAGTAAAACTCTTTTTGTGCCTGCACGTCATTGATGGCAATCGGGTTCCAGAACTGAGTGAGCGGCATATCAATACCTGAGGAAAATTTACTGCCTAAGCCAAAAGGGTGCATCAATTGTTTAAACGTCAGATTGATATCCAGATCGTTACCGCCAACCCGTTGACCGGTGTGCGCCAGTAAACTGTCATTACGTTCGGATTTACCACACCAGTCCGGCCCCATCTGAATGAGCGAGCAGTCTGTTGTTCCGCCGCCAATATCAACGACTAAAACGATGTTATTTTCAGTCAGGGTGGATTCATATTCCAGTCCTGCGGCGACAGGCTCAAATTGGAATTCTATATTGCGAAAGCCTGCTCGTTTTGCTGCCTGCAACAGAATGAATTCGGCCTGCTGGTTCGATTTTTCACCACCACGTCCGTGAAAGTTAACCGGCCGCCCAATAACGACTTCCTCAACACATTGTTGCGTTTTATTTTCTACTTGCTGCTTTATGTTGGACATCATGGCGCAAACCAGATCTTCGAAAAAGCTGATTTGCACTTCTCTCAGCCCCATAGCACCGAGGAAAGATTTTGGTGATTTGACGTAATAAGTATCCTGAGGATCTTCCAGATATCGTGTCAATGCAGCCTGACCGAATACGATATCTTCAGGTAAAAGATCGATACCTTCCTCACGATTTGCCGTAATTGCGCTGCGGAGTAATTGCTCACCGACTGGAGAACCCGGAGTAATATTTCTGTGGCGGAACAAGTGCTCAGAAACTGATTCTCGGGTTGGTGCTGCCAGTGCAGAAGGCATATAAAAATTGTCATTTTCAATAGCGATCAGCTGTGGCGTATTTCCGATCATTTCTGCTACTGCGCAATTTGATGTGCCATAGTCAAAACCGATGAACATAGGTTTCCTCATCTTCAATTGTCGAAAAATTGTAAAAAGGGCGCAGATGCTATCGCAAATTAAATTCAAAGGCGAGTGACTTCGATAAGATTATCTGGATGGTTTTGTCAGGCTGGTTTCCAGTAAGCTGAAATATGAGCTGGAAACCAGTTTAGTATCAGAAAGGCGGCGGATATTTACCGTTTTCAGGAAAGGTAGATGATATGGCGTTAAAGTTTATCGCCTTTCAGCCCGCTTTTGCATTGCTCCGGCATGATAGACGATATGCTCCTCAATAAAGCTGGCAATGAAATAGTAGTTGTGATCATAACCCTGACGAAAGTTGATTGTTATCGGGTAATTTTCTTCATTACAGGCATTCAGTAATAAGTCGGGGCGCAACTCGCGATTCAGAAAATCGTCCCCAGTGCCTTGCTCAATCAAAAGTGGTATCTGTTGTTTTACTTCACCATTTTTAATTAATTCTACCGTATCATACTGTTTCCATAGTGATCGATCTTCGCCCAGATAAGCCGAAAACGCTTTTTCTCCCCACGGAACCTGACTGGGGGCTACAATTGGCGCAAATGCTGACACACTGCAATAACGTTCCGAGTTTCTCAGCGCAATAACCAATGCGCCATGTCCACCCATAGAGTGCCCACTGATGGCGCGTATATCGTTAACATTAAACTGCTTCTCGATTAATTCAGGCAGCTCTGAAACAAGGTAGTCATACATTTGATAATGTGTTGCCCAAGGCTGTTTCAGCGCATTGAGATAGAATCCGGCTCCTTTTCCAAGATCGTAAGCAGGATCGTCAGGAATACCATCTCCTCGTGGACTGGTATCAGGAACAACGATAACGATGCCATGTTCTGAGGCATAACGCTGAGCACCGGCTTTGGTAATGAAATTCTGCTCAGTACAGGTTAATCCGGAGAGCCAGTACAGTACCGGTAATTTCTTGTCTTTTATCTGAGGTGGCAGAAAAACTGCAAACTTCATCTGACAATTCAGAGTACTGGATTCATGTTGGTAGACATCTTGCCATCCGCCAAAGGATGCGTGATGTTCAATTCTTTCCATTACTTTTCTCTCTCAAACGGTAGAATATGGGACTGCGCAATCAGTAGTGAATTACCGTCCGGATAGATTTACCTTCATGCATCAGTTCAAAGGCTTCATTAATATCTTCCAGTGGCATTTTATGTGTTACGAAAGGTTCCAACTCAATTTCACCTTTCATTGCATCTTCAACCATCCCCGGTAGCTGGCTGCGCCCTTTGACGCCGCCAAAGGCTGTTCCTTTCCATGTCCGACCGGTAACAAGCTGGAATGGACGAGTCGAAATCTCCTGTCCGGCACCTGCAACACCGATAATGACTGACTGACCCCAACCACGATGAGCACTTTCAAGCGCTGCCCGCATGATGTTGACGTTACCAATACATTCGAAAGTATGGTCAACTCCCCATTTTGTCATATCCAGAATAACCTGCTGAATAGGTTTGTCATGATCGTTGGGATTGATGCAATCTGTCGCACCAAATTGTCTGGCTAATTCAAACTTAGTCGGGTTGGTATCAATAGCAATAATACGGCCTGCTTTGGCCTGACGTGCTCCCTGAAGGACAGCAAGCCCGATGCCACCCAGCCCGAAAACAGCCACAGAATCCCCGGGCTGAACTTTAGCCGTATTATGTACAGCACCGATACCTGTCGTTACGCCACAACCTAATAGGCAAACATGTTCATGATTTGCTTCTGGATTGATTTTTGCCAGCGAAACCTCGGCGACAACTGTATATTCGCTGAATGTGGAACATCCCATATAGTGATAAACAGGTTGGCCGTTGTAGGAAAAACGAGTTGTCCCATCAGGCATCAGACCTTTTCCCTGAGTATCGCGAACGGCAATACAGAGGTTAGTTTTACCAGACCGGCAAAAATCACATTGACCACATTCAGCGGTATACAATGGAATGACATGATCACCGGGTTTAACACTGGTAACACCTTCACCAACTTCAATAACGACTCCAGCGCCTTCGTGCCCGAGCACAACCGGGAATAAACCTTCTGGATCATCACCTGAAAGTGTAAAAGCATCCGTATGGCAAACTCCGGTATGACTGACTTTGATCAGTACTTCACCGGCTTTCGGTGGTGCCACATCAATTTCAACAATTTCGAGTGGTCTGTTTGGCCCAAAGGCAACGGCTGCACGTGATTTCATAGCATCCCTCTTTTCGATGAGATAAAAAAAGTAAAGGTGAGGTTGTGTGCATATGGCTATGGCGCACACAGAAAAAGCTGTATCGCAAATTTGCTCATCAATTGACTGCGCATGATGAAAATTATGAACGATATGGCATTCAGTTTACCTGATTGTGAGTGATATTCACCCTGTACTGTCTAACCGTTTTGTTGCGATAAATTACTAACACTACCCCTTAACCAAGAATGAGTTGCCAGAATCATGACTGCAAATGTCTCGTCCGTGTAAATCCTCCCAAGAGTTCACGATTAATTATTCCTTCTCTTAGTATAAAAGAGGCTAGTGTTCCACATGCGTAAAGAATCAGCATATACACTTCGTCTTTCAAGTTGCCTCTTTGTTGGCTGCGCTCATTCACCCCGGTCACATAGTTATCTATGCTTCCGGGGATGAACTCCCTTGCCGCCGCGATGCATCTTGAAATCCATTGTGTATAGGTAATGCCATTGCGAGTGTTAAAATAATTCCCAGAGATAACTTTTCTTTTTTATTATTGACTTCTATCTTTCTCGACATGTTTTTCCTCATGAAAATGATTATTTTTAATAAATGTATTTTTATAATTGATATGGCTTTAACTCATTTATAGTAAATATAGCCTTCATGTTTCAAGTTTCTTCTTTGTTAGTTCTATACATCCCTTTGGTTATTATGGTTATAAATAGAGAGTTATCTATGCTGAATGGATTCGTTTTTTTCCATTTCAACGTAATCTGAAACCTATTAGATAGGTCATATTAAGAATATTATTCTGATGAAAAGATAATAACCAGATAGTGTGGGTGTTTGTTTTTGGTTGTCGGTTTTTATTTCTGCCTTTATTTTATTTGTTTGCTATAAAAAAATAAAAATACGTAACAAAATAACTTTATTGAAAAGTCATTTCTTTTTCTTATTATGATTTTTAGAAATGGTTAACTGAAATTATTAATATAAACTAATGTGAATGTTATTTGGTGATTCAAAATACACATTGTTTATTCAGCAATGAGTGGTAATCACATTAATGATCTTTGTTATTAAATTCAGGAAATATATTTGTCATAAATCAGGTGGGTAAATGATAGGTACTAAAGCGTTCGAGGTGTTTCCTTCAGTTGATATTGTCGATGGAATAGCGATGACATCAAATTCTGCAATTCGTCTAACTCGTGGTGAAAGCTCAACATTACGGCGGCCTTTAGGTACTCCGGCAGAAGTCGCATTAGCCTGGCAAAATGCCGGAGCAAAATGGATACATGTAGTTGATCTTGATGCTGCGTCAGGCAGAGGTTCAAACAGTCACTTGATTGCTGATGTTATCGAGGCGGTCGATATTAATGTACAAGTCTGTGGCGGTATCAGGAATGAAGAGATCTTGAGCCGGGTATTGGCAACCGGATGTCAGCGGGTAAATTTAGGAACCGCTGTATTAGAAAACCCCGATTGGTGTGCCAGAGCTATTGGCGAATATGGCGATAAGATTGCTATTGCGTTGGATGTAAGGAGTACACCGGAAGGTTATCAACTGGCAACTCATGGGTGGAATGTCAATAACGGCAAGCTTTGGGATATTCTTGAAGGTCTGGAAAGACAGGGATGCCAGCGTTATGTCGTCACTGATGTTGAGCGGGGCGGTATGATGAGCTCCCCCAATTTTACTCTTCTGAGTGAAGTATGCGCAAAAACGTCATCACCGGTCATTGCTGGTGGTGGAGTCTCAAGCATCGATGATCTACGTATTTTAGCCGGTATGTATGATCAGGGAGTTGAAGGAGCCATTCTTGGTCAGGCGTTACATATCGGTAAAGTGCCACTTGAAGAAGCCATTGCGGCAACCCGAACACCAAAAACGCAAGCTCAAAGAGGTTAAATATGGCTGAGTTTCTTTCACCTTCTTCAGTTGTTCCATTTACTTTAGACCTGCGTGCTGTTGGTTTATTAGGCGAGTTACGTGCTATCGCCGGAACAAATTACCTGATGAAAGAAGTGATGGCACTTCCGGGAGTCGTCACGAAGAAACAGAATTTCCTCAGTTCTCGAGGCGTTGCTTATTACGAACCCAAAACCTGTGATGAATTATTGGCAACAGTAAAATATTATGCAGGCATCATCATTACACTCCAGTGCACAGATAAACAATGCGCAGTGCCTTCAAAATATATATTAGCTGATCATTGTCTGGTGAAACTGTTACGTATTATCGACAGTTTATTAGGTGTTCCACAGATTACTAATGAAGACATTGTACCTTTTATTGATGGGGTGAAAGCGTGTGCTGAAATTGTCTGTTCAACATTGACGGGAAGAAAATCCGGTTTTTCTCTTTCATTATTTCAAAACCTGAAACTTCCGGCTGGTACGGGGCATCAGGTACCAAGAACATATATTGAGGGAGATAATCACCTGTTAACACTGGCTGCTGCACAAATAGATGTATGCCCTGACTCTGCCGTTATCGGGGTTATGTTAGGCGGTGCTGCGACAGCCGCAGTAACGGCCGCAGCATGGAATAGTGAACTCAATTTAGTGAAAGTTTCCCGCTATGATGATGCATGTAGCAATAATCATCATATCTGGGGACGTAACATTCCATCCGGGCATTCTATTTCGATTATTGATGATAATTGTGGAACCGGAGATACCTTACGACAGGTCAGGGATCTGGTTATAACCCGGACCGGAATAAGGCCAAAGCTACGGGCCACAGAATTGCATTGGGAAAAACTATTGCGTACCCGTGTGTACGGATATTCTGATCGTGTATTCAGCCCCGAATTTTTGGATGTATTGACCCCTTGGTGTTTCAGACATCATAAGATACTGAATCACTTAGTTAACCAGCTCTCAACTGATGAGGGGAAACATGCCCATACAACTCATTCCCATACAACTACAGCGGATTGGGTCAGCTATTCGTATAGTTTATTGTCTGTCTTGTATGACACGTTGAAAGATTCTACTTGGGCACCTGAATTACTGGGTTTTTTATCTACTCTGGCAATTCCCCAAAAAGTGGACTATGACCAACCCATTGATGCATTTAGAGATATTGCGCAGCAATGCCCTGAATGTTTATCCCGCAACCGGGAGTTTGGTGCAAATTGTTCGGAACAGGCAAATATAGCTAAGGAAGTTAATTGATCATGGCAACAGCACATATTATTTGGGACTGGAATGGCACACTACTGAATGATGTTAATGTTTCAGTAAGCGCAACAAATTTAGCACTTGCAGAAATTGGGATTGAACCACTGACACTGGAACAATATCGGGAATATTATTGTGTACCAGTGCAAATTTTCTATAAGCAGGTTATTGGACGCGAACCATCCTCTGCTGAATGGTCAATCATAGGAAAAACATTTAACACCCATTATCGGCCCGGTATACAAAAAGCAAATTTAGCAGAAGGAGTGAGTGACCTGCTTGCTGCCCGCTATCAGTCAGGTGCGACCCAATCGTTATGCTCATTGATGCAGCATGAAGAATTAGTTCCGATGATTGATAACCACGGTATTACTAAATTTTTTACCCACGTTGATGGCAGAAATACACCGCTATTGACTACCGGAAAGTCTGAGCAATTAGCTAACCACATTAAAAAGATCAATATTGCTCCTGAAAAGAGTGTCGTGATTGGTGATGCAACCGATGATGCTATTGCAGCACTAGCCGCAGGTACTCATGCCATTCTTTACACTGGTGGAACGCATAGCCGTTTAAGCCTTGAAGCTGCAGGTGTACCCGTTGTTGATACATTAAACGAGGCTTTATTAATGGCGGATTACTTAGTCAGTAAATAAGTAAATATTAATTTATTGAAATAAATAATTTTTATCATCACTATCATTTTAAATGACGTATTCTTTATTATGTTTTTAAATGAAGCGATTCATGTTTTGTATAATTCGCTGAATGATATAAATCATTAAATTTATATTCTTATTAAAATATAAAAGAAAACACCATTTAAAAGACGATTTATAAATGGGAGATGTGCACTCATGTTAATATCTGTGGTTGGGCTTCAATTTGGCGATGAAGGAAAGGGTAAATTTGTTGATTACTTATCTGGTGGTGTAAATAACATTGCCAGATTTAATGGCGGAGCCAATGCAGGCCATTGTGTGCAATATGGGAATATAAGAGGGTCTTTTTCTCAATTACCGGCATCACTTAATAAAAAGAATCTTTATATTTGTCAGGGGGCATTAATTAGCCTTCCGGTACTTGTGAAAGAAATTGAGTTTATAAAAAGAGAAAATATTAACTCCAACATCTCAATTGATCCCCGATGCCATATTGTATTACCATTACACGCAGAGTTAAATAAAGCATCTGAAAAATATAAAGGTAAGAATAAAATCGGATCTGTGGGCGTAGGTGTGGGTGCCTGTGTTGAAGATAAATCGAACCGACATGGTATTCGGCTTATTGATACTCTGGATAAAGAAAAACTCAGAAGCAAATTAGAATTTCTTTGGGGCATCAGGGAAAAACAAATCAGTCACGTTTTTAATGATAATTCGACTTTAGATTTTGAGGATATGTTAGAAATAACACATCAATATGGAAAAAAGATCGAGCCTTATTTTACATTTACTAATGAAGCCATCCGTGACTTATTGAATGCCGGTGAAGATATCTTACTTGAAACATCACAAGCTACTTTTTTAGATAACAGTTTTGGTACTTATCCTTATACTGTCGCGTATCAGACTCTGGTTCAAACCTGTTTTGCCATGATTGGTATACCGGCGCAGAAAATGCATATTGTCGGTGTGATGAAGGCCTATATGATCCGGGTTGGTAATGGCCCATTCCCGACTGAACTACAGGCTGAACAGGCTGACTATATCCGGGAGCGTGGAAACGAGTATGGTACTGTTTCCAAAAGGCCAAGGCGCTGTGGCTGGTTGGATCTATGCTTGATCAAGCATGCGGTAAAACTTAATGGGGTAACAGAACTGGCGATAACTAATACTGATGTTTTAGCGGGATTAGATGAAATTAAGGTAGCTATCGCATATGAAATTGATAATGAACAGGTGTGCTGTGATAACGCATTATTGCAGCTTGAGAAAGTTAAACCTGTCTATAAAGTTTTTAAAGGCTGGGGAGAGCTGAACGCATCGTATACTTACTTTACAGAGCTGCCTGCTGAACTAATTGATTTTCTCAATTTTATTCAGGATTATGCAGGAGTCCCGATTAAATACATTTCGCATGGCCCTGATAGAGAACAAACTTTAATAGTACAGTAATATTAATAGCGCAGTAACGAGGAAAGGAAGATAATGATTCATTATGTGACCGGTTTTATGTTTTCTGAAGATAAGAAGCATGTTGTTCTTATTTCTAAATTACAACCCAGCTGGCAGAAAGGTCAACTCAACGGTATTGGCGGAAAAATAGAAACAGGTGAAACGCCTCAACAGGCAATGGCACGGGAATTTGCTGAGGAAGCAGGAATTAATACTCAGCCTGAAGAATGGAAATTATTTACTGTGCTGACTCGTCCTGATGCTTATCAGGTTAATTTCCTCTATACGTATGATGACAGAGTTTATTCTGCAAAATCTGTTGAAAAAGAAATTGTTAATATTTATGAAGCACAATTATTACCTGATAACGTTATTTACAATTTACGCTGGTTAATCCCCATGGCTCTTGATGAGCATTTACGCTTTGACAGGCCGATTGAGATTATAGAAATGAGGGAAAACTCATAACCTGTGTTTATACAGTTTTTAGTATATTGCTCGCTTTACAGCGAGCACCTTTTAGTTGCAGATATTATGTAGTTGAAACTCATTTTGCATAGCATAAGTGAATTAAATTTATATTATAGTTTAATCTTATTATTTTCTTTGTGCTTATTTAAAAGAATAAAGCTTAACCATAGAAAACCAATCCATAATGGCATAATAATAACTGAGATTCTTATTTCATCGATCATCATGATGATAATTAGAATTAAGGATAGGAAAATAAGACATAAATAATTATCAAATGGATACCAAAATGATTTGAATTTTGATTTTGTGCCATTTTTCTGTTTTCGAAACTTCATATGTGATAAACATATCATGAACCAGTTAATAACTAATGTTGTCACAACCAATGACATTAGAATCTCAAATGCTTTATCTGGTAGAATGTAATTAAGTAAAATGCCTATGGATGTTATTAATGCTGAAAATGCTATTGATACAATAGGAGCATTGTATCTGTTGGTTTGAGCTAATAGCTGAGGTGCGTTCCTTTGCTTTGCCAATCCATATAATATCCGACTATTGCAGTATACACCGCTGTTGTAAACGGATAAAGCTGCAATTAATACAACAATGTTTAATACATTTGATACCCAGTAACTATTTATATTATGAAAAATAAGTACAAATGGGCTAATTCCATTTACAATATTTTGCCATGGGCATAATGAGAGAAGTATAAATAAAGAGAAAATATAAAATATAATTATACGATAAATAATTTGTTTAATTGCTTTAGGTAGGATAACTTGTGGATTCGTAGCTTCAGCTGCTGTGACACCTATTGCTTCTAAGCCCCCAAATGAAAACATGATAGTAGCCATTGACATAAACAATCCACTAAATCCATTTGGCATAAAACCACCATGCTGCCATAAATTTGCTAATATTGCCTGGTCTTGGTCTTTTTCGTTTAGTAATAAGTATAATCCGAATATGCTCATACAAACAACCGCAACAACCTTAATGATTGATAGCCAACATTCTGTCTCACCATATAGACGAACATTGGCAAAATTAATAGTATTAATTAAAAAAAAAGCGATTGCTGCAGGAACCCATGTTGGTAAATTTGGCCACCAATATTGAATGTATATTCCTATAGCTGTTAATTCAGTCATTCCTACAAGAATAAACATGAACCAGTAATTCCAGCCAGATAAGAAACCAGCAAAACTACCCCAATATTTATTTGCAAAGTAACTAAATGATCCGGCGACTGGTTCTTCAACAATCATTTCTCCTAACTGCCGCATGATGATAAAGGCAAAAAAGCCTGCGATCGCATACCCTAATAATACAGCAGGCCCTGCCATTTTAATAGTTTGCCCAACCCCTAAAAATAAGCCTGTTCCTATGGATCCACCAAGCGCAATAAATTGTATATGTCTGTTTTTTAAACCACGATTTAGCGTTGATTTTTGCATGCCTTTTACCATATTATCCTCTTACAACAATTTTTATTTTACGTTTATTTTTTATAGTTGAAATTTTTCATGACAGAAATTTCATTATTTAATGTAGTCAAAATTTTTATACGCAGAATAAATGCATGAGGTAATTCTATCTATTTTACTTTTCGGCATAGCGGCAAAATTTATTCTTCCTCCTTTTACAATATAAATGCAATTTTCTTCTCTTAATCTATCAATAATTTGATCTTGCCAGCCAAAGGCTGAGAACATTCCTTTATGTTTCAATATAAAAGATATATCATCATAATACCCTGTACTTTTTAATGATCTATAGAATAAAAATCTGTTTTCTATAATTCTATTTCTCATTTCATATAACTCTAATTCCCATAGTTTTTTTAATGAGCAATCATTAAGGATCTGGCTGACTATTTGGGCACCATGATTGGGAGGCATCGCATAAGAATTTAATACTAAGTTTGCCATATGTTTTCTAACATATTGAACAGAATAAGAATGTTTACACACAATAATTGCAGCACCAACTCGCTCAGCATATAAGCCAAAGTTTTTAGAGCAAGAGGTTGTTATAAAAACTTCGTCAAATTGGTTGAGTATAATATTCAATCCAGCAGCGTCTTCCTCTAATCCATCACCTAGACCATGATATGCAATATCAATGAATGGGGTTAAACCCTTACGAATCATAAATTCAGATAAAATTGACCACTGTTTTATGCTTAAATCTGCGCCTGTAGGATTATGACAACAGCCATGTAATAAAATAATATCTCCTCGTTTTGCTAACATAAGTGAAGAAATAATGGCATCAACATCAGCCATTTTTGTTTCAGTATTAATATAGTTATAGTGAGTTACTTTCAATCCTGCATCATTCAAAATAGGATAGTGATTGGCATAACTAGGATTGCTAACCCATACTGTAGTGGAAGGGTTTATTGAGTAGATATAATCTGAAATAAGCCTAAGTGCACCACTGCCACCTGTCGTTTGTATAATTGCTGAGCGTAATCTGACTGATGAACTTTCTATAAGTAGTTTGCCTATTGCTTGATTGAATTCCTCGTTACCATTAAGTCCTTTATATACTTTTGTATTTTGGTTATTTATGACTTGTTTTTCTGCTAACTCCACTGATTTCATTAATGGAGTTATATCGTTGTCATTTTTAAATACACCGACACCAAGATCTATTTTTTTTGATCTTTTATCATGGAGAAACATTTCATTAAGAGCAAAGATAGGGTCGCTTTTTCTAGCTTGAATATTGGTATACATTATTGAACCTGATTTTTATTTTTTAATTATACAGATAGCTTCTACAAGCTGGTTTATATCTTCAAGTTGAAGGCTTGCTAAACTGAGCCTTCCATTTGGTAAAATATATATTCCAAATTCTTTAGCGAGCGTAGTGACTTCTTGCTCCGTTAGGTTCAAATTTAAGAACATTCCGTGGCTTTTAGGATTAGCGACTATATGAAGAAGTCCATGATTTCTTAAAACATTTAATAATGAGTTTTTTCTTTTTAAAAGCGTTTCTCTAAGTGTATAAATTTCTTTATACCATAGTTGGGATAAATCGTTTGACGATATGATGTCAGCAATGTCTTTTGCTATTCTTTGAGGAGGCATTGAATAAGTAGAACGAATGATTTTTTTTGCTAATACTTCAAATTTTTCTCGATATTCATTTGAGCGAGAGAAAAAAGATAAAGCACCTATTCTCTCACCATATAATCCGAGATTTTTAGAAAAAGAATTAACGACAAAAAAATGTTCTAATTCGCTAAATAATGGTAGAAATATTGATTTATCTCTTTCAATACCATTACTCAGGCCAAAATAGGCAAAATCTATAACCAGATGTGCTCCGAGATGCTTAACATATTGAGCTAATTTTTTCCATTGAGTAATACTAAGGTCAACACCTAGAGGATTGTGACAGCAACCTTGTAAAACTAGAATATCACCACATTTTATTGTACTAATATCATGTATCAGTTTATCCATTTCTAATTTACCATGATTATCTAACTGATATCTATATCGAGATATTTCAAGATTTGTATTCTTTGCAATTTCAAGGTGATTACTCCAGGTAGGCGTACTAAACCATACACGGTTACTATGAGTAAAGCGTTGAAGAAGTGTAAATATAAGCCATAATCCACCTGAGGCGCCAATAGTTTGGACAACTGATAAGTTATATTCTTGTGATGATTGAGTTTTTAATAATGATTTAATTGCTTCCCTAAAAGACTCTTCCCCAAGGATATTAAAGCCTACTTTTGATTTATTTTTTCTTATTTTTTCTAATACAGTAAACCCATTGTTTTTTGTGATTTCACTCTCAAAATAACCTATACATAAATTTAATTTTTCAGGGCGAGAGTCAGCCAGAAATTGAGCAGAAACAATAGAGATAGGATCAAATACAGATTTTTCGTAAGCTTCGAACATATTTATTCCTTAATGTTACCATTAATAAAAGATAAAATTTAACTCTTATTTATAATTAATTGATCGTTTTTAAAGCAGAGTTTGCAATTGAATCAGCATCAATCATAAAATCGATCCAATGAGATGGACGACTACTACCTGATTGCATAAACCAACGGGTATGTTCTGTTGGAATACCTAATACAAACAAATTACGATGAATCTCATTATCGGCACCAATAGGATGAAATGGTGAAGTTGTGACATTAACACCTCCAGTAACAAAGGCTAAATTATTATCGCCATGATTTACGAAGGGAGAAAATATTCCTTTATTAAACAGATTTTTTATCAAAGGATTTTTATCCGTCTGTAGCGAAACTGCTGGTATTCTGGCATCAATTAAAGTTGTCACAGATTGTTGATAGTGATTTACTGCTTCAGAGCATAATATATATGTTTTATCATTATATGAAATATCCATGTTAGGAGGAACAATAGTTACAACTCTTGCTTTAATGAGTGCAATTAATTGTTTTATTCTAAACAATGGTGGCCCAGCAGATAGTAAAGTAATAATTGGTAAATATTCGTATAAGAATAGTTTATGATCATTAGGAGATAAACCACCAAAATCTACCGCAGCTCTGATATTATCTCTTGAGTTCCTTAAAACATCTAGTGCTGATTTTAAAGGGGAGCTGATATTACCACTTTCAGCTTCAGATAAATCATCGCTTAACAACGAAATTAGACTATTTTCCCACTCTTCTATATTATTAAATCCTTTTTTACTAAAAGGCCTGGCTAGTGTTTTGAGATTTAAAGATAAAACCTCTCTTCCTAATATTTCAGATGCAATTAGTGATAATTTTTTGCTATCTTCAATATTGTCATTGACAATAGCAGAGTTAAAGGCTTTAGATGAATTAATTCCTACCTCATTAATAATAATCTGATTGAAATAAACATAGTTAACTTCAGATTCAAGAAGTTTCCAGATATCTTCGATAAAATCTAAATTGTTTTTTCTCTTGCTTCTTAACTTTTTTACCTTAGAAATAGTAAATATTCTATGTTCATGTTTATAGTCTGATGATTTTTCATTTTTTCCACGAGCAAGAATAGGGAGTCCACTTCGGGAGCCACAATATAAATTTGGTTCTAATTTTGATGGAAGGTAAATAAACTCACCATTTTTTTCAACGAATTGTCCTCCTCGACCCTCTGTAAGTTCTGAGATAATATCAAAAAATGATAATCCTAACCCGATAATACCAACATTTTCATTAGGTTTTATGCTGGAAAGTACCATTTCGCTGGCATAACCATCACCAAAAAAATTAATTTCTGAATTTCTCTCAGCAAAATTAGATAGTTTATTTATTTTATCTGAATATTCATTTTTAGAATGCCCAGTAGTAAGAATTATGGCATTACTTTTCCATTTTAGATGGTTTTTAGAAACGACATAGTACCCGTCATTATCTTTTTCTATATCTATTATTAAATCGTTACATTCGATGAGTCTGATACCAATAGGTAAGTGTTTTTTAATAGTTTTATAAACAAACTCTAAATATTTCCCGTAATATTTTCTAGGAGCATACCCTTGATATTTTTCAAAATCATCAAATTCATTTTTCCACCACTCAGCGAAAGATGGGCCATGTCCTGGACGGGCTTCCTCTATAGGACCATGCCCTGAAAATGCTGATATTTCAGTAGATAGAGTATTCATGATATAATTTTCACTTTGTGAACTATCCCAAACTCTACCTTGGCCTATTTTATGGTAATCAACAAGAATAATATCTAAGTTATACTTCTCCGAATTGTCATTAAGGCGAGTAACTAATCTTTCCAAAACAGACATTCCACGTGGACCACTTCCAATAATTGTAATTGTATTCATAATTATTTTTCGTTATTAATTTCAAATTTTTCTATTGTATGTAGATAAGTCAGAGAATCTTCTATATCATCCAAGTCTTCTATGTATCGTTTTTTCACAATAGGATCGATTGTTAACTTGAATTTTATATCTTTTGCAATAACTATTTCTTGATGTAAATCTATAGATATTTCCATATAATAATCGTCAAAAAGCATTTCCCAAATAGTTTCAATATCACTTTCATTCAATATTATTGGTAAGAGATCATTAATAGAAGCATTCTTATAAAAAATATCTCCAAAACTGGGAGCAATAATGACTTTGAATCCCCAATCTTTTAATCCCCAAACAGCATATTCACGCGAAGAACCTGTTGCAAATTCACGTCCAGTGACGAGAATAGTAGCCCTTTGGTAATTTGGATTATTCATGATGAAATTAGCATCTTCACGCCAATCACCAAATACAGAATTATCATGACCACGTCGAGTATGGCGATAACAGAATCTGGCAGGCATAATTTGATCTGTATCGATATTGTTTTTGACAAGTGGCATACCTCTGCCACGATAAACATTTCGAATCATAATGTTATTTTCCGATATCCGCTGGTGTTGATATAAAACCTCGGATTGCAGTAGCAGCAGCAATCGCAGGAGAAGCAATATGTGTACGAACTCCCGGTCCTTGACGTCCCTCAAAATTACGATTACTTGTCGATACTGTTCTTTTGTTGGCATCTAACTTATCGGTATTTAAACCAACACATAAAGAACATCCTGAAAGTGAACGAAAATCAGCACCTGCGCCCTCAAATATTTTATCCAATTCTTCATCAAGAGCTTGTCTGAGAACGGCCATAGAACCGGGTACAATTAGCATGTGAACATCCTGATGAACTTTATTATTTTTTAAAATTTCAGCGACAATCCTTAAATCTTCTATACGGCCATTAGTGCAAGATCCGACAAAAACGTTTGTTATTTTTAAGGTTGAAATATTTTGACCTTCATTTAATTTCATATATTTTAATGCTTGTATTGCAGCAATATTCTCACTTGTATTTTTTATATCTTTTATGAAAGGAATATGCTCTCCTACAGGTACTGATTGAGAGGGATTAGTACCCCAGGTAATTCTATTTCTTACTGTTGACGCATCCATTTTAATATGTTTATCAAAGACAGCACCTGAATCAGTAGCATATGACAACCACGTATCTATTGTTTTTTGTTCGATATGCTCTCCTTTCAGTGCAAAAGCTTTTTTTAAATATTCAATGGTTTTTTCATCAGGAGAGATAATTCCAGCGCTGGCACCTGCTTCTACACTCATATTACACAGTGTCATTCTTTGTTCCATTGAAAGGGATTTGATAGCATCTCCTCGATATTCAATTACATAGCCTTGGCCTCCACCGGTTCCAATTTGGTTGATGATGGTCAGGGCTAAGTCTTTAGCGCTCGTGCCTTTAGGAAGCTGTTTGCTAACTTCAATGCACATAGATCTAAAGGGAATGGCTCGTAGTGTTTGTGTTGCGAGAACATGCTCCACTTGGCTTGTACCAATACCAAAAGCAAGTGCCCCAAAAGCGCCATGAGTAGTGGTGTGAGAATCACAACAAACGACGGTAGAACCAGGTAAAACTCTACCTTGTTCAGGTGCAATGACATGTGTAATACCTTGATTATAATCACCTAACTTATTTTGTTCTATTCCGTATTTGCTGCAATTTTCTCTGAGTAAACGTATTTGAGTCCAAGTTGATGTATCTTTATCTATATCTAAAATAGACGTGGTTGGGGTATTGTGATCTTCCGTCGCTAGTGTTTTATCGGGTCTTCGGACTGCTATTTTTTTATTATTTATGCTTTCAAAGGCTTGAGGTGTATTTATCTCATGGAGAAGATGTAAATCGATATAAAGTAAAACTTCATCTTTTCCTAATGATTTTACACTATGAGATTCCCATATTTTTTGAGAGATAGTTTTTTTATACATTTATATATCACTATTAAGTTTGACTATTTTTAATTTTTTATTATCTATGAGACATAAAAGAGAAACTAGTGTTAACAAACCGACAATACCCCAAACAATAGTCCAGTTATAGCAATCTAAAATACGGGAGATCATTATTGGTGTTAAAAATGAGGATATAAACACGGTTGTTCCAATCATACCAAGTGCTGTTCCTGCACGTTCAACACCCGCTTTAACGGCGGTTTCTGTATAAGCAATACCATGCCATGCATGACCAAAAAGCCCAGTTAGAATAAGTAAAATGATCCCAAAAATAGTACTGTCTACGACAAAGCAAAGTATTAATGAAGAAATACCACCTAAAACAGAAAGTTGCTTTATTAATTGAATTCTATTCTTTTTTTTATCAGTGTAATAACCTGACCAAATGCGTAATGCACCACCACCGATCTGAACACCGATTAGAATGAATGCTATAAGGGATAAGTTTATATGTAAAATATCCTTCATATAAACACCACCAAAAGTTAGTACAGCCATTTGTGGTACAGTAAGAAAACCTGCAGCGAGTGTTACTTTCCATACTTCTATCTTTTTTAGAGGTGACTTTATGTTGAAATTTGTAGGATGAGTATTTTTTATTTCAGCATGTTTAGAATTAACGAAAATTAAGACAAAAATACCTACAGAAAGCCCAGTAATAGCCAAAATAATAAATGTGATTTGAAAACCATAAGAATAGGCTATCCAAGGTAATAACCCTGTTCCAATTGCTCCGCCTATAGGGATTGCAGTTTGGCGTATACTCATTGCGAAACCTCGCTCAGTATCATCAAACCAAGACATAACGGTACGTCCTGAAGAGGAGTTAATGCTACCACCGAATGCACCAGCAGCCATTAATGCAGTACTAAGGTGTAAATAATTAACAGTTTCACTGTTTTCTGGTGTCAAAAAGAATGAAATATAGGTAAAAGCACTTGCAGATAACCATAAGCCAAGAATTAATACTGTTTTATCGCCAAGTTTATCTGTAAGCATCCCCCAAAATATTTCTGAGATAGCAACTCCTAACCCCATAGCACCTAAAACAACTCCTAGACTGAAGAGAGAAAAGTGATAATCATCCCTCATCAAAATACCTGTTACTGGTATTCCTGCGAAACCCATTGCAAATGTTGCTTGCGCTAACACACCAACAATTAGGATAAACCATCTATAACTACTTTTATTATTCATTACTATTACCAAAGTAGATTAAAAAATATAATTAATAAAAAATGTTATTTTTAATTAAATTATCTTCAGATACAAATTTAGATATTAGTTTATTCGTTAATAACGGTTACTGGTTTTTGCCAGATAATTAAAGCAACACAACCTATTTCACTACTTGATTCGTGAATAGAGCCAGGTTTAAGTAATACGAGATCATTCTTCTTAACTATTCCAGTAGAAGTTTTCATTTCTCCTTCTAATATATAAATTAATTCAAATCCAGTGTGCAAATGAGGCGGTGCACTACCGCCGGCATAATAATGAATAATTGCAGCAGCTGAGCCATTTGCTTCTTCTGGTTTAAAAAGCCAATGTACTTCAGCACTTGCTCTACCACTTTTATTAATTGATTCGAATTTTAAATTTTCTGAATGTAAATTTTCACTTAAAGAACCGACTAATAGTTTTGGTAAAGAATTTCTTACCGTATCAAAATTTAATAAATTTTCCATTTTATTTTCGATTAATTATCTGTAATACAGTAAGGATCTTGTTTTGTAGCCCACTTAGAATACTGTTGAACTTTTTCTTCATTGTCGAGGCTATAAGTTTTTAAAAGCCACCGCTTTCGTCCTTCTTCTGGATTTTTTACATCAATCCATTCACGGTTATGGATCCCACTTTGGTTTCCAAAGATGAGTAAATCCCCTTTTTTTATCATATGGCGTAATTTCTCACTTTTACTCATTGCATGTTTTAATTCAAGAATAGCTTTGATCGCATCAATGTTGTTATGATCAATTGGCCGGGTAAAAGTATCCTGGTAGCGAATCAAATTTCCTTTTAAGAAAATTGCATGGGTAGCTGAACTTTGCCAACTACTATTATTTTCTTTTGATCGATCATCAACATCAGTTTGAAATATCTCTTTCTCAAGTATTGAAATAATCTCTTTACTTAGGTATTTTTTTAACTCTTTGACATCCATATAAGTTGTATAAATAAGTTCTGATTCGGTTACTTGCAGACCAAGTAGTGATACATAGTCTGCCCGGACAGGATGATATGAACGGTCACTATGATAAATTAAATCGCCATCGGTAAATCCAGTCTTTTTCCCTTTGAATTTGTTGAATGAAACTAGGTCCGTAAAATAGTCACCATTATTTCTGCTTTTATAAGAAAATAAAGGGGTTTTCTGAATTTGAGAGATTAATTCTAAAAATCCTTCACCAATATATGTTAATTTTGATTCATATTTATGTTGTACAGGGTTATTTAAGTCTAAGTTAGGTAGTTTTAGATCTATAGGGCAATTTTTAATAACGTGTACATGATTGCCATTCTTAATCCGGTCATCAACAATTATTTTGCATACCTTAACTAGATTCTCTGGCAATGGATGATTTATTATAATAGATGCAATGTAGTCTTTAAATTCAGAATATTGAGTGTATGGGTTGTAAGGGTTGGTTTTTATTATTTTTTCTATTTGTTTTTTTTCTTGTTCAGTAAATGTATATAGTGGTTTCATTTTAAATATTAACTTTTGTTTTAAAATTAGTTGAACACATTACATCGGCAATTTTGTTAATAATGTGTATGGCACATTCATGACTATGAAGATCTGATGATGATATACAATCCTCTAGAACTACAACATTGTAATCTCTATCATGAGCTGATAATGCTGTAGATAATACAACAAATTCGGAAGAAACTCCTGTTAAAACAATTTCTTCAATATTATTTGTACGTAATATGAGATCTAAGTTAGTGTTAAAGAATGGATCTATTCTATTCTTTTGAATAATTATTTCCCTTCCTTGTGGAAGAATATCCTCATGAATTTGAGTTGACCATTCACCTAAGACAATTTGTTTTTTTTCTTTAACATGCTTAAAAAGTTTTGATTTTGGAGACCATTCATTATAGTTTTCATTAAAACCGACTACAACATATATGATTGTTATTTCTTTTTTTCTTGCAAAGTTAAGTAATTGATCTATATTTTTGATTAATCCACGTTGATAAGCTTGTTTATAAAACCCATCCTTACCCACGCTGCCTTCTGAGTGAACTAAATCATTAATAACATCTAATACCAGAATGGCTTTTTTTGTCATATGGCACCTTATGCAACTTGGGTAGTTAATAAAATATGTTTATTAATTTGTTGTTGTAATTCGTTCATGCTTAAACAATTACTTTCAGAACGACTATTAATATAGACTTCATATAATTCTTCGACTAACTCAACATCACTAGTAATACCTTGTTGTTGAAGAAGATATTTGATAATGGATTTTCCTGAATGACGAGAAACGAAAAATTCACGTTGCCGGTTAAAGATGTTTGGTTTTACAAATTCATATGTATCTGGGTTGGATAATATTCCTTGCTGGTGAATACCCGCTGCTGTTCCAAAAGCATATGTACCGAATATTGGTTGATTTCTAGGAATTGGCATGGAAATTACTTCACAGAGTATTTTATAAGTAGAATACATTTTGCTTAAATCGATATTTGTATATGCATTGTACTGCTGGCTTTTAAAATATAAATTAGATGCAACCATTTCTAAAGATGCATTTCCTGCACGTTCACCAATCCCACCCAGAGTCACTTGAACTTCATCCGCACCACCTTCAATACCGGCTAACGTATTCGCGAGTGCCAAGCCTAAATCGTTATGACAGTGGGTAGAAATACTAATTCCTTGTCCTGCCTGAGATTTTATGAATTTGATAATCTCCTTAAACTCATGAGGATTGGAGTGGCCTGTTGTATCGGCCAAGATGATCTGCTGTGCGCCAGCATCGACAGAAGCCTGAACCATTTCACCCATGAACAGAAAATCGGCTCTGCTGGCATCTTCTATCCCAACAGAAATTCGGCAGTCACTATTTTGTTTTGCAAATTGAACAGATTGGATTACTTCATTAATGGACTGAGCTCTCGTGATATTGCGTTTGTTTTTTAGATGTAGATCGCTTCCTGTAGCAACCATTTGAATTGTATGTTTTTTTTCTGTTCCTGCTGCATCTAAGGCCAATTGGATATCTTTAATTAGTGTGCGAGAAAAAGTTGCAATTCCTGATTGAGTAATTTCTTTGCTGATTAACTTTGTTGCTTGATAGTCGAAATTTGATGATGCAGGAAATCCTGTTTCAATATGATCTACACCGAGCTCTTCAAGCTTTAGTGCGATTTTTAATTTTTGTTCTGGATTCATGGCATTTTCTGGTGCCTGTTCTCCATCCCTTAAAGTTGTATCTAATATCGATACCTTATTCATTTACCATTTCCCTAATTATTAAACATAAATACCAGTAGGTATGTGCCATGCATGGTATAGAAATGCATAAGATAATTTTATGATCAAGGTCACATAATTGTTAATTTTGTGACATGTGTGTGTCATTGTGTCGCAATTTGAACATTTTTTATCTCTATATTTGAATAATGCTTTTTATTTTATAACATACATAATAGTATGTTTTTAGGCGATACAATAAAGGGTAATGATTATGATTAACGTAGCTATTAATGGGTTTGGTAGAATTGGGCGCAATTTTGTTCGTGCATTAGAAGAAAATCCGCAAGATATCAATATTGTTGCTGTCAATGATTTGGGATCGATTGATCAATTAGCGCATTTGCTTAAATATGATACAACTTTGGGGGTATTCCCGAAGGATATAAGTGTTGATAGAAACAAACTTGTGATTGGTAATAAAGAAATTATCGTTTACCAAGAACGTAACCCAGAAAATTTGCCATGGGAAAAACATAATATCGATGTTGTTCTTGAATCAACGGGTGTTTTCAATGACGGGTATAAAGCTATAGCACACCTTAATAGTGGTGCAAGAAAGGTATTGATATCAGCTCCTGCGAGTAATGTTGATTTGACAATAGTCCAAGGTGTAAATCACCAATACTATGACAAGAAACAACATCACATTGTATCGAATGCATCTTGTACAACAAATTGTTTAGCGCCTATAGCAAAAGTTTTGAGTGAGAATTTTGGAATTGCTTCTGGTTTTATGACAACAATTCATGCATATACCCAAGATCAAAATTTACAAGATGCGCCACATAAAGATATGAGAAGAGCCCGTTGTGCAGCTCAGAATATTGTACCTACTTCAACAGGAGCGGCCAAAGCTATTGGCATCGTGATTCCAGAACTGAATGGTAAACTTGATGGTGGTTCAGTTCGTGTACCTGTAATTACTGGCTCAATGGTTGATCTTACTGTCATGCTTGAACGAGATGTCAGTGAAGAAATGGTAAATAAAATTGTTAAAGAAGCAACTAATAGTACAGTATTGAAAGGAATTCTTGAATATACAGAGGATGAGATTGTATCTTCGGATATCATTCATAATCCTGCATCCTCTATTTTTGATGCAAAACTTACCAAAGTTATTGATGGTAGGATGTTGAAAATTGTCTGTTGGTATGACAATGAGTGGGGATTTTCTAACCGCTTAGTAGATACTGTCATACAAATGGCCTAAATTGCATTTCATAATTAAAACACGCTTTTTGGAAAAGAGCGTGTTTTATCAAGTTAAGGTGGAAAATGTCTAACGAATTAAATTCAAAGCAAAAATTAATTGAGGCAATGGGGGAGCTTCTTTTAGAAAAGGGGCTAGCTAATACAAGCCCGAAAGATATTTTAACCCGCTCAGGTGTTGGTCAAGGTAGTTTATACCATCATTTTCAAGGTAAAGAAGACCTTGCTTTTTATGCCATTAAATACAACACAAATCAGCTTATTAATGCTACTGAGACTATTTTAAACACAGAAAAAAGTGCTTATGAGAAGTTAGTTGATTTTCTTCATAAAAAAAGAAATATCACTCGTGGTTGTTTGATTGGGCAAATGGCTCGAGATCGCCGTATAATGGAAGATGCTAAGCTAGCAGAGGAGGTTAAAAGAGGTTTTAAATGGATGAAACAATGCATTGAGGAACTTGTTAGACTATGTATTTCTGATGGTTCTATATCAAATACATTAGCGCCATTAGAAGCTACAACACTTATTATTTCTACTTTGCAGGGCTCTTATATCACAGCTAAGGGATTACAAGATGAAACTTACTTTCAAATTAGTATTAATGCCTTACTTAAGGCGTTGAAATAAAATGTATTTTAAATTTTATTCTGTGTATATTAGTTCAGATTAGACCTGAACTAATACATTACCCGCCACTTGAGGCGGGGTTTTTTATTATTTTTAGGTGCAAATGATTTCAGCATATTTATAATAGTTCATAAAATTAACAACTCATCAAATCACATTATTCGGTTAATCTCCCAGTATGAGTTCCTGCATATTGCCTATACTCTCAATAAATTGATCATCATGAGAAATTAATACCATAGCTCCAGTGTAATCATGTAGCGCTTCCTGGAGTAACTCACGGGATTCAATATCCAGATGATTATCCGGTTCATCCAACAATAGAAGTGCCGGTGCGGAAGGCCCACAAAATAAGCAGGCAAGGGCAACTTTCAGTTGTTCTCCTCCACTTAGATAGCCGACAGGTTTTAGTGCTTCTTCTCCTCGCATCCGCAGTTGCGCCAGCCGAGTACGATAACGATCTTCCGTCCAGCCTGGTGACTGTAATTGAAAGTTATACAAGGCTGACTGGGTTTTATCGAGGAATGAGAAATGCTGGTCCATTAAGCGATGTGAAGAGGTGATGCGATAAGTGCCTTGTTTTGGTGCCAGTGAGCCAGTCATAACTTTCAGTAAAGTCGATTTTCCACTGCCATTTTTGCCTGTAATAGCAAGGCGATCACCACTATTGATAGTCAAGCTGATAGGGGAACCTGTTCCAAACGGTAAAATAATATCCTGTAGATAAAGCAATGGAGGCGTTGCTGCCTGTGGAGTTGCAACAGCAATTGACAGAGGATCGATAATGTCGAGTTTTGCTCTGGCATCAGCGGCTAAGGTAGAACTGCGCTGTAGCCTTTCTTCATTCTGTTTTGCCAGCCGTGACAGCGTGGATTCAGAACGGTCCAATGCGCGATCCAGCAAAATTTTAGCTTGATTAGCATTTTCCCTACGTTGTTTCCCTTGGCTCTGCCTTTTGTCCGATTTTTCTCGATCTTTTTGTTTATCCCGTATGGCTTGTTTGAGGTTTTTTCTGGTCTGATCCACATCGCGCTGTATGCCTAGCCTTAACTGTTCTTTGCTGTCCAGCCATGTTTCCCAGCCACCAATACTACGTGATAATCCTAACCCACTAAGCTCATAAACAACGGAAACGTGCTGTAAGAGCTTCGTATCATGTGTAACCAGTAAAATACCACCGTTGAAAGTTGACAGCCATTGGGCTAACCAGAGGCGTCCTTGTCGATCAAGATGGTTACTCGGCTCATCCAGAATCATAAAACCGGCTCCCTGTTTTTTGAGAGACAGTAACCTCAGTCGTGTCTGTTCTCCTCCGCTGAGTAAATTAAAGGGGAGATTTAATATCTCTGGAGCCAATTCACCTTCTGCCAGTAAAGATTCGATCTGAAATTGCCAATCCCAGTTTCCTTCCATGACATCAAAATCTGCGGGTTCACCAATACCAGCAAGAATACGCTCATTGGCATTGATAATCTCAGTGAGTCCGAATATGTTGGCTGAACTACCTGTAAAAGTAGACAGACCTTGTGACAGATAACCCACATCACAAAAATGTTTAACACTTCCTTCCGATGGTGGAGTTTGTTTTGCCAGTATTGATGCTAACCAGGATTTACCAATACCATTACGGCCTACCAGTGCGTGTTGCCCTGTATGCAGAGTAATATCAATACCGGAAAATAGTGGTTTGAGTTCACCCGAAAATTGATGGGCTATTTTTCTTGCTTCGATTAATGGTTGACCTTCATATTGCATGAATGATTCTCCCTCAATCTTTATTATGTGATTTAATTATTTTTTATTTTTTTGGATAAAACCTTATTTGTTGTTTTTTCGATTCATTTTCTAGCTGCCTTCTTTTTGCCGTATTGTTTTGTCAATGTAAGTTTGTCGTTCTTAAAATGGCCTTTTGTTATCCGCGTGTTCATCAGGTCAGCGTAGTTACAAGCATAGATTATCTAAGCGCCTAAGGAACGTTTTCTTGCCGCAGCGATACACTTTGAAAATAGACTTCTTATGAATAGGAATGAGTTGAGTATATATAATATTCTTTTATGCATGAAGGAGCAGATAAAAAGAAATGTGAATTGATGCGGATCTCGTGAGATTATATCTTCCCATAAGGCTGTTTATTATGGCCTGTAAGAACGACCATCATGGAAAACGTTATGGAAAAAAAACATCTGCATATTGCGGCAGGCATTATTAAAAACAGCAATGATGAAATTTTTATTACCCAACGTCGTGCCGATTCACATATGGGCGGATTTTGGGAGTTTCCGGGAGGAAAGCTTGAACAGGGAGAAACACCAGAACAAGCCTTAATAAGGGAGTTGAAAGAAGAGGTTGGTATCACGGTAACTCATTGTGAGTTGATGGAAACTATCACTCATGAATTTACAGATAGGAATATCACTCTTTACTTTTTTATGGTTGATCAATGGGAAGATGAGCCATTTGGAAAAGAAGGGCAGCCTTCCCGCTGGCTCCTGCAAACTGAATTAGTTGCTGATGAATTCCCGCCAGCAAACCGTAGTATCGTTGGTTTATTGACTAAATCTTCGAGCTAACGGGAACAAAGATAGCGTCGAATTGATTCGATGCTATCTCGCCCTCTCTAAAATTTTCTCTTGATTGGTCTGTCTTAAAATCCATCAAGTGATTTTACTACTCAGTCAGTTCACTCCACTCATCATTTTCTGTGCTGTCACCCTGACTTGGTATTTTCTTCTCTTCATTAGCCCATTCACCTAAGTCGATTAATTGACAACGCTTACTGCAAAACGGTCGGTGCGGGCTAATTTCCCCCCAGATTACGGCCTGACCACATGTAGGACATGCGACAGTCAATATTTCAGACATGCTGTTTTCTCCTGCTTGGTTTGAGGGTATGTTAACAGCAGGCCAATTCAAATGACAAATGTGCAGGCACTGTACCATTTTCACTGTCCATTGGCAGAAAACGGATAGCAAAGCGAGTCTTGTGGCCTGAAACTTGCGGATAGATTAATTGGTTTTCCGAAATATCTAGTTTTAGCCTTAGTAGATCGGCATCACCCGCATTCCCCTGAAAAAAACCGTTATGACTTACCTGCGAAGAGAACGCTGTTGACTGCCGTATGAGTTCCAGAATGCTTTCTAATGCCTTTTTTAGTGGTAGGAGACTGTTTAGCCAAGAACTGACAGTTTCATCCCGGACAGACTGTGGCAGATGAAGCCACAGATACAATGTCGGTAGATCAAAACTACAACATCCGCCCGGAATACTGAGCCGTTGACGAACCATGCTGATGATTCGGTCTTCTTTAATCTGCTGGCTAAGGCGGGGAGCATGGTGTAATGCAAGGCTCCGCTCTTTCAGTTGATCTATCAGGCTATGCACCATCGTCGTATCTACATTAGGAGCACTAACCCATTGTCTTAATTTTATTTGCTGGCGTTCCAGTTCCTTTAATAACTCCGAACGCACTTCACCACGTTCCAGTATCTCAATTAACTCGGCGATTGTGCGAAAAAATGCCAAACTGTTTGCTTGTGAATCCAGATGAGACTGTTTTTCCAGTTGTTGCAGTGAAGATTCAATCCTCAACCATGAACGCATCTTTTCATTTAACGGGTGTTCAAAAATAATAGTAGAGGTTGCATCACTCATTGCGTTTTTCCTGTCTGACTAATTCTGCTTGTTTCAAATATTGTTGATGTAATTCAGCTATACGTACAGTGAGATCTTGCTCTTTTTGATCGTTTAATATGACATCATCTGCTTTTTCCAGACGTTCATTGCGGCTGGCCTGTGCAGCCAGAATATTTTCAACTTGTTCTCGACTGACGCCATCCCGCGTGACTGTCCGGTTGATTTGTACTTCAGGGGAGACATCAACCACTAAGATTCGGTCAGCTAAATGCATTAAATTATTTTCTATTAACAGAGGGACGACCCAAATAGCATAAGGGGCGTTGATTTGGTTCAGTTGCCGTTGTGTTTCTGCGTGTATTAGTGGATGAAGAAGTGAATTGAGCCATTGCTTTTCTTCTGGCGCCGCAAAAATTTTCTGGCGTAGCCCAGAACGGTTTAAACTACCATCCGATAATAGGATATCCGAACCAAAGTGTTCAGCGATTATCTGTAATGCGGGAGAGCCAGGGGCTACAACTTCTCTGGCAATAATATCTGCATCAACAAGCGGGACACCAAGGGATGAAAATACATTAGAGATAGTTGTTTTACCACTACCAATTCCACCTGTGAGTGCAACAATATAAGTCATTCTATCCTTCAAATATTCTGATAGCCTATATAAATAAATTGTAACTCAAGGGAGGCATATGGGCTATAAACAAACATATATAATTCTTGTTTTTACAGTAATACCCCAGCTACATAGTTATCGCTCCCTTGGACGGTTTGTATCAGTGCTGCCGCAAAATAACTAGAAACTCAGTGTATATAATATGTTACGTCAAAATAGTACCCAATTGAAAAATTGGCAAATACATTGCGAGTAGTAACAGGCCTACAATGACCGCCATGAGCAGCATTAATACAGGTTCAAGTAAGTTAGCTAAATTATCAGCACAGTTTATAAATTGTTCTTGATACCATATCGCTAGATTACCTAAAAATAGCTCAAGTTCACCTGATTCTTCACCAATTATGACGAACTGTTTACATAATGGGGGAAAACAATACTCTTTTTTCAGTGCATGACTCATTGGTACACCTTGCTGTATTTGTCGATGAAGGTTTTTGATTCCAGCTATAAATAAAGGATGGTGGGTTGCAGTCATTGCACATTCCAAACCAATGGTTAAAGTTAACCCTGCTTTTTGAGTCATAAATAGAATATGAAATATCTGACTGGTATGCCGATATGTTATGAGTTTTTTGAACAGCGGTAATCGGGTGAAAAATATTTTTTCTTTTTCGTGTAATGTCGGAAACCGGGAGCGTAACCATAAATAACTGATTGCCATTATTAATGTTGTCATGAAAATAAAAAAGCCATGGTCAATCATAAAGTCAGAGGAAGATAAGATCCATTGTGTTAATAAAGGTAGTGAGGCATCAAATGCAGAATAAACCTGTTTGAATTCTGGGAGAACAAAAAGTAGCATTAATAAAATAATAATTATTGTAACAAGAGAAATTATCAATGGATAGCGATATGCTTTCTGGAATTTTTTATGCAATATATTCTGCTGTTCTAGCCGATGAATAAGTAATTGACAACAAGATTCAAGTTGACCTGTTTGTTCTCCTATTGCAATAAATTGGCAGAATAAAGGAGAAAATAGTTGTGGATAATTCTGTAAAGCGGTGGAGAATGAATCTCCCTGGCTAATTTTGTGGGTAATATCAGCTAATATGCATCTCCAGATAATATTTTTACATTCTGGTATGAGAATATTAAGAGCCTGTAACAGAGGGATACCTGATGTCAGCAATGTATTTAGTTGTTGGGTGAAATGTAGCCGATAAGCCATTTCTTTTTCACTGTAATAAATCATCTGTCGGCGTTTAATGGCATAGGGTTGTAGGTCAAGTTGACTCAGATGGTTGAAAACAACTTGTTTGTTCTGACCTATTTTTTCTCCTGTTATAATATTTCCTTTTTTATTCACGGCCTTCCAGTGATAAATGAATTCTATTCTCATTCTTTGCCTTCTATATGGGTATTTATTGATTATAATTCTTGGCCTAAAATCTGATAAATCTCTTCTAGAGTTGTTATACCTTGCCCGACTAATGTTAACCCAGCAGATAAAAGCGTAGCTTTTTGTTGCAGGGTTGGTAAGCAGGGTGTTTTGTCAGAAGGGTGTGCTGATAAAGCCTGTTGAACTTCAGGTTTTATTTCGAGAAATTCATAGATGGCTGTCCTGCCATAATAGCCAGAGAAGCAGTGCTCACAGCCGACTGCTACCCATTTTTTTACTTCTATACTTTGTTTTTTATCATTATCTTCAGTATGTATGAACTCAGGTTCTTTTGCAGGTTGACGGCAATGAGGGCAAAGCTTACGGACTAATCTCTGAGCAATAATTAATTTAACACATGAGGCGGTTGTATAACCTGAAATCCCAAGATGTTGGAGGCGTGATAAGGTATCTATCGTCGAATTGGTATGTAGGGTGGATAAAACCAAGTGGCCCGTTTGAGCCGACTTCATCGATATTTCAGCCGTTTCATTATCACGAATCTCACCAACCATGATGATATCGGGATCCTGTCGGAGTAATGCCCGTAAAACTTTAGCAAAGTCTAGCCCTATTTTATTATTGATTTGTGTTTGATTAATGCCTTGTAAGGGGATTTCTATTGGATCTTCAACGCTACAGATGTTTTTCTGAGTTTGATTTAGATATTTCAGGCAACTGTATAACGTGACAGTTTTCCCACTTCCTGTCGGGCCGGTTACGACAATCATTCCCTGTGGTACGTGAAGTTTCTGAATTAAAAGCTGTAGCTGAGATTCAGACAGGCCAAGTTGTTCCAATGATAGTTGTTGTATGGTGCTGAGAATACGTAGAACAATTTTTTCTCCATACAGGGTGGGTAATGTTGAGATACGTATTGCATAACGGTTTTTATTATCATTCCAGTCAAATTGCCCATCTTGTGGCTGACGTTTTTCGGCAATATTGAGTTTCGCCATAATTTTTAAACGAGCAGGAATGCCTGTATTCATTTGGGGAGGAGGTGGTGGCATAAAATGCAATGAACCATCAACCCTAATACGTATTTGATAGCTGTTTCGTAAAGGTTCAAAGTGAATATCTGATGCTCTTTTTTGTATAGAGATAGATATTGTTTGATTAATTAATTGAATAACCGGAGTGTCAATATCTTCTGAATTGCTTTCATTCAATTGTTTTTCATTATAATTGTTATCTTGAGTGGTGAAATTTTCTATCCGATAGGTTTCTGTTTCGCTACTTTCTGAGCAATAATTTTCTGCATAGGGAGGTAGTATGTGTTTTTGTGTCAACATGGATTCTATTTTGGCTTTTGGCCAAATATTAAAATCAATTATTGCACCAGAAATAAAACGTAATGCAGTAATGAATTCTTCATTAGGTGATTGGCTACAGGCAATAGTGATAGAATAACTATTTCTTTTTATAATAATTGCCTGATGTTTCTGGCATAGGTCATTAATTTCTTTTTCCATTGAAATGCTCTCCATGTTTTTCATTTAATATGTTCCTTTGGTTTTAAAATGAGAAGCTAGTTTTTACATATAAGGCAATTTCCACTTTTAGTGGAGTGCTATAATTTAAATGGCAATATTTTCAATTGGTTAAAACTTGAATGTTTCCTGGCATTTTATTTTTAGCGATTCATTTTCAGAATGGCACATGACTTGCCAGTGAGTCATACCTGTTTTGATATTTTGATCTGGTTTTAAGGTAATATTCAGGCCGCTGAGGTTTTTCTGGCCAATGATATTTACTTCTCCTTCTTTTACTGTAATTGTATTGATGTAATGGCTATTAAACCCTGATGGAATTGATTTTTGCCCAGAACTGCACTCTTTGTAATTTCCTGTTTCAAAATGACAAATATCAATACCAGATTTATAAGGAACAATAGCCTGTAGCATATCAGTCAGTGCTGCCTTTTGGATATATCCCTGATAACTAGGAATGCCAATCGCACCGAGGATAGACACTATAGCCATTACCACCATGACTTCCATTAATGTAAATCCCTGTTGATTCATATTATTTTTTCCTCATTTTGATTTTTTATTTGATGATTACATGGCTTCGTTATTTTTTTAAAATAGAAGCATGCTATGTATGACTTTCTGATGCCAGTTAGCATGAATGTTTTCTTAAAAAATAAAATAAGATAAATGAAATTTATGGAAGTGATTCAAAGAAAATAATTATTAATTACATTTTATACTGGGAAGTTTTCGAGCCTGCTCGCAAATGAAAACATGAACAAAAATACTCCTCGATTGAAAAATCCAACCTGTTACACTTTGGCTGCATCTTGAAATTCATAGGGTATATACTCAATAGGTTTTGAAAGATGGAGGAATCAAGGGTATGAGGTTACATGAAGGGTGGATTGTTAATGCCAGAAAGGTTATTTCACCGCATTATGATCTGCGCCCATCCGGGGAAATACCATCATTATTGGTTATACATAACATTAGCTTACCGCCCGGTAAGTTTGGCGGGCCGTATATTGATCAGCTATTTATGGGAACGTTGGATCCGAATGAAGACCCTTTCTTTGGGGAAATAAAAGGGTTGAGGGTTTCTGCACACTGTTTGATTCGTCGTGACGGTGAAGTTGTGCAATATGTACCTTTCGACAAAAGAGCCTGGCATGCAGGGGTTTCTTGCTACTGTGATCGGGAAACGTGCAATGATTTTTCAATAGGCATTGAGTTAGAAGGCACAGACTACGAGCCATTTACCGAAATTCAGTACACTAAGCTGGCGGAAGTGACTGAATTGCTTATCAGCCATTATCCTGATATCCGTAATAATATTACAGGTCACAGTGATATCGCTCCGGGCAGGAAAACTGATCCAGGGCCTTATTTTTACTGGGAACATTATCGGCAGCTATTAAAGGAGTGAGTTGGATGACTCTCTTTATTCTATTGTTAATACTGGCATGGGAACGCATTTTTAAGATGGGAGACCATTGGCAGTTAGAACATTATCTGTCTCCTTTTTTTGCCAGAGTAAAAGTGTATTCACTGTGGGTCAGTTTAGTGATGGCATTTGTGGTCGCTTTTTTGACTTGGAAAATTATTGATGTACTGAGTGTTGTTGCTTTTGGTATCCCTGCGATCCTGTTATGCATCATGATTAGTTTGTTATGTATTGGTGCCGGCTCTTTACGTCATAGTTATCGTGAATATCTCCGCTCTGTACGTATTGGTGATTTAGAGCAACAGAATATTCATCTTACAAATTTACTCGTAGGGCAACAGACTCCGCCTGAGATGACAAAAGATGACCGCTTGCGTGAAATACAGAACGCATTGATCTGGATAAACTTCCGCTATTATCTTGCCCCGATTTTCTGGTTAGTTGTTATGGGTGAGTTTGGCCCGGCAATTTTAATGGGATACTGTTTTCTGAGGGCTTATCAGCGATGGTTGGCGCAATGCAGAACTTCTGTGCAACGTGCTCAATCTGGGGTTGATGCGCTATTAAACTGTTTGGATTGGATACCAGCACGTTTGGCAGGTATTGCTTATGCTTTGCTAGGGCATGGGGAAAAAGCGTTACCGGCCTGGATCGCATCACTCAGTGATTTGCGGACATCACAATATAAAGTGGTCAGCCAATTGGCTCAATTTGCATTGAGCAAGGAACCTCATTTAGATCTTTTGAATAGTCCCCTTGCTGCGGTAAAAATTGCGAAAAAGGCAACATTCACGATTGTGATTATTGTCGCACTGTTGACGATTTATGGAGCGTTAGCATAAAAAATTCCCGCCTATGTCTATATATGACATCTGGCGGGAATTACTTTAAAAAGATTTTTATACCGTTCATTTTTTCAGGTTGTAGCTTTTGGCTGGTGATATTGTCAATCGGCATCATTGACCCCAGTTAGACAACTTGAAATATGTTGGTATATATCAAATTAGCCTGAGTATACCCTTAATCTTTAGAGTAGTTTCTGCGTTGGCTGGGTTTTCCAGTTACATATACATAATTCTCTATGTTACTGATAAACTATTCTTTTTCCGACGGAGCTCAACTCAAAATCTATTGGGTATATATTCATCCTGAAACGTTAAATATTCCCTGAGTTGGCTTTTAAATTAACCACTTAAGAGATGTCCATAACATTTTTGTTATTCCTGAGGCGGGGGAGGGTGTATTTAATACTTTTTATATGTGTTTTTAGCTACTTATTGTTGCCACTGCATTGGTTTGCCACTGTTGTCTTGTCTGTAACTGTAATAGAACGATTCAGTATGAAATCTATCCGGTAGATTAGCTACACAGTGAAATACTTAATTTATGTTTGTGATTTCCTATTTTAAATTAGTTTTGTTAATAACATAACTATGGTGCTGTCATAATCAGTAACAAGTGCTATAACCCTTAATTTGTTCACTATATGTGTAAGTTAAATAGTAATGTATAAATTTAAATAATAAATAAACAAAAGATTCAATATATTAAATGAATTATAACAATGGCTAATGAATTTAATCTGTATCTTTACCACTCTAACCTGTTTTACTGACTAAAAATCCCATTTGGTTATAATTTTCTGATAAAAATTAAAATAATTTGTTAAAATTTGCAGGTTTTTATGATTTAGCCCAAGGTCTTTATAGACAGCTAGTGAATACTTTGTTACTTTATGGCCTGTATTCTAAATTGGTAATACCAATTGACTAAATCCCAGCTAAACGAGGTTAATTGAATGAGGTCGATAAACTGAAGGTTAGTCTGAATACTCTGTTAAACAGGGTATAGGGGTATAGTTCAACCATAAATAGTTCAAAGTAACACTTACTTACTGAATGGCTTACAGCAGATATGGCTTATAGCAAAATTCGCCAACCAAAATTATCAGATGTGATTGAGCAGCGTCTGGAAAACCTCATTCTCGAAGGCTCGTTGCGCCCCGGGGAAAAGCTGCCGCCTGAGCGTGAGCTGGCGAAGCAGTTCGAGGTATCACGTCCTTCATTGCGCGAAGCCATTCAAAAACTAGAAGCCAAAGGGTTTCTTTTCCGTCGTCAGGGTGGAGGAACTTTTGTACAGAATAATCTCTGGCAAAGTTTCAGTGACCCGCTCGCCCAACTTATTGCAGAGAATCAGGAATCACAATTTGATCTCCTCGAAGCCCGTCATGCGCTGGAAGGTATTGCAGCTTATTATGCGGCGCTCAGAGGAACAGATGAAGATTTTAAACGCATTAAGGAAAGCCATCTCGCGATTCAGGAAGCACAGCAAAGCGGGGATATTGGTGCGGAATCTGATGCAGTTCTGCAATATCAACTTATTGTCACAGAAGCAGCACATAATGTGGTTTTGCTGCATTTACTGCGTTGTATGATCCCGATGCTGGAACAGAATATCCGGCGCAATTTCGAGTTCATTTATACCCGTAAAGAAATGCTTGCGGCAGTGAGTGACCATAGGGCAGCGATTTTTCACGCAATAATGGCGAAAGAACCGGAAAAAGCCCGTGAAGCTTCACATCGTCATTTGTCTTTCATTGAAGAAGTTTTATTGGATCTGACTCGTGAGCATACCCGTCGTGAACGCTCACTGAGAAGGCTCCAACAACATCAGGAATAAGAGCCTATCCTCCGGGGCGTCATGGATTAAAACAACTCCCAAATGGGGTAGGTCCTAAATTGACTGTGCAGATCCTGGCTGCTGCGTCTGTACAGTCGTTATGCTCTTTTTGAAGAGTTTTAGCGGCAACATATAGCAGGGCCTATCTTCCGGTCATGACTGACTGAATGTCAAAAGGTATGACCAGAAGATAGGCTCCAAAACAACCATTAGAAATAGATAACAGATAAGGAACACACCATGTCAGATATTTTGAAAAATGACGTGGATCCGATCGAAACTCGCGACTGGTTACAGGCGATCGAATCGGTCATCCGTGAAGAAGGTGTTGAACGCGCTCAATTCCTGATCGATCAGGTTTTGAACGAAGCACGTAAAGGTGGCGTTAGTGTAGCAGCTGGTACTGCAAGCCGTGATTACATCAACACTATTCCGGTTGAGGATGAGCCGGCTTACCCTGGTAATCTGGATTTGGAGCGCCGCATTCGTTCTGCAATTCGCTGGAATGCCATCATGACTGTTCTGCGTGCATCCAAGAAAGATTTGGAGCTGGGCGGTCACATGGCTTCATTCCAGTCTTCCGCTACTGTTTATGAAGTTTGTTTTAACCATTTCTTCCGCGCTCGTAATGACAATGATGGCGGCGATTTGGTTTACTTCCAGGGCCACATTTCTCCGGGCGTTTATGCTCGTGCATTCCTTGAAGGTCGTCTGACTGAAGAGCAGATGAACAACTTCCGTCAGGAAATCGGTGGTAACGGTCTGTCTTCTTATCCGCACCCTAAACTGATGCCTGACTTCTGGCAGTTCCCGACTGTTTCAATGGGTCTGGGCCCAATCTCTGCAATTTATCAGGCTAAATTCCTGAAGTATCTGGAAAACCGTGGTCTGAAAGATACTTCTAAACAAACCGTTTATGCTTTCCTGGGCGACGGTGAGATGGATGAGCCAGAATCCAAAGGTGCGATCACTATCGCAACCCGTGAAAAATTGGATAACCTGGTATTTATCATCAACTGTAACTTACAGCGTCTGGATGGCCCGGTAACCGGTAACGGTAAAATTGTTAACGAACTGGAAGGCATCTTCGCAGGCGCTGGCTGGCAGGTACTGAAAGTCCTGTGGGGTGAGCGTTGGGATGCACTGCTGCGTAAAGATACCAGCGGTAAACTGGTTCAGCTGATGAACGAAACTCTGGACGGCGACTATCAGACATTCAAGTCTAAAGATGGTGCTTATGTCCGTAAACACTTCTTCGGTCGTTACCCAGAAACTGCGGAATTGGTCAAAGATATGACTGATGACGAGATTTGGGCTCTGAACCGTGGTGGTCATGATCCTAAGAAAGTTTACGCTGCACTGAATAAAGCGCAGGAAACTAAAGGCCAACCAACTGTAATCCTGGCTCAGACCGTTAAAGGTTACGGCATGGGTGATACCGCTGAAGGTAAAAACATTGCTCACCAGGTTAAGAAAATGAACATGGAAGGCGTTCGCCAGTTCCGTGATCGTTTCAACGTGCCTGCATCTGATGAGCAAGTTGAAAACCTGCAATACGTGACTTTCGACAAAGACTCAGAAGAAGCTAAATATCTGCATGAGCGTCGTAATGCACTGGGTGGTTACCTGCCAAGCCGTCGTGTTAACTTCGACGACAAACTGGAAATCCCAGCACTGGAAGAGTTCAATTCTCTGCTGGAAGAGCAATCCAAAGAAATTTCTACCACTATCGCTTTCGTTCGTGCCCTGAACGTAATGCTGAAGAACAAGTCTATCAAAGATCGTCTGGTTCCAATCATTGCTGACGAAGCACGTACTTTCGGTATGGAAGGTCTGTTCCGTCAGATCGGTATCTACAGCCCGAATGGTCAGCAGTATACTCCGCAGGACCGTGAGCAGGTTGCATACTATAAAGAAGACGCTAAAGGTCAGATCCTGCAGGAAGGTATCAACGAACTGGGTGCTGCATCATCTTGGCTGGCGGCTGCAACTTCTTACAGCACCAATAACCTGCCGATGATCCCATTCTACATCTACTACTCCATGTTCGGATTCCAGCGTATCGGTGATCTGTGCTGGGCTGCTGGCGATCAGCAGGCTCGCGGCTTCCTGGTTGGTGGTACTTCCGGTCGTACGACTCTGAACGGTGAAGGTCTGCAACACGAAGATGGTCACAGCCATATTCAGTCTCTGACTATTCCTAACTGTATCTCTTATGATCCAGCGTTCGCTTATGAAGTGGCTGTTATCATGCATGACGGTCTGGAGCGTATGTATGGTGAGAAACAAGAGAACATCTATTACTACATCACCACTCTGAACGAAAACTACCACATGCCAGCAATGCCGGAAGGTGCTGAAGAAGGTATCCGTAAAGGTATCTATAAACTGGAAAGCATGGAAGGCGCGAAAGGTAAAGTTCAGTTGCTGGGCTCCGGTTCTATCCTGCGTCACGTTCGTGAAGCAGCTAAGATCCTGTCTGACGAGTACGGTGTTGCTTCTGACGTTTACAGCGTAACTTCCTTCACTGAACTGGCTCGTGATGGTCAGGATTGTGAGCGTTGGAACATGCTGCACCCATCAGAAGAACCACGCGTTCCTTATATCGCTCAGATCATGAATGAAGCACCAGCAGTTGCTTCTACCGATTACATGAAGCTGTTTGCTGAGCAGGTTCGTAACTTTGTACCAGCAAGCGAATTCCGCGTACTGGGTACTGACGGCTTCGGTCGTTCTGACAGCCGTGAAAACCTGCGCCACCACTTTGAAGTTGATGCTTCTTACGTGGTTGTTGCTGCTCTGGGTGAATTGGCCAAACGTGGCGAAGTTGATGTGAAAGTGGTTGAAGAAGCCATCAAGAAATACAGCATCAACCCAGAAAAAGTTAACCCACGTCTGGCATAAGAGGTAAAGATTAATGTCTATCGAAATTAACGTGCCTGATATTGGTGCAGATGAAGTTGAAGTTACCGAGATTCTGGTGAAAGTTGGTGACACAGTAGAAGTAGAACAGTCACTGATCACTGTTGAAGGTGATAAGGCTTCTATGGAAGTTCCTTCTCCACAGGCGGGTGTGGTTAAAGAGATCAAAGTTACAGTTGGTGACAAAGTTGAAACCGGCAAACTGATTATGATCTTTGAATCCGCAACAGGTGCAGCAGAAGCTGCACCGGCACAGCAGGAAGCAGCTCCAGTAGCAGCACCTGTTGCAGCTGAAAGCAAAGAAGTTGCTGTACCGGATATTGGTGGTGATGAAGTTGAAGTTACCGAAATCATGGTAAAAGTCGGTGATACCATCACTGAAGAGCAATCTCTGCTGACTGTTGAAGGTGACAAGGCTTCCATGGAAGTCCCTGCGCCATTCTCAGGTACTGTGAAAGAGATCAAAATCGCGGTTGGCGATAAAGTGAAAACCGGCTCTCTGATCATGGTATTTGAAGTTGCAGGTTCTGGTTCAGCGCCAGCTCCGGCAGCAGCTCCTGCTCCGGCAGCAGCGCCCGCAGCATCTGCGGCAAAAGAAGTTAATGTACCGGATATCGGTGGTGATGAAGTTGAAGTTACCGAAATCATGGTTAAAGTGGGTGACACCATTGCGGAAGAGCAGTCACTGATCACTGTTGAAGGTGACAAGGCTTCCATGGAAGTCCCTGCGCCATTTGCAGGTACTGTGAAAGAGATTAAAATCGCGGTTGGCGATAAAGTGAAAACCGGCTCTCTGATCATGGTATTTGAAGTTGCAGGCGCAGCGCCTGTGGCTGCACCTGTAGCGGCTCCGGCTCCTGCGGCTGCACCAGCGAAAGCAGCACCAGCTCCGGCTGCGGCTAAGCCAGCAGAAGGCAAAAATGAGTTTGCAGAAAATGACGCTTACGTTCATGCAACTCCGGTTATCCGCCGTCTGGCTCGTGAATTCGGTGTAAACCTGGCTAAAGTTAAAGGTACTGGTCGTAAAGGCCGTATCCTGCGCGAAGACGTTCAGGCTTACGTTAAAGATGCGATCAAACGCGCTGAAGCGGCACCAGCGGCTGCGGGTGGCGGCTTACCTGGTATGCTGCCTTGGCCGAAAGTTGATTTCAGCAAGTTTGGTGAAATCGAAGAAGTTGAAATGAGCCGTATCCAGAAAATCTCCGGTGCAAACCTGAGCCGTAACTGGGTAATGATCCCTCATGTTAACCTGTTCGATGAAGCGGATATCACTGAAGTTGAAGAATTCCGTAAACAGCAGAACAAAGAAGCAGAGAAGAAACAGCTGGGCGTGAAAATCACTCCGCTGGTATTCGTAATGAAAGCGGCTGCGAAAGCACTGGAAGCAATGCCTCGCTTTAACAGCTCTATCTCTGAAGATGGCCAAAAGCTGATCCTGAAAAAATACGTCAACATCGGTATTGCGGTTGATACGCCTAACGGTCTGGTTGTTCCTGTATTCAAAGATGTTAACAAAAAAGGCATCATGGAACTGTCAAGAGAACTGGCGGAAGTATCTAAGAAAGCTCGTGCTGGTAAACTGACTGCTTCCGACATGCAGGGCGGCTGCTTCACCATTTCCAGCCTGGGTGGTATCGGTACAACCGGCTTTGCACCAATCGTGAACGCGCCAGAAGTTGCGATTATGGGCCTGTCCCGTTCTTCCATGAAGCCGGTCTGGAATGGCAAGGAATTCGTTCCTCGTCTGATCCTGCCTATGTCTCTGTCTTTCGACCACCGAGTGATCGATGGAGCTGATGGTGCTCGTTTCATCACTTATATTAATCAGTTGATGAGCGATATTCGCCGTCTGGTGATGTAATGCAAAGGCCGGTGAATAGCCGGCCTAATAATTACGACAGTGATGGAAATTTTATACTTGTATCTGGCAGGTTGAGATTTCCGTCACGTTAACGCGCTTTTCAGGTTATTTACAATTCTGTAAACTGCTCGCGGTGTGTACGTCCCGGTGGAATATGGTTTTTTTTCGTCTGACCCGCCGGACAAACAATTAAGAGGTCATGATGAGTACTGAAATTAAAGCCCAGGTAGTGGTGCTTGGAGCAGGCCCAGCAGGGTATTCTGCTGCTTTTCGTTGTGCAGACTTAGGTTTGGATACCGTTCTGGTTGAGCGCTACTCTACTCTGGGTGGTGTTTGCCTTAACGTTGGTTGTATCCCATCTAAAGCATTGCTTCACGTTGCTAAAGTCATTGAAGAAGCAAAAGCGCTGGCACAACACGGTATCGTGTTTGGTGAGCCACAAACTGATATCGATAAAATCCGTCTCTGGAAAGAAAAAGTTATTTCCCAGTTGACAGGTGGTCTGGGCGGTATGGCTAAGGGCCGTAAAGTTAACGTTGTTAACGGTGTTGGTAAATTCACAGGTGCTAACACTCTGGTAGTTGAAGGCGAAAATGGCGCAACAACGATTAATTTTGATAATGCCATTATTGCAGCGGGTTCACGCCCAATTCAGCTGCCATTCATTCCGCATGATGACCCTCGCGTATGGGATTCTACTGATGCACTGGAGCTGAAAACAGTTCCGGGACGCATGCTGGTTATGGGCGGCGGTATCATCGGTCTGGAAATGGGCACTGTTTATCACGCTCTGGGTTCTCAGATTGACGTGGTTGAAATGTTCGATCAGGTTATCCCTGCTGCGGACAAAGACGTTGTTAAAGTATTCACTAAGCGTGTCAGCAAGAAATTCAATCTGATGCTGGAAACCAAAGTGACTGCTGTAGAAGCCAAAGAAGATGGTATCTACGTGACAATGGAAGGTAAAAAAGCACCGGCAGAACCTCAGCGCTATGACGCGGTTCTGGTTGCTATCGGCCGTGTACCAAACGGTAAACTGATCGATGCGGGTCAAGCAGGTGTTGCTGTTGATGAGCGTGGCTTTATCAATGTTGATAAGCAAATGCGTACTAACGTACCTCATATCTTCGCTATCGGTGATATCGTTGGTCAGCCAATGCTGGCACACAAAGGCGTTCATGAAGGCCATGTTGCTGCCGAAGTTATCTCCGGTAAGAAACATTACTTCGATCCAAAAGTGATCCCATCCATTGCTTACACTGAGCCAGAAGTTGCATGGGTTGGTCTGACTGAGAAAGAAGCGAAAGAGAAAGGCATCAGTTACGAAACTGCAACTTTCCCATGGGCTGCTTCTGGTCGTGCAATCGCATCTGATTGTTCAGATGGTATGACTAAACTGATTTTCGATAAAGAAAGCAACCGTATTATCGGTGGTGCTATTGTTGGTACTAACGGTGGCGAACTGCTGGGTGAAATCGGTCTGGCTATCGAGATGGGTTGTGATGCAGAAGATATCGCTCTGACTGTTCACGCTCACCCGACTCTGTACGAATCAATCGGTATGGCTGCTGAAATGTACGAAGGCAGCATCACTGACTTGCCAAACCCTAAGGCAAAGAAAAAGAAATAATGCATTAGATTTTGCATTGTTTTTGCAGTGATTGTAAGCGGTTTCTATAATGGAAGCCGCTTATTATTTATTTTTTCGTGAATTTTTAATTAAATTCATTAATTATTTAATGATGAGCGGAAGTTAAATAAAACTTGATTTTTTTAACGCTCTAATAGCTAGAGTGAAAATATTCATCCATGTTTAATAGGAGAGGTGATTAATTATTATGGAATAATATTAAATATATTTTTTCAAGCGAAATTTATTATTTATATATACCCATTTTTCGCTGTCAGAAAAAACTAATCTCATTGATGTTAATTCAAAATCATTAAAACCATATTGTTCAAACCCCAAATTTTTGTAAAAAGGAATAGAATAAGGTTTAGCTTTCACCCATATTTCTCCCTCGGATGATAATTCGACGGCTTTTTCAACCAGTAGACTTCCACACCCATGATTACCGGGATGCGTAAGCAGGTATCCTATTGTATCTGCACCTTGATCAACAGAAGCCGGAGAAAAAATCATAATGCCAATCGGAATATTTTGCACTGAACAAACAAAATAAAGATGATGCCTGGTCAAGTTTTCCTTAGAGGTGTCTTGATATATTTTTTCTATTTCTTTATATACAGACATGAAAGAATGCTGTCTCTGAGAATGTTGTTCTGGGTATTCGGTGGAGTTGTATTCTTGATACCAATCAAAAGTATTTGCTTTCATATATCCAAGTGCAGTAAACATTTCTTGTTTACTTACCTTCTTAATAACCGTTTTAAACCTTCTCAGATATTTTTCTTTAGATGATTCAATTAAGTTAAATCTCGATAATGTATTATTAAATAATGTTCTTATTTTCATAATGTTTCCGATTTTAGTTAATTAAATATAATTGATTTATATACTGACTTGCCAAACCCTAAGGCAAAGAAAAAGAAATAATGTATTTTAAATTTACAGTATGTTGCATCTCCAGTTTGAATTTAATGGGTGACGGGATTTTGAGGGCTGAAAGCCATCGTCAGTTTTACGCCACTTGTCACTATCAGCTGGAGTTAACTGCATGTTTATCAGCCCCAAGATGGGCTTAGGTTTTTCAAAGCCTAATTTTTGGTAAAACATTTCCGCATCAGGTTCTGAATTAACGTCTAATTTACCATCGTAACCCGCATCAAGAGATATATTGACCGCATGTTGGACAAGTAAGCTGCCATAACCATACCCATTAGGATAGGTTAATATATATGCTATCTGAGGAGCATTATCAGTCGTATTACGTGGGGCAAATCTCAATATGATAATTCCAACATATTTTTGCCCATCCGATTTTTGCCCATCCGATTTTTGCCCATCCGAACAAATAACCGAACAAATAAAATGGTGATAGTTATCTAAGCCCCCAGTGACATTTGTGGAGTTGAAAACTCTTGTCATGGAATTATATGTCTTTGTAAATGTTCTGTGATGTCCAATTCTAAATATTGCCTCCTTCGCAAATTCGTATCCCCAACTGGATTCTGCTTGCCTAATTTGATTAAGAGCAAAAACCATACTAGATAGATTAACTTCGGTAATTAGAGCTTGATATTCAGGGTAAAAAACTTCTTTCATTCTTGTGGTCTCAAGTTTTTCTTTATTAAACATAACGATCTCCCATTATATGATATACACGTTGCCTCTTTGTTGGCTGCGCTCGTTCATTCTAGTCATAGTTATCTATGCTCCCAGAAACGCACTCTCTTGCCTTGCCGCCGCGACGCATTTTGAAATCCATTGTGTATATCAATATTGGCCTATGGGGGAACTGTCCCGTAAGAGTTCAAACGATACTAAGGTATTTTCAGGTGGAAATAGCAACAAATAGCATTTGATGCTTTAATACCCTTTATCTTAATATTTGTACAGAATTTTATCATGGTTATATGTTGATTTTATGTGAATGAATTAACATGCCATTCAAATTTTGGTATGCTAATTGCCCGAAGCTAGGCATAATTTTGATGTTATGTGAGCAAATCCTCTGGCCTGGTATCCCTGATGGTTATTTAATGGTGATCGTTACCGGGTGCAGACAGCCGGGCATATAAAAGACAATGAGAGTGAGGAGTTAGTCGTGCTAGAAGAATACCGTAGGCACGTAGCCGAACGTGCAGAGCAAGGCATCGTCCCTAAGCCGTTAGACGCAGCTCAAGCAGCCGCGCTGGTCGAATTACTGAAGAATCCACCTCAAGGTGAAGAAGATTTCCTGCTAGATCTGTTGACGAACCGTGTTCCCCCCGGTGTTGATGAAGCCGCTTATGTGAAAGCCGGTTTTCTTGCTGCAATCTCGAAGAGTGAAACAACTTCACCACTTATTACACCGGAAAAAGCGATTGAATTACTGGGAACCATGCAGGGTGGGTACAATATCCATGCACTGATTGACGCTCTCGATGATGAAAAACTGGCACCTATTGCTGCTAAGGCGTTGTCTCACACGTTACTGATGTTCGACAGTTTCTATGATGTGGAAGAAAAAGCGAAAGCGGGTAATCCACATGCCAAACGAATTATCCAGTCATGGGCGGATGCAGAATGGTTCCTGCAACGTCCGGCACTGGCTAAAAAAATTACTGTTACAGTCTTCAAGGTCACTGGTGAAACTAATACAGATGACCTTTCCCCGGCACCAGATGCGTGGTCACGCCCCGATATTCCATTACATGCGTTAGCAATGCTGAAAAATGCCCGTGAAGGTATCGTGCCTGATCAGGCTGGTGTTGTTGGCCCAATCCAGCAAATTGAAGCACTCAATGAAAAAGGGCATCCTCTGGCCTATGTAGGGGATGTTGTGGGTACCGGCTCTTCCCGTAAATCTGCCACAAACTCTGTTTTGTGGTTTATGGGGGAAGATATCCCGTTTGTGCCGAATAAACGTGGCGGCGGTGTTGTATTGGGTGGAAAAATTGCTCCTATCTTCTTCAACACAATGGAAGATGCTGGTGCATTGCCGGTTGAGGTTGATGTATCAAAACTAAATATGGGGGATGTGATTGATATCTACCCATATAAAGGTGAGATCCGTCTTCATGATACCAATGAAGTACTGTCAACTTTTGAACTGAAAACGGATGTACTGATTGACGAAGTACGTGCCGGAGGCCGAATTCCATTAATTATTGGTCGTGGCCTGACAACCAAAGCCCGTGAATCTTTAGGGTTGCCATATAGTGATGTTTTCCGTCAGGCAAAAACTGTTGAGAAAAGTAATCGAGGTTTCACACTGGCACAGAAAATGGTTGGCCGTGCCTGTGGTACTACCGGGATCCGTCCGGGAGAATATTGTGAACCGAAGATGACCTCTGTTGGTTCGCAGGATACAACCGGGCCAATGACCCGAGATGAATTGAAAGATTTGGCCTGTCTGGGATTCTCTGCGGATCTGGTCATGCAGTCATTCTGCCATACTGCAGCTTATCCAAAACCTGTTGATGTGACGACCCATCATACATTACCTGACTTCATCATGAACCGTGGTGGCGTATCTCTGCGCCCGGGTGATGGTATCATCCACTCATGGCTGAACCGTATGTTATTGCCGGATACCGTTGGTACAGGCGGTGATTCCCACACTCGTTTCCCTATTGGTATTTCTTTCCCGGCGGGTTCTGGCTTGGTCGCATTTGCAGCGGCAACGGGAGTTATGCCGTTGGACATGCCTGAATCTGTATTAGTACGTTTTAAAGGGAAAATGCAACCGGGTATAACGTTGCGTGATCTGGTTCATGCCATTCCTTACTATGCGATCCAGCAAGGTTTATTAACCGTAGAGAAAAAAGGTAAGAAAAATATTTTCTCCGGTCGTATTCTGGAAATTGAAGGTTTGCCAGAACTCAAAGTTGAGCAGGCATTTGAACTGGCAGATGCATCTGCCGAACGTTCTGCGGCGGGCTGTACGATAAAACTGGACAAATCACCGATTATTGAATACCTGCAATCCAATATTGTTTTGTTGAAATGGATGATTGCAGAAGGTTACGGTGATCGCCGGACGTTGGAGCGCCGTATTATTGGTATGGAAAATTGGCTGCAAGATCCTCAGTTACTGGAGGCGGATGCCGATGCAGAATATGCCGCAGTGATTGAGATTGATCTGGCTGAGATCAAAGAGCCTATTTTATGCGCACCCAATGATCCGGATGATGCCCGTCTGTTATCTGATGTTGCCAACAGCAAAATTGATGAAGTGTTTATCGGCTCCTGCATGACAAACATTGGTCACTTCCGTGCTGCGGGTAAGTTACTTGATCAGCATAAAGGTCAGTTACCAACTCGTTTGTGGGTTGCGCCGCCAACTAAAATGGATGCCGCTCAGCTGACCGAAGAAGGCTATTACAGTGTCTTTGGTAAGAGTGGGGCGCGTATTGAAATTCCGGGTTGTTCATTGTGTATGGGTAATCAGGCTCGGGTTGCTGATGGCGCTACGGTGGTTTCTACTTCCACACGTAACTTCCCGAACCGTTTAGGAGCAGGAGCTAATGTTTATCTTGCATCTGCGGAACTGGCTGCTGTGGCTTCATTACTGGGTCGTCTACCAACACCGGAAGAGTATCTGCAATTCATGGAGAAAGTCGATGAGACTGCTGCAGATACATACCGCTACCTCAATTTTGATCAATTGAACGAGTATACTGAAAAAGCGGATGATGTTATCTTCCAAACTGCCGTGTAAAAAAGTATATTGCTGAGTGAATAAGGGAGGCGGATGCCTCCCTTTTTTGTGCCTGATTTTTGCGGCAGATTTTGTGTCAGTTTGTGGGCTGGCTCTGAGGTGGAAGCACCGGAAATGTTTAAAATCCGGATGTGAATGAGATAAGTAAATTGTGGAGGTATGTGATGGAATATGAATTTATGCAGGATGTCACTGGTCAGGTTACAACGCGTTTTTCAATGGATCATGAAGCTATTGGTCATTGGCTTAATGAGGAGGTGAAAGAAGATTTGAGCATATTGGATAAAGTAACCTCAGCGCTGATAGAAATAAAAGGTAGTGAACGCCAGTGGCAATTGAACGGTCATGAATACACGCTGTTAATGAATGAAGAAGAAATCATGATAAGAGCCAATCAACTCCAGTTTGATACTGAGGAGATGGAAGAGGGAATGAGTTACTACGATAACGAAAGTCTGGCATTTTGTGGTACAGATGATTTTATCGATATGCTGGCAAATTATAGAGACTTTGTTTTGCAAAAAAATAAAGGGTAAGTGGTTATGTTCAATCCATGGCGGCTTTCTGCCATAATTTCTATTCCATCGCTTTCGTGTTCATGTAGATAGGTTCCAACAAAAAAAGGTAGGCTTTTATGGAAGAGATCAATCTGTCCGGTGAGATAGATAAAGCAACACATTGGCTGGTCAATAATCAAGAAATACTGATCCAGTATGCAATGAATATCGTATTTGCCATTTTAATTCTGGTAGTCGGTCTGTCTATTGCCAAGTTGGCATGCAAGGCAGTGAAACGCGTTATGTCGTTACGTGGTGTCGATACGACTATTTCTGATTTTTTATCCGCCATAATTCGTTATGCCATTATCGCATTTACTATCATTGCCGTCCTCGGTAGGTTAGGGATCCAGACTGCATCTGTCATTGCGGTTATTGGTGCTGCCGGTTTGGCTGTTGGTCTGGCATTACAGGGTTCATTATCAAATTTTGCCGCAGGTGTGTTGCTGGTTGTTTTCCGTCCGCTTCGTGTTGGTGAGTATGTCATCATTGGATCAGTGGAAGGGACTGTTGTACAGGTACAGATTTTTTCTACAACATTGCGTACGGCAGATGATCGTATCATTGTTATCCCCAATGGAAAGATTATTACAAATAATATAATCAATACCAGTCGTGAACCGAATCGTCGAACTCAGATTATGGTCGGTGTGGCATATGACGCAGATATTGATGAGGTTAAGAAAGTATTGGGTGATGTTATTAAAGCCGATAACCGTATTCAGCATGACAAAGGTGTAACTATTCGATTGCATGAAATGGCACCTTCATCACTTAATTTTATTGTACGTGTATGGACAACCAATGGTGATGCCTGGAGTGTTTATTGGGATCTGATGGAAAATTTCAAGCGGGCTTTAGATAAACACAAGATTGGCATTCCTTTCCCACAAATGGATGTTTACCTTCATCAGCAGCAAATTGCTTTGCAGAAGAACACAGATAATTAATCCAACCTTTTGATGTAATAAATAATTAATGTGAAAAATACTTGGTGTGAGAAATAGATATACTCACACCAAGTCAGAGTTTGCTTAAAACTGCGTTTAAATTTTTATCGGTGAAGCCACTTCGCTGCTTTCGCCAGCGCATCCCATCGGAAGTATGACCTCAACCGCCGTTATATACAGAAGACAAAAATCAGTTGGGCTACTTAATTGCTTACTCTTTATTAATTTTATTAATGATGAATAAGTATAATTAATTTTTACTAATGAATGTATTTGCCTAATATGCAGATAGACCTTATTTTATTGAATAATTATTAGGAATTTTTGCATGTTTTCAACGTTAATTCAGGGCTTTTTTCTCAGTGCCGCAATGATCATTCCACTTGGGCCGCAAAATGTTTTTGTGATGCAGCAGGGCAGTAAAAAACAATTTCATCTGATGAGTGCCGCATTATGTGCCATCAGTGACATTATTCTGATTATGGCGGGGATTTTTGGAGGAAGTGCCCTGCTTGGGCAATCTACGTTTCTGTTACAGGCGGTGACATGGGGAGGCGTTGCATTCCTGTTGTGGTATGGATGGGGGGCTTTTCGGGTCGCATTATCTGCAAATTTTACACTTTCCAGTAAAGATGTGGTTGCTCAAAGCCGTTGGCGGATTATTGTGACATTATTTGCAGTAACCTGGCTGAATCCCCATGTTTATCTGGATACCTTTATTGTATTAGGTAGCATTGGGGGAGGATTATCAGCAGAGTTAAGGCCGTGGTTTACCATCGGTGCAGTGACTGCCTCTATTAGTTGGTTTTTCGCATTGGCGATACTCGCCGCGTGGTTTTCTCCAATCCTTAATCAGCCGCGTTCTCAACGCATTATTAACCTGTTTGTGGGATGCGTGATGTGGTATATCGCATGGAATTTATTGAAACAGGGATTACAGATTTTTAATTAACTGAAACAATTCTTTATAATTTAAACAATTCTTTATAAATAGTGTGCTAATGTTTCTGAAAATTGCTTGTCTTACTGTCTGTTGGGATCTTCTAGCCTATTAGACTTTTACAGGTTATTAGAGCTGTACCAAAATGCTTATTTATTTGCTGTATATCCATTTTGTTTCGAGTTAACAGTGGCTTGAAAGAGGCTGGGTATATCCGAAAGGAGGTTTTAGTGAAACGTAACTCACTGATATTTGCTGTTATGCTGGCTGTAGGCAGTATGTCTGTTTCAGCGGCGGAATTACCATCTGTCCCGCATATATCGACTTCTGGTAATGCGACAATCAAAGCAGCTCCGGATATGGCAACTCTGATGATTCATGTCAAAGTGAGCCAAAAAAGCGCGACAGAGGCCAAGCATAAAGTTGATGCACGTGTCGCCAAGTATTTTGATTTTTTGAAGGCGAGTGGTATTGATAAGAAGGATATTAATGCAGCCAATATACGGACGCAGCCAGAATATCAATATGATCAAAAAAATGGTAAATCAACCATTATCGGGTATAGCGCATCTCGCTCAGTTGAAGTCAAAGTACATAAATTGGATCAACTGAATCCGCTGCTGGATGGTGCTTTGAAAGCAGGACTGAATGAAATTAATTCTGTACAGTTCAGTGTTGCTGATCCTCAGCTATATCGTAATGAAGCCAGACAGAAAGCGATCGCAAATGCGATTCAGCAGGCAACTGAGCTGGCAAAAGGCTTTAACAGTAAGTTAGGTGCTGTATATAGTGTCACTTACCGTCCGCCTGAAGCTGTACCTTATCCAATGAACAGACTGCAATTAAGGGCCACTCAGATGGCAGCTGCACCAGCAGGGGATTCAGCAGATGAAACTTATGAACCACAAAGCATAGAGTTTTCTGATCACGTTGATGCAGTTTTTGAATTACAGCGTTAATTAACCTCATCTTCCTGACGTAACATCTGGCGCCCAAGTTTTAACAGGGCGTCAGTGACTTTCCTCATCGCACTGCTTTCCGGAGCAAACCGATGCCAGTAAAGCATACGGCGTTGGTACAATCCGGGCGTTAAATCAACTAATTCGCCTGCTTTTAATTCCCTATCAATTTGTAAATGAGGGATCATACAGCATGTCGTGCCTTGTTTTGCTAATTGAACAAAGGCTTCAGATGAGTTAACGATATGGCAGGGCACACTACCCGGTGATAAATCAAAATACTGCTGTAAAAAGGCCTGATGCATATCATCCAGATGATCAAATGCAACCGCAGGTGCTTTCAATAGTGCAGAGCGTGTCACTCCATTAGGGAAAAAGCGATCGGCAAATTTAGGAGAAGCGACGAAGAGATAATCGAGAGCGCCTAGTTTATCCACCAGACAGCTTGGTAGTGGTTGTGACTGAATACTGATGGCACCCACAACTTCCCCGCGTCTGAGGCTTTCCTGTGTCCGAGTTTCATCTTCCACCTGAATATTGAGCCGGATGGGTAAATCCGAAAGCACAGGATGGAGAGCGGGTAAAAGCCAGGTAGCGAGACTATCGGCATTGACAGCCAGAGAAAGTAGCAGAGGGGTTTCATTGCCATTCTCATCACCGAGCCATTGTGCTTCGAGTAATTCCACCTGATGTAATAAGGCCAGTAATTTCTGTCCCTGCTCTGTAGGGCGCGGCGGAACAGTTCGAACTAATAATGGCTGACCAAATAAGTTTTCTAATTGCTTGATACGCTGGGATACGGCGGATTGAGTAATACAAAGCTTTTGGGCTGCACGTTCGAAGCCGCGTTCGCGGATCACGGCGTCTAACGCCTGTAAGGATCGGTAATCAGGACGTTTCATTGAAAATCAGGCTCTCCGTTTGTCATTAACTCTTCGATTATTCTTGGATGGTACTTATTCTAGAATGATATTGTGTGCCCAAAATATTTTTCGGTCTAGGTAGCACTATGCCATATTTTTTCACAGGGTAAGATAAAATATTGTTTATACTGGCGGCTGGATTTTTCTTGTAATTGATTATAGGCAGTGATTGATATGACACAGGATGAACTGAAAAAAGCGGTAGGCTGGGCAGCGCTGGAATATGTTAAACCGGGAACAGTGGTGGGAGTAGGCACCGGTTCAACGGCATCTCATTTTATTGATGCTCTGGGAACAATGAAAGATCAAATCGAAGGTGCGGTATCCAGTTCGGAAGCATCAACTGAGAAATTGAAAAGTCTTGGCATCCCTGTGTTTGACTGTAATGAAGTTGACTCTTTAGACATTTATGTTGACGGAGCTGACGAAATTAATGCTCAAATGCAGATGATTAAAGGTGGTGGTGCGGCACTGACCAGAGAGAAGATCATTGCTGCGGTAGCAAAAAAATTCATTTGTATTATTGATGAATCCAAACAGGTTGATGTGTTGGGTAAATTCCCATTACCTGTGGAAGTTATTCCGATGGCTCGTTCTTATGTTGCCCGTGAGCTGGTAAAACTCGGAGGAACGCCGGTTTATCGTCAGAATGTTATCACTGATAATGGTAACGTTATTTTAGATGTTCATAATCTTGCCATTCTGAATCCTATCGAGTTAGAAAATAAAATTAATGCTATTGCAGGCGTAGTAACGGTAGGCTTGTTTGCGAATCGTGGCGCGAATGTCGTGCTGGTTGGCAGCTCCAACGGAGTGAAAACGATTACAGAGTAACCGCTTGCGAAGGGCAGAATATTCTGCCCTTAAAAAATTTTCTGACTTATTCAAAAAAATAAAATTCAGATATATATCTTGTATTATTGATTAAATCTTCCTCAAAATTCTGCCTTTACCTTGTAACGAAACTCTTTACTTTGCGTAACAACTTTTTTACTGTTTCTTATGCTGTTTTACAGGCAAACGATTATATTGCTGTTGACGTTTTTTTTGTTATTTTAGTGAAATCTATCGGCATTATGAAAGTGAGTACAACTAGGGCGGGTAAATGGTTAAGGTATCTTTAGAAAAGGAAAAAATTAAGTTTCTGCTGCTGGAAGGTGTTCATCAAAGCACAGTCGACAATCTGCGGGCAGCAGGGTACAGCAATATTGAATATCATAAAGGGGCATTAGAGCCGGAAGAGCTGAAAGAAGCTATCCGTGATGCCAAATTTGTCGGGATCCGTTCCCGTACTCAGTTAACTGAAGAAATTTTTGCGGCAGCGGAAAAGCTGGTGGCAGTCGGGTGTTTCTGCATCGGTACGAATCAGGTTGATCTGAACGCAGCAGCAAAACGTGGTATTCCCGTATTTAATGCCCCATTCTCTAATACGCGCTCAGTGGCCGAAATGGTATTAGGGCAGTTGTTACTGCTGTTGCGCCGGGTTCCTGAAGCTAATGCAAAGGCTCATAAAGGCATTTGGAATAAACAGGCTGCGGGCTGCTATGAAGCTCGTGGTAAAAAATTGGGCATTATTGGTTACGGTCATATCGGCTCACAGCTAAGTGTTTTGGCTGAAAGTATCGGCCTGAATGTTTATTTCTATGATTTGGAACACAAATTACCACTGGGCAACGCTCAGCAGGTTCATCACTTATCTGAATTGCTAAATATGAGTGATGTTATCAGTCTGCATGTCCCCGAAACTCATTCAACCAAAAACATGATTGGTGCGGCAGAATTAGAACTGATGAAACCGGGTTCGATTTTGATCAATGCATCACGTGGTACGGTGATCGATATTCCTGCACTGACTGAAGCGCTGGAAATCGGGCATCTTTCTGGTGCGGCGATTGATGTTTTCCCTGAAGAGCCGGCAACAAACAGCGAACCTTTTGTCTCACCGCTAATCAAATTTGACAACGTCTTGCTGACGCCTCATATCGGTGGTTCTACGCAAGAAGCACAACAGAACATCGGTTATGAAGTTGCAGGTAAACTGGTTAAATATTCTGATAATGGTTCTACATTATCCGCAGTAAACTTCCCGGAAGTTTCTCTGCCTCTACATGCGAAGGATACTAACCGATTATTGCATATTCACGAAAATCGCCCGGGTATCTTAACCAGCATTAACCAGGTTTTCACTGCTCAGGAAATCAATATTGAGGCGCAATATCTGCGTACTGAAGGCAATATTGGTTATGTTGTTATCGATATTATGACGCAAAACTCAGCTCAGGCGGAATTAGTCCTACAACAGCTAAAAGGCTTACCTGGCACTATTCGCTCTCGTATGCTTTACTAACCCGAATGATATAAGGGCTATCATAATAGCCCTTATGCATTGAAATTTAATAAATAATTTTCAGTAGTTATACCCAGTGCCATGTTTTTTCTGGAGTGATTATTTCAGGTAAAGGAATATCCCAACTGGCGCTGGGTAATGAGTCAACCAGTTGAAAATTATGTGCTAACCCGATCGGATAAAAGTGTTGTTGTTGCCATTTAGCAAGCGTCCTGTCGTAGAAACCTCCGCCCATCCCTAAGCGCTGCCCGCTACGATCAAAAGCAACGAGCGGAATAAACATAACATCCAGTTCAGAAACAGGTAAAACTTGTCGGATATCCAGTGGTGGTTCTTCTATCCTGAATTGGTTCCGGATGAGAGGAGTGTCAGGTTGATAACGAAGAAACAACAAGTGATTCCGGCTGAAAGGGTGTAATACGGGCAAATAGACCTGTTTATTTTGTTGCCAGAGTTGCTGAATCAACGGACGTGTATCGAGTTCCCCATCAAAAGAGAGATACAAGGCAATTTTTTTTGCTTGCAGGATTTTAGGGTGTGCCATAACGCGCTCAACTGCTTGTAGAGCAAATCGCAATTGTTGTTCAGGGGAGAGATTTTTACGTAGTTGACGAATGTCTTGTCTGATGCTTTTTCGAAGAGAGAAAAAGGAATCTGATTGCATAATACCTGCCTATTAAAGTAGTGCAGAAAAGGATACAAAACAGATAGATAGGGTTCTCCAAGATGCCGCTGCAGGTGGTAACCCTTGAACCCTTGGTTCAAGGTGAACATGGTGTCGCCCCTATTAGGCTTCTTGGACTAGCCAAGCATGCTCACAAGAAACGGAGCACCACATTCTATCAGATATGAAATATCGGCTCAGGGGACATCCCCGCTCACGAACACCTCAGAGAAATTTTTTATTACTTTGAACTAATTAGCCAGGTATCCTCAATCAGAACCTACCCATTTAGTCTTAAGTAATATCATGTAGCCTATTGTATGGAACTAAATGGAGAAAGCAACTGCTTATGTTCATCTATCGTGACTACTGCCTGATTTATAAACAAGGATAAGTCTATTAACGATATAAAGCTGGCTAATTTCGGGTTTTTGTTACTTTACCCTAACTTTTGTTACCTTGCTCTAACAGTGCCTGCTCAATCGTCTGCTGAAGCATTTTAATTTTTTGTTCCATATTATAGGCGTAATCACGGGTTTTCATTTTTTCCTGTGCCAACTCGTGACAGATATTCAGCGCCACAATAAAAACCAGTTGCTCAGTGTTAGTCACTCTGGTGCGTTCTTTGAGGTTATGCAAACGCTGATCAAGTTCATCCGCAGCAGCCTGCAATGCTTCTATCTGCTCTGGTGGACAATTGACACGTAATGACCGCCCAAAAATCTGAATATCTACTGGTTGTGCAGACATGACACCTTCCTGATTTATTACTGTGCCGATACCTTAATTTTGACATACACCCTTTATACCCTTCGTCTTCCAAGTTGCCTTGTTGGCTGTGCTCACTCACTCCGGTCACCGTTTTTATAAACATACGGTTAGCTATGCTCCCGGGGATGAGTTCCCTTGCCGCCGCGATGCAACTCGAAATCCATTGGGTATATCTTTCCAGATTCCAGAGCGGTAGTAATCTGGAAAAATAAAGGGTGTAAAAACATATTCTGGTATAAAAGTAAGGCCGACACCAATCATTACCGTGCAATACCAAGAGACAACCTGATTATGTTGTCTGGTATAGCGACTCCCCTTGATGGTAGCATAGCATGAACTTATATCGCCAACGATGATCAATATACATGTCTATACAAAACTCATTACCTAATTATCAGTCATTTGATGAAATTTTGCATCAACAGTCCGTCGCTTTAACCGCCGCGGAAATGCACGGTTTAATCAGTGGGTTACTGTGTGGTGGAAATCACGACAGTAGCTGGCAGGCACTAGTTCATGATCTTGCCAATGACGGTCTGGCATTTTCACAGATCCTCGCGCAGCCAATCAGAGAGTTGTATGAAACAACCTTCGAGTTATTGGATGACAGTAATTTTCATTTTAATTTACTGCTTCCTGATGATGAAGAGGGGGTTTTTGCATGTGCGGATGCGTTGGCAGGTTGGGTAAACCATTTCTTGTTAGGGTTAGGCGTAGCCGATCCTAAGTTAACAGAAAGAAAAGAAATTCAGGAAGTAGTTACGGATTTACGTAATATAGGGATGCTGGGATACGACGAAAGTGAAGATCAGGAAGAGTTAGCTCAGGCACTGGAAGAAGTACTGGAATATGTTCGTGTTGCAGTGCAACTCTGCTACATCGCGCTGGCGACACCTAAAAAAGCAAGCAATACCAAAAACGAAAAACCAACGCTGCATTGATTGGTGATTAATTAATAATAATGAGATTGCAGGAGAGGGTATGACCAAACAAGAATATTTGTCCCGTCGTCAGGTATTATTGTCGAAAATGGCACCGGCCAGTGCGGCCATTATTTTTGCAGCCCCGCATGCGACACGCAATTCAGATAGTGAATATCCTTATCGTCAACACAGTGATTTTCTTTACCTGACTGGATTTAATGAACCAGAGTCTGTTCTTATCCTTATCAAAAGTGATGAAACTCACAATCATAGTGTGTTGTTTAACCGAGTGCGTGATCTGACGGCGGAAATCTGGTTTGGTCGTCGGCTCGGGCAAGAAGCTGCACCGGAAAAACTTGGTGTAGATCGTGCGTTACCCTTTGATGCTCTTGACGAGCAACTCTACCTGCTGCTGAACGGGCTGGACGTGGTTTATCATGCGCAGGGCGAATTTGAATATGCGGATAAGATAGTCTTCAGTGCTCTGGATAAATTACGCAAAAACAGCCGTCGTAATCTCACTGTGCCATCAGTGATAGCCGATTGGCGCCCGTGGCTGCATGAAATGCGTTTGTTCAAATCAGAAGCTGAATTGGACATCATGCGTAAAGCGGGGCAAATCAGTGCACAGGCGCATACCAGAGCGATGCAGCATTGTCGCCCGGATATGTTCGAATATCAGCTTGAAGCGGAAATTCACCATGAGTTTACCTATCATGGTGCACGTTATCCCGCTTATAACACCATTGTTGGTTCCGGCGAAAATGCCTGCATTCTGCATTACACAGAAAATGATCGCTGTATGAAATCTGGTGATTTAGTGCTTATCGATGCAGGTTGTGAATATCAAGGTTATGCGGGCGACATTACGCGAACATTTCCGGTCAATGGTAAATTTACCCGTCCTCAGCGAGAAATTTATGACATTGTGCTGAAATCCATCAATGTCTCTCTGGAACTTTATAAACCGGGTACCTGCATGAGAGAAGTGACGGGGCAGGTTGTGCGTATCATGGTTGAAGAGTTGGTTAAGCTGGGCATTCTGCATGGCGAAGTCGAATATTTGATCGAGACCAATGCTTATCGTCAATTTTTCATGCATGGTTTAAGCCACTGGCTGGGTCTGGATGTTCACGATGTAGGCCATTATGGTGTTGATCGTGATCGTATTCTGGAACCGGGCATGGTATTGACTGTTGAGCCGGGGCTGTATATCGCACCGGATGCTGATGTACCGCCGGAATATAGGGGAATTGGGGTCCGTATTGAAGACGATATTTTGATTACAGAATCAGGTAATGAAAATTTAACCGAATATGTCGTTAAAGATCCTGATGAAATTGAAGCACTGATGGCACAGGCAAAATAGAGTTAGAGTCATATACCCGATGGATTTCAAGCTGCATCCCAGTCAGGGGGCAGTTTGAAAAACGAGGGGGAAAGTAATCAGGAAGTGATAATGAGCGTGATTATCGTAGGAGGAGGAATGGCCGGTGCAACACTGGCGCTTGCTATTTCTTCTTTAAGTCGGGGGCAGTTGCAGGTTTCTTTAATTGAAGCGGCAGAGCCGGCACAGGAACACCCGGGTTTTGATGCAAGGGCAATTGCCTTAGCTTATGGCACATGTCAGCGTTTAAACCAGATAGGCATCTGGTCTGCCCTGAAAGATTGTGTGACACCAATTACTCACGTTCATGTCAGTGATCGCGGTCATAGCGGTTTTGTGAATATTCGAGCCGATGACTATAACATTCCGGCATTAGGCAACGTGATTGAATTGCACAATGCCGGAAATCGCCTGTTCGATTTACTAAAACAGGCACCGAATATCCGGCTTTACTGTCCGGCGAAAGTGAGTTCTGTTGAGCGTTTCGACTCTTCTGTCTCCATTACTTTGGATAACGGTGAAAAACTGACGGGAAAACTTCTGGTAGCGGCAGATGGAAGTCAGTCCGCTGTGGCCAGTGCCTGTCATATTCCGTGGCAACGACAAGATTATGGTCAGGCCGCCATTATTGCCAATGTTCTGACATCTGAAGATCCTCAGGGGCGGGCGTTTGAGCGTTTTACCCAGCATGGCCCGTTAGCATTACTGCCAATGTCTGAAGGGCGCAGTTCACTGGTCTGGTGCCATCCATCTGAAAAACTGTCGGAAATCAGTCAGTGGGAAGATAGCGAGTTTCTTCAACAATTGCAGAAAGCGTTTGGCTGGCGACTGGGTAAAATGTTGGCAACAGGCCAGCGGCATTGTTATCCGTTGGCTTTATCCACAGCCGGGCAGCAGATTAGCCATCGTCTGGCACTGGTAGGTAACTCATCGCAAACACTGCACCCGATTGCAGGACAAGGTTTTAATCTGGGGATGCGTGATGTTATGGCGCTGGCTCAGGTGATTTCGGAAGCTGCGGTTGAAGGGCATGATATTGGTTCTTATCACGTTCTGGCGCGTTATCGGCAGCAACGGAATGTTGATCGAGAAGTAACAGTCGGTATTACTGATGGTTTGGTCAGATTGTTTGCCAATGATTATTTTCTGTTGAAAGCCGGGAGAAATCTCGGGCTGATGGCGATGGAAATACTGCCATTGACGAAAGGAACACTGGCTCGCCAGACACTAGGATGGGTCAACCATCATTCAACGGCAGAATAAGTCAGATTAAGAGGAAATAAAAACATGCAGTCATTTGATGTGGTGATCGCAGGAGGCGGGATGGTTGGCCTTGCGCTGGCCTGTGGTTTACAGGGTAGCGGCTTGCGTATCGCGATTGTTGAAGAACATCCGCCAACCGGTAAATTTCATACCAATGATGAGCATGCGCTGCGTGTTTCTGCCATCAATGCTGCCAGTGAAAGATTATTAACTCATCTTGGTGTCTGGCAGAAGATACTGGCAATGCGCACCAGTCCTTATCAGGGAATGGAAGTCTGGGATCTGGATAGTTTCGGGCGCATCCAGTTCAGTGCAGCAGAAAATGGTCTGAGTCACCTTGGGCATATCATCGAAAACCGGGTGATCAGGCAAGCGTTGTGGGAACAGGTCGAAAGTTCATCTGACATCACAGTGTATTCTCCTGTTTCACTGAAAAATGTTGCATGGGGAGAAAATGAAGCCTTTATTACTCTGTCTGATGAAAGTATGTTGACTTCACGGCTGGTGGTTGGTGCAGATGGTGCTCACTCATGGTTGCGTCAGCATGCGGATATTCCGCTGACGTTCTGGGACTATGAACATCACGCACTGGTCGCTACCATTCATACAGCAGAACCCCACCAAGGCGTTGCCCGTCAGGTTTTCCACGGAGATGGCATTCTTGCTTTTCTGCCACTGTCTGATCCCCATTTATGCTCTATTGTCTGGTCGTTACCCGCTGAAGCAGCAAAACAGCGCAAAGCTATGGATACTGAGTTATTCAACCGGCATTTGAGTGCTACTTTTGATATGCGTCTGGGGCAATGCGAACTGGTTAGTGAACGGCAAACCATTCCTTTGATGGGGCGCTATGCGCGTAATTTTGCCGCACATCGGTTAGCTTTATTAGGGGATGCGGCACATACAATCCATCCGTTAGCTGGTCAGGGAGTCAATCTGGGGTTTATGGATGTAGCAGAACTGATTGGCGAACTTAATCGACTGAATCAGGAGGGTAAAGATATCGGGCAATACCTCTATCTTGGTCGTTATGAGCGGCGTCGTAAACACAGTGCGGCTGTCATGCTGGCCGGTATGCAGGGTTTTCGCCAGCTATTTGACGGAAATAACCCCGTCAAAAAGTTGGTTCGTGATGTAGGGCTGGCTATGGCTGACCGTTTGCCCGGCGTAAAACCACAGTTGCTCCGCCATGCAATGGGCCTTCATGATCTACCGGATTGGTTGGTTACTCAGACTCATTCAGTTGAAAAATTCTAATGCCGACTTCAATTTAGGATTAGTTTTTTTTATATCAGGCTAAAGTGTATTCAGTCAATTTGCTTCACACTTTAGTCTGTTTCTAATAAAAAAAGTATATATTTTGTAATTTACTGCCAGTTTTTAGCGTCCTTCCACAATAAATTAGAAAAAAATCCTGCATGATAGTGAAGCATTTTTGAAGCTATCACTACAGTGTTAATAATTTATCCTATGGTTCATTTCTATTTTCAGTGATAACTTCTAGTCCAAGGTATCGTTTGCGCTGTTAACCGTTTTTCTGCTTCATGATCCAATATTTGTCGGTTAATACGCCGTATTTACTCAGATCAAGAACATCTTCATGTCAAGAATGGAAAGAGGGAAATAATGTCAAAACACACCCCATTGTATGAACAACATCTGGCATGCGGAGCGCGCATGGTAGATTTTCATGGCTGGATGATGCCCCTTCACTACGGCTCACAAATCGACGAGCATCACTCGGTGCGTACTGACGCGGGTATGTTCGATGTTTCCCATATGACCATCGTGGACTTACACGGTACTGGTTGCCGTGATTTTCTCCGTTATCTTCTGGCAAATGATGTTGCCAAACTGACTGAAAAAGGCAAGGCACTCTATACCGGTATGCTGAATGCTTCTGGCGGCGTTATTGATGACCTGATTGTCTATTTTTTCACAAACGATTTTTATCGCATGGTTGTTAACTCAGCAACACGTGAGAAAGACTTAGCGTGGATAAAACAACACGCTGAAAAATATCCTGTTGAGATCACCGTGCGTGATGATCTGGCGCTTATTGCGGTGCAAGGCCCGAATGCACAATCTAAAGTTCAATCTTTGTTAAGTGATGAACAAAAACAAGCTATTACAGGTATGAAGCCATTTTTTGGTGTTCAGACAGGTGATTTATTTATTGCCACTACCGGTTATACCGGTGAGGCCGGATATGAAATTGCCATGCCTCAGGAACGGGCTGCTGATTTTTGGCAACAATTGCTGAAAGAAGGCGTCAAGCCGGCAGGGTTGGGTGCGCGGGATACATTGCGTCTTGAAGCCGGAATGAACCTGTATGGTCAGGAAATGGATGAATCCATCTCTCCATTGGCGGCTAACATGGGATGGACAATTGCATGGGAACCGGAAGATCGCCAGTTTATTGGCCGCGAAACCCTGTTAAAACAACGTGAGACCGGAACAGAACAACTCGTCGGATTAATCATGCGTGAGAAAGGTGTATTGCGTAGTGGGTTAACGGTTGGTTTTACAGATGAAACGGGTACGACACATTTTGGTGTTATTACCAGTGGGACATTCTCCCCTACATTAGGATTCAGTATTGCCCTTGCACGGATACCGCGAGGGGTTGGAAAACAGGCAGTTGTCCAGATCCGCAATCGTGAGATGGCAGTTCAGGTTGTGAAACCGGGCTTTGTGCGGATGGGGAAATCGCTTGTAGGATGATTTTGGTCGCAACATTTTAATTAATAAAAAATAATGGAGATGGAACCGATGAGTCATGTACCCGTTGAATTAAGATATGCCGAGTCACACGAGTGGGTTCGTTCTGAAGGAAATGGCGAATACACCGTGGGTATTACTGAACATGCCCAGCAATTGTTGGGTGATATGGTGTTCATAGACCTACCTGAAATCGGAATGCAGTTAAATGTTGGTGATGATTGCGCTGTTGTTGAATCAGTTAAGGCTGCTTCTGATATTTACGCGCCATTGAGTGGTGAAGTCATTGCTGTTAACCCGGCTCTGGAAGGCTCACCGGAATTAGTGAACAGCGAGCCTTATAATGATGGCTGGTTGTTCCGCATCAAGGTAACTGATGAAAGTAAATTGTCCGAACTACTTGATGCAGAAGGTTATCGGGCATTACTGGTAGACGAAGAGTAAGCATTTATCGCCCCGTACCACTGGAACTATATCGTGAGCGGGGCGTTTTTCATGTGTGCCGTTTTTAGCTAGTTTCAGGAAATTATTATCAATGACCCAGACTCTAATCCAACTTGAAAATCAAGGTGAATTCATTCGTCGCCACATTGGTTCTTCTGCCGGACAGCAAAAAGAAATGTTGGCAATGGTAGATGCAAGCTCCCTTGATGATCTCACTAATAAAATTGTTCCCCGTGATATCGCACTGGCAGAACCACCAGCAGTAGGGGATGGTGCGACAGAACAACAGGCACTGACTGAACTGAAGGCAATAGCAGGTCAGAACAAGCGTTACCAGTCTTATATTGGTATGGGATATGCGCCTTCAATTCTCCCGCCGGTCATCCTGCGTAACCTGTTGGAAAATCCGGGTTGGTATACGGCATATACGCCATACCAGCCGGAAGTTTCTCAGGGAAGACTGGAATCCCTGCTTAATTTTCAGCAAGTTACCATTGATCTAACCGGATTAGATCTCGCTTCAGCATCACTATTGGATGAAGCCACTGCGGCGGCAGAAGCAATGGCAATGGCAAAACGTGTCAGCAAACTGAAAAATGCTGAGCGTTTCTTCGTTGCTGATGATATTCACCCACAGACACTGGATGTGGTTCGTACACGAGCGGCGACATTTGGGTTTGATGTCATTGTTGATAAAGCAGAAAAAGCACTGGAACTGGAAGGCATTTTTGGTGTTCTACTACAACAAGTAGGTACCACAGGTGAAGTTCATGATTACAGCGATCTCATTACAAAACTGAAACAGCAAAAAATTATTGTCAGCGTTGCTGCTGATATTATGGCATTAGTCATGCTGACAGCGCCGGGTAAACAAGGTGCTGATATTGTCTTTGGTTCAGCGCAGCGTTTTGGTGTTCCGATGGGATACGGTGGCCCATATGCCGCATTCTTTGCCTGTCGTGATGAATACAAACGTTCAATGCCCGGACGTATCATTGGTGTTTCCCGTGATGCTGCCGGGAATCGGGCATTACGTATGGCGATGCAGACGCGTGAGCAACATATTCGCCGTGAAAAAGCGAACTCCAATATTTGTACATCACAGGTATTGCTGGCAAATATTGCGGGTATGTATGCGGTCTATCATGGTGCCGAAGGCCTGAAAAGAATAGCAGGGCGTATTCATCGGTTGACTGATATTTTAGCCTCAGCCTTGCAAAAAGCGGGTTTAACCCTGCGCCACAAAACGTGGTTCGATACATTGACGGTAGAAGTCACCGATAAAGCACCGGTACTGGCACGTGCTGAAAGCGCACACATCAATTTGCGCACAGATATTCTTGGTGCAATTGGTGTGTCATTAAGTGAAAAAACCAGTCGTGAGGATTTGATAACCCTGTTTCAGGTTTTAACTGGCACTGAAACGGTGTTAGATGTTGATGCACTTGATCTTGAAGTTTCAGAACGCAGCCAGTCTGTTCCGGTTTCAATGTTGCGCAATGATGAAATTCTGAATCATGATAACTTCCGCCGTTATCACAGCGAAACAGACATGATGCGCTATTTGCACAGCCTGGAACGTAAAGATCTGGCCTTGAACCAAGCGATGATCCCGCTGGGTTCATGCACAATGAAATTGAATGCAGCCGCTGAAATTATGCCAATTACTTGGCCTGAATTTACGGATTTACATCCTTTCTGCCCACCGGAACAGGCACAAGGCTATCAGCAATTAATTAGCCAGCTATCTAACTGGCTGGTATTGCTGACGGGTTATGATGCAGTATCTATGCAGCCAAACTCGGGTGCTCAGGGAGAATATGCCGGCTTACTGGCTATTCGCCATTACTATGCCAGCCGTGGCGAGCAACACCGCCATATCTGTCTGATCCCAAGCTCTGCACATGGTACAAATCCGGCATCAGCACATATGGCTGGCATGACCGTGGTTGTGGTCGATTGTGATAAAGATGGCAATATCGATCTGACCGATCTGCGGGAAAAAGCAGAGAAATACAGTGATGAGCTGGCCTGTATCATGGTGACATACCCATCAACCCACGGTGTATATGAAGAAACCATTCGTCAGGTTTGCGACATTATTCACCAAAATGGTGGGCAGGTTTATCTTGATGGCGCAAATATGAATGCTCAGGTAGGGATCACTACACCGGGTTTTATCGGTGCTGATGTTTCACACCTTAATCTGCACAAAACCTTCTGTATTCCACACGGCGGCGGCGGGCCGGGCATGGGGCCAATTGGTGTGAAAAAACACCTTGCACCGTTCCTTCCGGGGCACTCTGTGGTGGAAATGGATTCATTAACCACGCAGGGAGCCGTATCCGCTGCGCCATTTGGTAGTGCGTCCATTCTGCCGATTAGCTGGATGTACATTCGTATGATGGGTGCAAAAGGCCTGAAACAAGCCAGTCAGGTTGCGATCCTGAATGCAAATTACATAGCTGCTCGCCTGAAAGGGGCTTATGACATTCTCTATACCGGGCGTGGTGGTTATGTTGCCCACGAATGTATTCTGGATATTCGTCCATTGAAAGAAAAGTTCGGTATCAGTGAAATGGACATCGCCAAGCGCTTGATTGACTATGGTTTCCATGCACCCACTATGTCATTCCCCGTCGCGGGAACACTGATGGTTGAACCCACTGAATCTGAAAGCAAAATAGAAATTGATCGTTTCATTAATGCCATGCTGGCAATTCGTGAAGAAATCAACAAAGTGGCAAACGGTGATTGGTCACTGGAAGATAACCCGTTGGTAAATGCACCGCACGTTCAGGCTGAGCTGATTTCTGATTGGGAACATGCGTATAGCCGTGAAGTTGCCGTTTTCCCAACCGCAGAGACAAAGGAAAATAAATACTGGCCGACAGTAAAACGTCTGGACGATGTGTATGGTGACCGTAATCTGCATTGTTCTTGTGCACCTATTGAAGATTACCGTTAAGTAAAAAAATTTAAAAAATAAAAGCAGTATTGAGAGAAATCTCATACTGCTTTTTTAGATTTACAAAAAAGAGTTTCATTTTTTAAGGCAATAACGTAATGCGGATCCATTTTGTTGTACATGAGTATTTTGAAGCACCGGGAGCCTATGAAGACTGGGCTAAGGCGAGGGAATACCAAACCACATTTTCACGGGTTTATCTTGGAGAGAAGTTACCGGATTCACTTGATGATATTGATTTCCTGATAGTGATGGGAGGGCCGCAAAGCCCGGCAACTACAATGGCTGAGTGCCCGCATTTTGATGCAGCATCAGAAAAACAGCTTATTTTAAACGCCATTTCATCAGGTAAAGCCGTTATTGGTGTTTGTCTTGGTGCGCAATTAATCGGCGCAGCACTGGGCGTAGCCTTTGAAAATAGTCCTGAAAAAGAAATTGGCAAGTATCCAATTATGCTCACTGAAGAGGGCTTGAAAAATAACAAATTCAGCCATTTTGGTGAAATGATTAAAGTAGGACATTGGCATGGCGACATGCCGGGTTTAACTCCTGATGCAAAAATTATTGCCTTTAGTGAAGGTTGCCCCAGACAGATTATTGAATATCAAAATCTGGTTTATGCTTTCCAGTGCCATATGGAGTTGACCACCGAGGTGGTTGAGTTACTTATCCAAAACTCGGAAAAAGAACTGAGTAAAGCGAATGAATATAAATTTGTTCAGACACCGGAAATATTGCGTACTCATGATTATAGTGAAATGCATAATAAATTATTTGTTTTTCTCGATAAGCTGACTGAACAATATTTAATGATGAATTAATACAGATAAAAAATATCATTTATAAAATTGCACCGCATATAGCGGTGCAATCGAAGCGTCTACTTTATTGTTATTATAAACAATTATTCTTTGAACCAGCCTTTCTCTCTGGCGGCTTCCAACTGTGGCAGTAAATATTTCCAGAATTCAGGATAACTCTCAGAAATGAAGCTGAGTAAATTAAAAGCCTGCTCAAAACGAATGCCGTTTTCTACCCAGCTTTGACCGTTGTTATGCAGGTTCATCAACACCGGCATAACTCTATCGAGCATTTTAGCAAAGCAGGCTTCCGGTGTTTCTCCATCTTCGTATTCGTGCCAAAGTGCCAGAAAATGATCTCTCTGCGATTCCGGCAATAAACCGAAAATACGTTTAGCAGCCTGTATCTCCTGATCGCGGATGGCTTCACGAGCTGCCAAGTCAAACGCGATAACATCCCCTGCATCGATTTCGACAATATCGTGGATCAGTGCCATCTGGATGACACGGCTGATATTTACATTGCCGGCATAGGGAGCAAAACTGATAACTGCCAGTGCAAAGTGCCAGCTATGCTCCGCAGAGTTTTCATGACGCTCATTATTCAGGATCTTTGTTTTGCGGTATACATTTTTTAACTTGTCCAGTTCCATAATAAAGGAAATGACATCGGTAAATGGCCCAAAATCAACAGCGGTTACAGTTTTTGACATAAAAGACCTCAATTATTATTTTTCTTCCAATGAATAGGGTAGTGCTTGTATAGAGAGGGAAGACTGTTCATCCTCACGAACGCGGAATACACTGCCTGCCTCCATATCATTATTCATGACGGTTTGTATCCAGACTGAATCATCGGCTAATCTGGCCGAAGCGAGAACGGTGCCAGTCCGGCGCCACTTATCACCTAATTGCCACTCTAAATCATCACCAGCCACAGGCAGGGAAGAAGCGTTGCCAGCCAGCCAGTACATGGCCCGTTTATTAGCTCCGCGATATTTAGCCCGCGCAACCATTTCCTGACCGGTATAACAACCTTTCTGGAAATTGATACCGCCTTCAAGAGCCTGAAGATTGGTGGCCTGCGGAATAAATTGGGCACTGTTAGTTTCATCAATAACAGGGAACCCGGCTTCAATTTCCAGCGCCAGCCATTGTGGGCTATTGTTCATCTGTGCCTGAGACTTCTCTACTAACGTTTCTGTTAACTGAGCTGCGGTTGCGCTATCTGTTATGAGAAGAAAACGTTCTGTTGGAAGAGAGAAATGGAGAATGGTCGTTGTTTCATGCTGGATAACGGCTGTTTCTGTATCAGGTAGTACCGGAAAAAATGTTGCCAGTGCTTCCCTGCTTCCTGTACCTGCGATACCAAGCAAGATACTTTCTTCATCTTTGGCAAAGGTGACTTTAGAGAATACTGCATATTTTTTCAACTCAGCCAGTTGAGCATCCAATATGGAACGACGTCCTATATAGGCAAAACCTTCTCCACGATGGAACAGCCGCAGGTTACTCCACATCTTACCTTTAGCATCACAGTGTGCGCATAACACATGTTGGCTTGCATCCAGAGAATGAATATCCGCAGTGACCTGACCTTGCAGATATTTTCCGGCATCAGCTCCGGTTGCGGTCACTATTTCCCAATCATCAAGGGAAATTAATGTGAGTGGGAGCATTGCGGAAGGCGATGGAGATTGTGCAGAAAACGGAATTTGGTAAGCCATAACAGCTCCTGCCATAAGCTATCTGAGAAATACCATTAATGGTAAAAGAGATGAAGCTCAATGCAAAGGGGTTATTCCTGTTATTTTTGGTTGAATATTTATTGTTAACCTGTTGCGAAGCTTCTCGCATATTGTAGAGATAAAACAGAGGTCAGGGTTGCAAATAGTGAAAAACAGTACGGAATCGCTGATAATTATGCCTGAATGTGAAATTTTGCAATCGTGATCATTTTTGTAATAGCGGTAAACTTGTTAACCTTTCACTCTATTCTTACAGCCGTTGTTTTTTACACAGGCAACAGTAATTTCTTGTGGTAGTGGTTCTTTGCAGCAACCAAGTAAAGCCGTACCGCACCAATGGCACGAATGAAAATAATCAAGAGGCTTTTTAAACATGGATATTAACAATAAAGCGCGTATTCACTGGGCATGTCGTCGTGGAATGCGTGAACTGGATATTTCTATCATGCCATTTTTTGAATATGAATATGATTCCTTAAGTGATGATGAAAAACATATTTTTGTTCGTTTACTGGAATGTCCGGATCCTGATCTGTTCAACTGGCTGATGAATCATGGTCGTCCGGAAGATGAAGCGCTTTTCGGTATGGTGCAATTGATCCAAAGCAGAAATCAGGCTCGTGGCCCTGTGGAACAGTAAGCTGAGGTTATCCCGCCAGACGCGATGGTTCTCTTCCTGTGTACATGGAATGATTGCGCTGGCTGCTTTATTCGCACCGTGGCCCGCTAAAAACCTTTATTTCGGGTTTTCAGTGTTTGTTATCCCAATACTTGCCCTGATTATGGTGAGTTGGGTACGAAGCCAGAAAAATATTCAACAGTGTCAGGGGCAATTGATACTGTTGAAGGGCAATAAAGTACATTGGCAAAATGTAAGGTGGGAAATGACTCAGCCGCCGTGGTTTAGCCGTTATGGCATGGTGCTTTCACTGTGCGCACTTGAGCAACCAGAAGGTTTTCGTCATAAGCCTGCTGTTCGGCTATGGGTGGCATCAGACAGTATGCCACCGCACATGTGGCGTTATTTCAACCAGCTAATGCGCCAATATCCTGACACATAGCCAATACACATAGCCAATAAAGAATAACCGCTCTTATTACTCAGTTCTTATACCCCGTACTTATATACAGTGTACTCTGGGTATTAAAATAGCGCTTCCATCTCTGCCAATATCTGCATACACCACTGGCTCAGACGTTCGTCGGTTTCTTCAAACTGGTTCACATCATCCAGAGCAAGGCCGACAAACTGTTTACCATCATCAGTCAGTGGTTTTGGGCTGGTGAATTCATAGCCTTCAGTTGGCCAGAAACCAATAAACTGTGCGCCAGTAGGCAGCAGATGGTGATACAGTATTCCCAGCGCATCCAGAAACCATTCACTGTAATCAATTTGATCACCCATACCATACATAGCAACAATTTTGCCTGATAAATCCAGTGATGGAAGTTGATCCCAAATAGCCAGCCAGTCTTCCTGTATTTCACCGAAATCCCATGTAGGCATACCGAGAATTAAGACGGAATATTCTTCCATCAATTGAGGGTCACAATCTTTGACGTTATGCAGGTCAATCAGATCTTCACCAAGAATATCGCGTATTTTTTCTGCTACCATTTCAGTGTAGCAAGTGGTAGAACCGTAAAATAGACCAATTTTCATCGTTAATTATCAGTGAATTTTTAATATCAGAAGAGGCATTGTAACAGAAGAATTGCTTTTTCAGGCATAATAGCTGACCGGAAGGCACAGATACAAAGGAGGGCTTGTGCCCAAAAAAAATGACTTATCAAAAAATGATGTACCGGAACAAAGCCCGCTGCCTGATCCTCTGATAGAGCAATTTTTGGATGCGATTTGGTTGGAAAAGGATCTGGCAGAAAATACACTTGCATCTTATCGGCTGGATTTACAGTGCCTAAATAACTGGTTGGTTCATGGGGGCTATAATTTACTCTCTGTACAGTCGATTGAATTACAATCATTTTTGGCTGAACGGGTAGATGGCGGTTATAAAGCCAGTAGTTCAGCGCGTTTGTTAAGTGCAATGCGCAGATTATTTCAGTATCTTTATCGTGAAAAAATGCGGGCGGATGATCCTACTGTACTTTTATCTGCGCCTAAATTACCTAAGCGCTTGCCGAAAGATTTAAGCGAGAAACAGGTCGAAAATTTGCTGAATACGCCTTCAAGTGATCAGCCGATAGAATTACGCGATAAGGCAATGCTTGAAGTGCTTTATGCTTGTGGTTTACGGGTATCTGAGTTAGTCGGGCTGACATTATCAGATGTGAGTTTGCGTCAGGGCGTTGTCAGAATAGTGGGGAAAGGGAATAAAGAAAGGTTAGTTCCTTTAGGCGAAGAAGCGCTGTACTGGCTGGAACAATATCTTGAATATGGACGTCCGTGGCTGCTGAATGGCATAGTATCCGATGTATTTTTTCCCAGTAAACGCGGGACACAGATGACGCGCCAGACTTTCTGGCACCGGATCAAGCATTATGCGGTATTGGCTGGCATTGATTCGGAACGTTTATCCCCCCACGTTTTACGTCATGCGTTTGCAACACATTTAATTAATCATGGCGCTGACTTACGGGTTGTGCAGATGTTACTGGGCCACAGTGATCTCTCCACAACGCAGATTTATACTCACGTGGCAACTGAGCGTCTCAAGGTGCTGCACCAACAACATCATCCTCGCGGATAACTCATTTATCAATAACGGCTCAACGGAAGTTATTTGTGGATAAATTGCGAAACAGGATGAAAAAGGAACAAAAAATGAAAAAGATTGCGTTTTGTCTTTCCTTAATACTTACTGCTTTTACCGGTAATGTATTTGCTGATAATAGTATGATTAATCAGTCATTATCAAATATGGGTCTCAAAGCAGAAAGTATTAGTCCATCAGGGATTGCTGGTGTGAGTAGTGTTTTGACTCAGCATGGAACGATTTATATCTCTAACGATGGTCACTATATGTTTCAGGGCCCGCTTTACGACATCAGCAGCAAAATTCCAAAGCAAGTTGTCAATAAATCTCTGGTAGAAAAACTGGAAGCTCTGAAAGGCCAGATGATAATTTATAAAGCACCGAAAGAAAAATATGTCGTCACGGTGTTTACGGATATCACTTGTGGTTATTGCCGCAAGCTGCATGAAAATATGAAGGAATATAATGACGAAGGAATTACGGTCCGGTATCTGGCATTCCCGCGTCACGGTCTGGAACACCAGTCTGCTAAAGATATGCAATCAATCTGGTGCAGTGCGAAAGCTAACACGGCACTGGATGCGGCTTTCAAAGGGGACAAAATTTCACCTATTGAGAGTTGTAAAAAAGATATCGCCAAGCATTACGAACTGGGCTTACAGTTTGGCATCAATGGAACGCCGGCAATTGTACTCAAAGACGGTACTCTGATTAGTGGTTTTTTACCGCCAAAAGATTTAGCTAAGGTATTAGCGCAGCATGGTGAATAATCACCAGAATATCTTGCTGTAAGCGAATAATACGCGGTGAATTAAACTCAGTAATCAATAAAATCCGGTGATGAATTAATCCAGTGAATAGAAAAACACAGCTCCGCCGCCGTCCAGCGGCGGATGATAGTCTCCTTCCTGATAGTATCCATCCACTATTACGCCGTCTTTATGTCACACGAGGCATACGTCAGGCTGATGAGTTAGAACGCGGTGCTAAAGGGCTACTCAATTATCAATCCCTCAGTGGCATTGACAGGGCTGTTTCTCTGCTTGTCGAGGCATTACAGCAACATTGGCGCATTGTTATTGTCGGTGATTTTGATGCTGACGGTGCGACCAGTACCGCATTAAGCATTCGGGCGTTACGTGCGATGGGATATCGTGATCTGGATTACTTTGTGCCTAATCGCTTTGAAGATGGCTATGGCTTAAGTGTGCAGGTTGTAAATGATGTCGTGAAAAAAGGCGCAGATCTGATTATCACCGTAGATAATGGGATCTCTTCCCATGATGGTGTTATGGTTGCACATCAGCATGGGCTTAAGGTGATCGTCACAGATCACCATTTGCCGGGAGAAACATTACCAACCGCAGATGCCATTGTTAACCCGAATCTGGCGGATTGCGCCTTCCCTTCAAAAGCGCTGGCTGGTGTTGGTGTAGCGTTTTATCTGATGTCAGCTCTTAGAGCCGAATTACGTAAAACGGCGTGGTTTGAGCAACAGGGTATTCCTCTGCCCAATCTGGCGGAACTGCTTGATCTGGTTGCGCTGGGAACAGTGGCTGATGTTGTTCCGCTTGATACCAATAATCGTATTTTGGTGTATCAGGGATTGAATCGGATCCGTGCCGGGCGTTGTTGTGCTGGTATCCGGGCATTGCTGGAAATTTCTAAACGGGAAGCAGCAAAATTATCAGCCAGTGATTTGGGATTCTCCCTTGGGCCACGGTTAAATGCCGCAGGACGGCTGGATGATATGTCCGTTGGCGTCACGCTGTTATTAACTGACGATATGGCTCAGGCCCGGCAGATTGCCTGTGAACTGGACGGCCTGAACCAGACTCGGCGTGAAATCGAACAGGGAATGCAGCAGGAAGCTTTGCAAATTTGTGACCAGATTGAGCGCACGCATACCGAATTGCCTTATGGTTTAGCTATTTATCATCCAGAGTGGCATCAGGGAGTGGTAGGCATTCTGGCATCACGCATTAAAGAACGCTTTCACCGTCCGGTTATTGCTTTTGCTCCTGCGGGAGACGGCACACTGAAAGGCTCAGGCCGTTCCATCAATGGGCTGCATATGCGTGATGCTCTTGAGCGCCTTGATACTCTATATCCCGGATTAATGCTGAAATTTGGTGGTCATGCAATGGCTGCCGGATTATCGTTGGAGCAGGATAAATTTGAATTGTTTCAGCACCATTTCTCTGCCTTGGTCGCTGAGTGGTTAGATATAACACAGCTGGAGGGGGTCGTCTGGAGCGATGGTGAGCTGACGCTGGGAGAATTATCACTGGAAATTGCAGAAGTTCTTCGGGATGGCGGCCCTTGGGGACAGGCATTTTCTGAGCCGTTATTTGACGGAAAATTCAGGCTGTTGCAACAACGTATTGTTGGCGAAAAACATCTGAAAGTCATGATTGAGCCATTAAGCGGAGGGCCCATGCTGGATGGCATTGCGTTTAACATTGACACCAAGTACTGGCCTGATAATAGCGTCAAAACGGTCGAATTGGCTTATAAACTCGATATTAACGAGTTTCGTGGTAATCGTGATGTTCAGCTTTTGATCCAGCACATCTGGCCTTGCTAAATAAGCCTGATTGACTGTTGAATTATATCGCCGAAATGAGAAGGTAAAGACAGGAACCATTGCCACATAATCAAATCTGATTATGTGGCAAATCAATTGAAATGCTATAAACCCTGTGCCAGATCCGTTACAATGCACGGTTCGACAATATCTATGGTCATCTTTCTATAAAAACCATCGTTTTTATAAACCACAACGTATAAGACACGAAATATGTTTGAAATTAATCCGGTAAAAAACCAGATTCAGAACCTGTCTGAGCGGACAGCAGTTCTGAGGGGGTATCTTTGACTATGATGCCAAGAAAGAACGTTTAGAAGAAGTTAATGCTGAATTAGAGCAGCCTGATGTCTGGAATGAGCCGGAGCGGGCACAGGCGTTAGGCAAAGAACGTTCATCACTGGAAGGCATCGTTGAAACGATTGATCAGCTTGAACAGGGACTGGAAGACGTGAGCGGCTTGCTGGAGCTGGCCGTTGAAGCTGATGATGAAGAGACTTTCAATGAAGCAATAGCTGAATTGGAACAACTGGAAGAAAAACTGGGTCAGCTTGAATTCCGCCGTATGTTCTCGGGCGAGTATGACAGTGCGAACTGTTATCTGGATCTACAGGCCGGCTCTGGTGGTACAGAAGCACAGGACTGGGCCAGTATGCTGATGCGTATGTATCTGCGCTGGGCAGATAGCAAGGGCTTCAAGACTGAAATTATCGAAGAATCTGATGGTGATGTAGCCGGTTTGAAATCCGCCACCATCAAAATCATCGGTGAGTATGCTTACGGTTGGCTGCGTACTGAAACAGGTGTACACCGCTTGGTACGTAAAAGCCCGTTTGATTCCGGTGGTCGTCGCCATACATCATTCAGCTCTGCCTTTATTTACCCTGAAGTTGATGATGATATTGATATTGAAATCAATCCTGCTGATTTGCGTATTGATGTATATCGAGCTTCTGGTGCTGGTGGTCAGCATGTCAACAAAACCGAATCTGCGGTGCGTATTACCCACGAACCGACAGGCATTGTCACTCAGTGTCAGAATGATCGTTCTCAGCATAAAAACAAAGATCAGGCGATGAAACAGTTGAAAGCCAAACTGTATGAGCTGGAAATGCAAAAGAAAAATGCTGATAAACAGGTAATGGAAGAGAACAAATCGGACATCGGCTGGGGTAGCCAAATCCGCTCTTATGTTTTAGATGATTCCCGCATTAAAGACTTGCGTACAGGTGTTGAAACCCGTAACACGCAATCGGTGCTGGATGGTGATTTGGACAAATTCATTGAAGCAAGCTTAAAAGCTGGCCTATGAGGAACTAAAATGTCGCAACAACAGCAGGGGGCTGAACAGGCTCCTGACTTAAATAACGAACTGAAAACACGCCGTGAGAAACTGGTTACACTGCGTAGCAACGGTATCGCATTCCCGAATGATTTTCGTCGTGAAAACATTTCTGAAGATCTGCATACAAAATACGATGATAAGACGCAGGAAGAGCTGGAAGCACTGAATGTTGAAGTCACTGTTGCTGGTCGTATGATGACCCGCCGTATCATGGGTAAGGCTTCTTTTGCGACCTTGCAGGATATGGGCGGTCGTATTCAGATCTACGTTTCTCGCGATGATCTGCCGGAAGGCATTTATAACGAGCAGTTCAAAAAATGGGATTTGGGTGACATTTTAGGCGCTCGCGGTAAGCTGTTTAAAACCAATACGGGTGAGCTTTCTATCCACTGTAGTGAATTGCGTTTGCTGACTAAAGCACTGCGTCCATTGCCGGATAAATTCCACGGTCTGGCGGATCAGGAAACGCGTTATCGTCAGCGTTATCTGGATCTGATCTCCAATGATGAATCGCGCAAGACATTCCAGATCCGCTCCCGCGTTATGGCTGCACTGCGTAATTTTATGGTCAGTAAAGATTTCATGGAAGTCGAAACGCCCATGATGCAGGCAATCCCGGGTGGAGCGAGTGCACGTCCATTCACTACTCACCACAATGCGTTGGATATCGACATGTATCTGCGTATTGCCCCAGAGCTTTACCTGAAACGTCTGGTAGTTGGTGGTTTTGAACGCGTGTTTGAGATCAACCGCAACTTCCGTAACGAAGGAATTTCTCCGCGTCATAACCCAGAGTTCACCATGATGGAACTCTACATGGCTTATGCGGATTATCAGGATCTGATCGTTCTGACGGAAGAACTGTTCCGTACCTTGACTCAGGATGTACTGGGAACGACTTTGGTCAAATACGGCGAACAAGAGTTCGATTTTGGCAAGCCTTTCATCAAAATGACCATGAAAGAAGCAATCTGCAAATATCGCCCGGAAACCAACATGGCAGATCTGGATGATATGGATAAAGCAGTAGTTATCGCTGAATCTATTGGTATTGAAATTGATAAAAGCTGGGGATTGGGGCGTATTCAGTGCGAAATCTTTGAAGAAACCGCAGAAAGTCACTTAATCCAGCCGACATTCATTACTGAATATCCGGCAGAAGTTTCTCCGTTGGCACGTCGTAATGATGATAATCCATTCATTACCGATCGTTTTGAATTCTTCATTGGCGGACGTGAAATTGGTAACGGTTTCTCCGAGCTGAACGATGCAGAAGATCAGGCCGAACGTTTTGCGGAGCAGGTTCGTCAGAAAGACGAAGGCGATGACGAAGCTATGTTCTACGATGATGACTACGTCACTGCACTGGAACACGGAATGCCACCAACAGCGGGTCTGGGCATCGGTATCGACCGTATGGTGATGTTGTTCACTGACAGCCACACCATCCGTGACGTGATCCTGTTCCCGGCTATGCGCCCGAATAAATAATCATTTTTTGATTAAATTGGCGATAAGCCCGGCCCAGTTAACTGAGCTGGGCTTATTTTTATCTAATAAGATTAATTGATGTAATAGGATGAAAATTTAGCTGTTTTTAATTGTTAAGCAGTTGCTGATATTCGATAAGAGGTATATATTTGATTGCGTCATATCGCTAATGCGGGTGTAGCTCAATGGTAGAGCAGAGGCTTCCCAAGCCTACGACGAGGGTTCGATTCCCTTCGCCCGCTCCAGAATTTCCCTAACGTATTAATTCTACTATCTTTTTCAAAACCATACGTGACGGCGCTCGTGATCCTCCTACAAAGGGGTCATACAGCCGATGGCGCAGCGTGATAATCTATATCGACGTCCAAGTGGTATCTATGTTCTGCGGATCACCGTTCCGGTTCGTTATCGCGCCCTGATAGGGCAGCGTGAAATTCATGCATCTACCCGCACAACCCACCTTGCAAATGCCAGAGCTATTGCCGCGCGTTTGCTGGAGAAGTGGTATGCGTCTCTGGAAGAGTTCAGGCAAGTGGATAAAGAGAAGATCAGGGGCAATGCCCCATTGTTGACTGGCGCTGGCAAAATCAGCCTGGCATTGTTTTGCGATTCATTTGGGGTTGGGGTTGAGACTGTCGTCCAGCATCTTCTGGCAGACAATGTGCCGCTGTATGCCCTTGTGTCGAACCAGCATGGCTTTCTGATTGATGATTTCAGCACTCTTGAGCGTGATCCTGATACGCATGGGTTCGTTTTGAATAACATTACGTATGACGGTGCTGAGGCTGCGGTGAACGGATATATGCAGCTTTACCAGCCTCAGTTTGCCCTTGTTGAATTGCTGAACGGGCGAGAGGTTGAGGTTACGGCATTCAGGGTTAATAACGGCAATCCTCTTTCCCTCTGGTTGTTGGATTTACCCGGGGTGACGCTGAATGCAAGTTCTTTGTTCATCAACAACGTGCAGGCTGAAAAACTGCGTAGCGCTTGGGATAAGGCGCTTACGAAATCGGAGCCAACATTAAGTGCTCTGCCATGCGCTCCGGTAGGTGTAACAACAGCGATTTCTGCTGCCGCTACTATCAACCCGTATTGTAATCCGATGCATGCAAGCATGACGGTTTCAGCAGTGCTGGAAGAGTTTCTGGCCTATAAAAATACAGGTGATATCAAGTTAGCCAGTGAGGGGAAAATTCGTTCCAGAATCGAGCACTTTACGGAGATTATGGGTGACATGTCCTTAGGTGAGCTGGATCGTGAGGTCGTGAAGGATTACGTCAGTAGAATGCAGAAAATGCCCGGCAATCTATATTTGATGCGGCGGAAATACAAGATTTCCGATACGCGAATGTTGATCGAAAAGGCTCTGGCTGATGGTCAGCCGGTAATGAGCCGAGATGCGATTGGCAGACATATTGAGTCACTGGGTTCGATGTTCAAATGGGCCAAGAAGGTGCGTTACCTGCTTGATAATCCAGCCGAGAATGTGCTCGCTCAGCGCCGCGTGATGGTGCGTGAGCAGGATCGCCGAGACCTCTTCACGGAGGATGAACTATTGCGTATTTTCTCTGCTGACTGGTTCAAAACTGGTGCAGGAAAACCTAACCAATACGGACGTTACACGAGCTTTCGCCCGTTTCACTACTGGTTGCCCCTACTGGCATTATATGTGGGCGGGCGCATCAATGAGCTTTGCCAGCTTTATCTGGCGGACATTCGTGTGGATAAAAACGGTGTTGCCTATATTGATTTTAATCTTGATGCACCGGATAAGATGATGGATGAAGAGGCGCTGGCTGGTGGCGATAAATCCTTGAAAACGGTGAATGCTATCCGTCAGGTTCCCCTACATCCACGACTGATCGAACTAGGGCTACTTGAGTATGTGGATGCGTTGAAAGCTGCCGGGTATGATCGTCTTTTCCCTGAGTTGAAGCATAACAAAATCAAAGGGTATCGTGCCGCCGCCTCAAAATGGTTTAACGAAAACTACTTTGGCAAAGTCCTCGGTTTTACCCGTGACGGTAAGAAAACGTTCCATTCGCTGCGGCATACTTTCATCAACGCCGTTGACAAGTATGAGACCAACGAACGCACGATTGCGCAGCTTGTTGGACATGTCCGGGGCAGCACTACTGCGATGACAACCTATCGTAAGGATGCTGATGTGGGAGAGCAATTGGGTGTGATTTCGCAGCTTCGCTACAGTTTGCCTGATATTGCGCAGTTCGACTCGCAAGCGGGTATCAAGGCGGTCTTCGACGCACGGCGCAGACATAAACCCTAGGATATGCCAAACGCGCCAGGAATCCCGCTGGCGCGTTTTTATCATGGGTAGTAGAAAATCACTGTTAGGAGTCTGCGGCGCGCTCTCGGTGCGACTGGTGAAGCTTAACGAGATGAGCAAACTAAACCACGTATTTTTTATCAGTATAGTGATATCAAGTTCGAACCGACTGTGGGGACGTATGAAGGGTAAACAATGGATCAGCACGCAAAAACATAAACAGTTCTATTGGGCTCGTATTGAGTTTGAGGAATGGTGGATGGAGAGAGAGTGGAAGCATCCTGTTACCCGATTTACCCTCAAGACAACTGGTTTTTTTATGCTGATCGTTCTGGGTGCCGCCTCTCTGTTTTTTGGTATTGGTTCACATAAGAAAGCCTTTCCAGAATTGCATCCTGAAGATAAACACCACGGATAAGTAATGGTGGCACTTCCTTACTGTAAGGATGGGTTTGCCGAAGCCAAAGGTTTTAAACTCAATGCTTGATAGAGAGGCTTTCAATCCTAGGATATTGACTTTTCACGTCCAAAAACTCTTGCGAGGAAAAGAACTGGTATAGTAAAGATCACCCACTAGGAACCCTTTTGCTGTGCTTGAAAGCGTTACGTTGGGGCTACTGGAAGTCACTCCGTTTGTTTGCGAAGCTGGTGTAGCTGCGGTAGCTGATGCACTACAAATTAAAAGAAAAAATAGAGAGCGTAAACTTAAACAATTAACATAAGTTTGAGTGTTTTTTTGTTAGCTATTTGATTTAATTTTTTGTTATAGCATGGCATCCCCACATAAAGTTGCGGGGATGCAGTTATCAGTTTTTCTGACAAACACTTACCATTTCATCATAATGAACCTTGTCAATTTCTTCTATCCATAAAAAGATATCTCCGATTATGTTTGTGCCTTCACCTATTAAATTTTCAGCAATATCTTCATTCATTTCGATAACAGCACTATGGGAATATTTGTTAATGAAGCGATAAACCTTTTCTTTTTTATTGCTATCAAAGGCAATACAATTTTTTGCAGCAACATCCATTAGTTGTGATAAATCTGATCTATGTTTTGGGTATTTGAAGTTTAAAAATGATTCTAACAATTTACGAGATAGATTTGCTGTAAAGAATGCCTGCTCACGAGTTAGTCGAGGATGTTCTTTATGCTTATACAAAGTATCAAAGATATAATGATATTCTGAGTTGTAATCAATTAAACTCGGGTCAGCATTACATATTGCTGATGAGCGAGGCGTAACAGCACTGGGTTCAATGGTATAGAAAAATGCGTTTTCAACTTTTTCTTTCCTTTTCCTGTTTTTATTGTTTGTATTGAACCAGTCGCGTGCCAATTTGAAAAACGTAAAGTTATGAGTTAGTAAAAAAAGTTGCTTTGCATCATTACAATACGTTTTTATAAATGAATATGAATGAAATAGATGGTTTGAATCAAAACTCGAAACGGGATCATCGAAAACAATGATGCTGTCGGAGATTTTATTATCATTCTCTGTTAGTTTTGTTATAAAGTAAATCAAGGCTATGGCAGTTTTTTCACCCTCGCTAAGATTAGGTGCATGCCCAATTTGGTTATCTCTGAGTATTTCGTATCCATTTTTTTCTTTATTAAATTGGAGAGATAATTCTGAACGACCAAGAAAACCGTGTAGATGCTTATTGAAAATATCTGCTGCTATGGTTTCATTTGATAACGAATCTTCAATGGATTTTATTTCTGCTTTTATTTCTTTTAGGTCATTATCATTTGTTTGCAAGTTTTTTGTTTCTGCATCGCGATTTGATATTTTCCTGAAATAATCGAAGCTATTTACCTCCGATGCTGCATAGTGTGACTCAAGTTTTGATTTTACCTTGTGAGTTTCTTCTTTGAAGTCTTTGCATTTTTTATTATGCATTTCTATTATTTTATTAATTTCGGTTGCGATTTGATTGAAGTTAATAAATAAGGAGTTAGGTATCTCAACGGCAAAGAGATCAATGTTGAAAGGGTTAGTTATTTTTTCATCTAATGTTTTCTCCCATTCATTGATGTAACTGTTTATTTTTTCAGCCTCATCTTTAAGGAGTGATGATTTTTCTTTTAGAAGATCTTTATGTTCGTCATAAATATCAATATCACTGTTGCTTGCTAACACAATGAATTGGCTTGTTAACCATGTTTTAGCTTTGTCTAGAGTTTCTGAAAACTTTCTGTATTCATCATTAAAATGTGCGTTTAATTCATCGATTCGTTCTTGTGAAATCTTGTTTCCGCAAAAATGACAGCTATCGCTACCTAGATTTAAATTCAATCCACTAAAAACCCAAGATTGTATATCTTGATTGTTTTTTAAGCTCTCAATAACTTTGTTTGTTACTGATTGTTTAAATAGTTCATTTAACCTATCTTGTGCTTTTTTAAGTAGAGAAGAGTCTACGCTCGGAGTTTTGGTTGTAATTGCCGGTTTTTGTGTGGGATTTGCTGCTTTAGTTAACCTTGCTACTTCATTTATATCTAGGATAGAATCTGCTTTTTTTATTAGATCAACATTTGACGTGATGAAGTTTTCAAGTTTTGTTCTGTTATAACTTAAAAATCTTGAGTCACTGGTATCAATGACTTGCAAGCTGGTTTTAGTTCTCTTAGCTGCATCCGTTAGGAACTTTTGAAGTTCTTCTGTAAGTTTGTCATTCGCTATTTTTCGTCTTACATACTCTTTTGTTTTTTTATCAAAAGATGCTCTCAATTCCTCTAATTTTTTCTTCTCTTCAATTTTTTCCTGAGCTATCAATAAAATACTTTTTACTGAATTATTCCAGTCAATGTTTTTGTTTATGAAGCTTTGATTGAATACTTTCAGATTTAAATTATTTGCGGAAATGTTATCTTTTGTTATCGTTCCTTGTTCGAAGGTTTTTATAGAAAAGGTTGAATTAGGGTATCTAGTGTTCTGACGGTTTTCTATCTGCTCAAAAAGCGATGATAATGTTGATTTTCCGCTTCCATTCCAGCCGTATATTAAATTAAGCCTTCCAAAATCTTTTGCATCAGTCTTGATGTAATTTCTGAAAATTCCGTAGTCTTTAAGTAAGTCAATGCTTTGCACCATAGTAGTAACCCTGAGTGATTATATCTATGCCATTTTTTCTCATACAGACTTTACGAATAAAAATACTCTATTATTTGTATGTGTTGCGATAGTTTTATGGTTCAACAATTTGATATATGCCAAAAAAACGTTATATCTTCGCAGTATCAAGGTCATTGTCCGTAAGTTTAGTGATAGCGATCTAACTTCCGCTACGGGTAACAGCCTGCGAATGAAGCGCAACAGCTTGACTCTCTTTCTTGATCTACCGCGCTCAGAACGATTCTGGCGCGTTCTTTATTAAGGATTGTAGATTTCATAGTGCGAAATTTGGAGATGCTCAAAACGCGTTTGGTGAAACTTGATGACCTACGATTGCACCCGCAGCCCTTCCACGCTTTCCTGCGGCAGACTTATCACTGTTTTCATGCTGGTTTCGATACTGCGAATAATCTCTTCGCGTGGGCCGCTGAGCCAGTCATCGCTTGCGTAAAAAGCATCGAGAACCGCAGCCATGCTTTCAGCACTGTCAAAGGCGCGAATCAGGTAGTAGCAATCGCGGTCATGTAGCGAGTTACCAAACGACACGACATCTATCCCGTGGCGCTGGTGCAGGGGAACGCTGATTTCCTGCATGATGGCATGAAAAGTGGCACTGCTGCCTTTGCGTAAGGTGTATTGCAGTATCTCGACGGTTCTCAAGCGTTATCTCCGTGTCGCCCTTGGGCGGCTATTGGTTGATAGTAATAAAGTAAACTGGACTGGGCCATCAAGCTACCACTAATCAGACAGTTATCCGTAAGCAGAAGCCGCGATATGCGGTTCAAACGCGCTGTAAGGCTCTCTCGCGATTTTTTTTAAGAAGGTAGTGAAATCATGGTGCAGAATTCGCGGCGCTCTCATAGAGCAGCTGGTGAAGCTGTTGTTTATCAGAAAGCCCGGAGTTGCAACCTTCGATAAGGCTACTTGTGATTCTTCATATAGTCCGAAAAGAATTGTTCAAGATCCTTATCGTTTCTGATGGATACGAGAACTTTTGCGACGGCCTTCATGGCATTGGTTGCATTACTGACGGCACCAGCATCTTCATTGTTAATGATGGCATTATTAGCAATCTTATTTATTGAACTACTGGCTTCTTCTTCGCTAATTTTTCCGACAAGTATCGAATCAAATATTGGGTAAGCCTGATTTGCGTATTGGCTAAAGCGAACGTCATCAAAATTAGATGCCAGAGTTAATTTTACCTGCCGGATGTATACTTCTCGTGTGGTTGTTGCCAGCAAGTCTTGCGGAGTTTCACATGCAGCGGTGCTAGTGTTCCCTTGGATCATTCCCTTTTTAAAAAAACCAGACACAATACCGTCTATCTCACTGTGCATAATCTGGCTGAAGCCTGTTACAGCAGAAGTGCCAGTGAATAGCGTTCTATAATTTTCAAGTTTATAGGACGCGCTAGCCGCGTCGCCTGTTTGGGTGGCGTTACAAGCGTAGCGATAACCATCATCAAGTTTTTGGCTGATTTCTTCTGTATTGGCTGCGATAGTTGCGAGTGGGGTGCTAAGCAAAATTAAAAAGCTAAATGATTTAATGTCCATGGGGAGTGCCGATTGGGTTTCATGTAGTTTAGAAGTGCTAATTATGCTTAAAAAAAGCAAGAGCGTTATGCGTAAGATACCGTAAAAGGGTTATTAGTCACCTCGGGGCGCATTTTTTATCAAGGTAGTGGATATCATTGTGAATTGATCTATTCAACTATGCGGGGGAGGATTTTTCAACAACGTTTATAGTGCAAGTATAAGGATGACTTTGTCGCCACCGAAGTTTTTGAACGCAACTCCTGTGAGAGCCGCTTCCAAACCTAGGAGATCCACTTTTTGGCGCGACAATTTTTCCGGTAGCTTTTGTCGTGTAGGTTGGGGGGGCTGGTGGGTTCTAAGCTGAAACTTCAAGGCAACAAGATCTCAGTTCTTGAGTTGTCTTTTCTTCTTAACTACTTGTTTTGTTTTATATGTTTTATTAAACCTCTTTTCTGGGTCCCTGCTTGGATCGGCGATGTGAGCTACTCTGCTTTAAAAAAGGCTCACTGCATAAGCCCTTTGCAAAACATGATACCTCACTATTAGGTATTGGCTATGCAAGTCCAAGACTCAGCACCCTGCATAACCTCACGCACTCTGGCATACGCCGCCTTTCGGAACTAGACCAGTGGGTAATAGTGCGACCCCTCTTTTCACCCCGGCTCCGCTACGCTAGCGGTTGAGCCTTGTTGATGCGCCACTTCGGGTAAGCGTCTGTATACCAAAACCCCGACAATGTATACTGATAGTAACATTTTGAATCTTTTGTGCAAGCATCTGTCATTTACGGCGCCACTCATCAAGTGTGAGAGTAAACAGCAAACTGGGGGGGCATTATCTATGTCGCTGATCTCTCTGACATACTTTAATCCTGCTTTCGTCAGGACTTTTTGTGATGCAAGATGATTTCCCCTGACGACCCCCGAGATGGCTTCAAGCTGAAGTTTTTCGAATCCATAACGAACTGCATAGCGTGAAAACTCAGTTGCCAGCCCTTTACCCCATGCTTCGGTAGCAAAACGATACCCAAGATTGTTGATGGTAATACCGGCGTAAGTGCTAATACTCAGCCCACCAAATCCAATCACTTTTTCTGGAGCTTCATGCAAAGAGATTGCCCAGTTCCCGAAAGCATTTTCATTCCAGTGGCTAACCCAGCGGGCCAAGACTGTCTTTGCATGAGTTGGATTCGGATAAGGGCCAGCCGGGTTAAAAGTGTTAGTGGCAGGATCGCCATAAATCCTAAATAAGTCATCAACGTCTGATGTTGTAACCGGTCGTAGAGTCAGGCGTTCTGATTGTGTGCGTGTCATGTTCACCCTTATTTATATGATTGCAGCAGATGTTATATCTCACTTGAGTAGAGCCATGCCAACAAACGACCGTTTTCTGGCACCTTTCAATCATGCGCTTTTACACTGTTGGAAAATTAGCCTTGGCTTTTTTGGCAGGCCATCCTATTTTCATCACCGTTTTCCGGCAGGGGCCGGATGAGGAGATGACTATGGCGATTTTTGGCTACGGGCGTGTTTCGACATCGCAGCAGGATACTGAGAACCAGCGTCTGGAACTTGAGCAAGCTGGATGGACTTTCGACTTTTGGTTTACTGATGTTGTTAGCGGGAAGGTTCCTGCGGTGCAACGCAAAGCGTTTTCTGAAATGCTCAGCAAAATCCGCGATGGTGAAACATTGGTAGTTGCAAAACTAGACCGTCTGGGACGTGATGCGATTGATGTTCTGCAAACGGTCAGAAAGTTGGCAGATCGAAACATCAAGGTTATTGTCCACCAGCTTGGCACGACTGATCTCACCTCCGCTGCGGGTAAGCTTCTGCTGTCAATGCTGGCAGCGGTTGCAGAGATGGAACGTGACCTGCTGATTGAGCGGACCCAGGCTGGTTTGTTGCGGGCAAAAGCCGAAGGTAAGAAACTGGGAAGACCGCCGAGAATCGCCCCAGAAGACCGTAGAGCGATTACCGAGAAAAAGAATAATGGAACCAGTGTCAGTGCTTTAGCGCGCGAATACGGCGTTTCCAGAGCAACTATTACCGCAATCTTTGATTAATCTTGAATTTTTCACATACCTGATTGGCAGGTTTGATAAACCAATGCTTCAACTTCTTGCGGTTTTTTTGCGGCCATGTCTTTGTAAACCATGCCAGCAAGGGCATGGGCAAAAACAATATTACTCTCAGTGATGCCGGGTTTGCCTCTGAGATCTTCAGTTTGTTGTTGGTAGACAGAAATTGGGTTGTGCTCGTCTCGCCCGATGGCAATATTTTTTGCCATCGTTGACCATGCAGTGCATACAGTATCGTTAGCATCTCTCTTCAACGAGCTTTCCAGCGCCTTATCACCTGTAATGGCATGCTGCGCCCACGCTGAATTGTTGGCGATAAACTTTTTGGATCCGGTCGCAATACCATATTCGATGCGAATGCCATTATCGTGATAGCTACCGTCAGCATCTTTAGTCGCTAGCTTTAGAGATATGCGGCAACCGGGGAGCGTTTTGTGTTCTTGCACCGAGACAATAACGGTGTCCGTATCGCAATCAGCAAAGCTGTATTCGGGGTTAACGTAAGTGTTAGTTTTGATGAGCAGCCCGGTAAGTCCGTTTTTATAGCCTTTTGCCGGCAGCGTTTTGAAGGCGCTGCGATCACCCTTTTTGATCGCTTCCCGGAAGTGATCCATACCGATGCGCGTCGCCAGTTGATCGATGCTTTCTGCTGCATAAGATGCAGATGACGCAGCGATTAACATAATGGTCAGCACAGACTTGGCTGAAAAACCGGGCTTATTAAGCCGTGTTTTTGACATATTGTTATCCCTCAGAATCCACCCCAGCGGTGTCAGTTATCGCATCATAGACGATTGATTCAAAATATCACTATTGGAGCGTGGTTCTTTAGTGGACATCTGCGCAAATTCAGGTCATGAAAATGACCCTGAGAAAACTGTTTGGACAACGAGTAAAAGAGTTGCGCATTGCCACCGGAATGAGCCAGGAAGCCTTTGCCGATCGGTGTGGGTTTGCTCGTAGTTATATGAGCCGCATTGAACGTGGCGGTTCTAATGCGTCTTTGGATGCGATTGAGGTGCTGGCTAACGCTCTCAATGTTGAGCCGTGGCAGTTGTTAGCGTCTGACTCATCAGAAGATAACGATCCGGAACTGTTGGTTCCATACGCAGCCGATGGTTCCTGTTTTCACCCCGGTTTGGCGAGCACCCGTGATGGTTCGTTTGGCGTAGGTGATAAAGCGGCTCAGAAGCGTTTTTGCACGTTTTCTGAAGCACTTGAGTATCTCCGTAGCATGGAGACAGCAAAATGGCGTAGGCCCAATGCCAGTGGCAACTGGGGCATTGTTTCGGCAGTGCGGTGGGGCAAACTGAGAAAGTGAAGTAAGTGTAAGTTTATAAATTCTGGATGCTGTATTAATGAACAGTCTTCTTTGGCAAAAGATGAGACACCTATGAATCAGTCTTACTCTTCTATAAGAGTCGACAAAACATCAAAATCCAGGTGCGTTACGTAGGCGTTACAGTGGCATTTCACTTCGGCAATGGAGAGTGTTTTTGAAAAATAATCATTTAACATCATATGATTGGCTAAATGCGCTGAATAATCTTGAATTGCTGTCACTTCATTCCGAAATTTTAACGCAGTTGCGTTCTAGAGGTGTCATTCGCACCAAGAATAATCCTGTTGGTGACTATGCTGAATGGCTGGTTTCTAATGCACTGGGTATGACTCTTCTCAGTAATTCGTCGGCGGGTGCTGATGCCATTGATGCTGATGGCAAGAAAGTGCAGATCAAAGCGAGGAGAGTCACGCCGGATAATCCTTCCCGGCAACTCAGTGCATTGCGTAACTATGAAGCTGCCGATTTTGATTATTTGATAGCCGTTATTTTCGATGAAACTTACAACATTCTTGATGCCTACAAAATCCCACATGAAGTAATACGAGATTACGCTCGGCATAGTGATCACGTTAACGCACATATCGTTAACCTCAAGGGCGCGATTCTTACTGATCCCCGAGTTAGTTCCATCAAAGAAGAATTGATTGTCAGGAGTTCGGCTTCAGTCAATGAAGCGGCTATGCAAACCCTTCCACCCGAACCTATGGAAGAGGTTTCGAATCAACCAGATAAGATAACGAGTAGTGTTACCCTGGTCACCCTCCTTAAGGCTATCGGGATGGAGTGCTTCGTAAACTACTACCATCATTTTGCCGATTCAAATTTATCAAGCGCTTATATCATTGAGCAAATGCACTCACGTGAGGGTTATACAGAGAAAAGTTGCCGGAGCCGTCTCAGTAAAGCGCGAAAAGTGATCAGGGATGGTTTAAGTATTGAGGCTTTGGCGTTGATCGCTGACTCTGAGCGAATGCAAGATTCTGTCAGAAATGACGCGCTAAAACTTATCAGCGTTCTGGAGTGAAGCGGTTTGCAAAACGTTGTAGTTCCTCCTACAAAACCCTCCTACAATGCATCACGTTTTTGTTAATAAATCCATGGGATTACGAGAACTTTGGAGCGGGGGTGATTTCCCTTCACCCGCTCCACATAAACATCTCCCGCAGTCAATCAACGTCTACTAAATCCAGTAAAATCAAAGAATAGTTAAAAATAATACTCTATTATCGTCTACTGTTATCTATTGAAATGTACCCCAGTTAGGGGGATATATAGGGGAGCGACTGAGAAACTAAAAAAGGTACATCAGTGTTGTGGTGAAGTTTGGCGATACGCAATAGTCACAGGGAGAGCTGAATATAACCCAGCACCTGATTTAGTCTCAGTTTTTGTTCCACATATAAAAGAACATTATCCATTTTTACTTGTTGATGAATTGCCACAGTTCTACAAAGTATTAAATACTTATACAGGTAGTTTCATTGTAAAGATGGGAATGCAATTACAAATTATCACAGGTGTTTGCCCCAGTGAATTACGCAAAGCTGAATGGTCAGAGATTGATTTTCATAAAGCTTAATGGGAAATATCTGTTGAAAAAATGAAAATGCGTCGTCCTCATATTGTCCCATTATCCACTCAGGCGATTGATATTTTAGAACAGCTAAAACCAATTACAGGCCAAGGAAAATACGTTTTTCTGTGCAGAATAAAACAATCCCAGCCAATGAGTGAAATGGCATTAAATGTATTAATCAGACGCATTGGTTATATGGGGCGAGCAACGGGACACGGTTTCCATCATACCATGAGCACAATTTTACACGAACAAGGATACCCGTCTGAGTGGATTGAAACACAGCTTGCACATGTTGATAAGAACTCTATTCGTGGCACATATAACCATGTTCAATATTTGTATGGTCACCGGGAAATGCTGCAATGGTATGCTGACTACATGGATGCACTCGGACGGAGTGAAAATGTGGTATATGGCACATTTGGGAAGCGTGCTTAACTGGATGAATAGACAGCAATAATTGACTTTAATAGACTACCCAAGACATTAAAGAATAAAGCTATGCCTAGGCTGACCCCCGAAAACCCGTACACCTCTACGGACTGGTATAGCTTCTACCAATAGAGGAAGTGAGGTGGCGTTATGGTTAGAGCGAAGGGGCAAGATATTCTCTCATGGTTTGATATATCAAGGTATGACAAGCTGTTAGATATGACAATAGAAGACTTTCTTAGTGATGTAGAGTTAAGGGCATTCTTGTTATATCCCGGAGATGATAAAGATGAAATGATGACGTGTAGTGATATGCACAAATCAAGATTAAATTTTATTGAAGGACTAAAAAAAGGGCACATAGGTTCTAGCTCTGCTTATCTTCATATGGTTGGTGAGAACGAGCACAATATAAATGAACCACCGCATGAAGAGATTCCGCGAGATCTTACTGTTACGTGTAATGGGTATCCCATTATTTCTCGTGGGTTTTTTGAACGTAATGACGAAGATAGTTATACAGAAGGTGTAGCTTGCACCTCTTTTAATGTGGGTGATTTAATTTCATATTATAAGGCTCTAACTAGGCATGAGTATATTGTTGAAAAAACCAAGGGCGTAGTAGAGATTCAAAGCACTAGCGTAAGTAGACCAATAGTTAATGTTGACTATTTGAATGAACATTTTGGTGGTGAAATAGTTATTAAATTCAATTTGGAAGAATATTCTGATGAGGAACTAATCACTGAGTTTAGGGAATTGATTAAATACTGGAGAATAGAGGCTGGCATTGATGAGCCTGATAGAGCCAATAATAGAATAGGGCTTTCACCATTAAAAAAACTAATTACATATAAAGTTATTCCATTTATTGATCTGTTGATTTGGGAGATGGCTTACAACAAGAAAATAAGCAATGAAATGTATGCAAGGATATTGTTTCCATTGACTGCTTCTGATAGTGAAATTATGAGTGGTGTTCAAATAAAAGATACTGTAAGACCGTTTATTAATAAAATATTAAACGATAATTTTTTGCGTGAAATTCTATTTTTTATCAAGAAAAATGAATATCTTAAAGATATGAGATTTTTAGATGTCATGAAACTCGCCGAAATTTGAAACCGATGATTTTGGCAGGTAAATCATTTTTGTGATTATATCTATCTAAAACAAGATAATAGAATGACAATACTCCTGTAATCTAACAAAGTCCGCTATGGAATATTAAGGGCAAGTTAACAGGGGGCTACATGCTAGCAACAACACCTAAAGAAAACCTTATCCGCTTACCTGAAGTTCAGCGAAGAACTGGTTACGGCAAGGCATGGCTTTATAAGCTTATTCAAGCAGGTCAATTCCCCAAGCAAGTCAAAATAGGCACTCGCTCAGTTGCTTTTATTGAGTCAGAAGTTGATGCGTGGATAGCACAACGTATTGCTGAATCTAGTAGTGAAGTGATGTGAGGAAACGCGCTATATTCCAGCCCCCAGTAGAGAATATAAATAACCTCTATAGCCGAAAATCAAATTAATTAAGACAGGGTAGAAATATGACATCTAAAAATGTGGCCTTAAATGGTCAGGGGCTTACCTACGCCCAAAATCAGACTAGCGGGATATTAGTCAATGGGTTGCCAATTGAATTAGTGAGTCAATGGATAGAGATATGGACTAAACAAAGTTTCGCTGTCTCAGTATCAAATGAGTTACGTCGCCAATATTACAGGAATGATGCGGAATTTAGTTTAGCGATGCGTAAGGCTGGTTATGTGCCAGTTAGAACGAAAAAGCTCACAGGTAAAGAACAGCGATTCTGGCTCTATCGCGTGACAGGTAATGATAAGGGGGTGTCGACCAATAAGAATAATAAAATCAATAGATTTATCCCTTTTGTTCAGTACAGTAAACGACCAATAAGAACCTTTGAGCGCATTGCTGTAGATGGTCAGTGGCTCTACGTCTATGCCGATCACATTCGCTTTCTCACAAAGAAATGTCACCGTGTTGAGGGTGTTCGGGTTCAGGGTTACACGGCAAAAGGAATAGAGCTGCGAGAGGTTGTGTGATGGTCATTATGTCTGGTGACTCCTTGAGGCTAAGGAGTCCTATTGCCGCAGTCCTCAATTTGGGAAGCTCTCCGACAATTTCGAGGGTGGTTGTGGCGGTGGGCTATTTCTCCACGTATCGCAGTAATAATGAATCCAGTATTCGTAACTCTAACACAGACACAATCATCATTACGGAGGGCTATGCAACCGCCTTAACGGTGAGTCAATTGTATGAGGGCTGGGTACTGGCGGCGATTGATGAAGGCAATTTACCGACGGTGGCTAAACAAGTCAGGGAACGGTATCCAGACGCGAGAATGATCCTAGCTGCCGACAATGATTGGCACGCACCGGAGGAACTGGACGACAAAGGCAAGCCCAGGAAGAACGTCGGCAAGATTGCAGCCGAGAAAACCGCGAAAGCTATTGATGGATGGGTCGCATTACCGCCAACAGAGCACAAGGCTGATTGGGACGATTATCGCCAGCAGCACGGTATTGAGGCAGCAAAGCAGGCATTCAGTGAAGGGTTGTATCAGGTGGAAGCGAATATGTCAGTACCAAAATCAGTCGTCATTAATCTGGACGAACACCGGGCAAAAGAACGTGATCCGTTAATACCGTTCACTCAAGCCCGAAAAGGGGGAATTTTTCATATCACCCCTAAATTAGATAAAGAAACAGGCGAGATTATCAAACCTGAGCAATGGTTATGCTCCTTTGTTGAAGTCATTGGAACGGGTACGCTGGATGGTGATGAAGATGATCAATATCTTATTTTTCGTTGGAAAGCCCGGGGTAAGAAAGACCCCGTGATTAAAGGTATTTCCTCGGCTCATGTGGGGGAACGTGAGGGATGGCGGATACTGAAAGCGGCGGGTGTACAGGTCACCACTAAAAACCATCTCAGGGCCATTCTGGGTGACTGGTTTATCCGAAACCCGGCACAAGAAACATGGAGCGTTACCACTAAAACAGGCTGGCACAAAGGTGCGTATATCATGCCTGATGGTTCCATCATCGGTAAACCAGAACAACCGGTGTTATTTGTGGGGGGCAGTGCGTCAGCAAATGCCTACACCGTCTCAGGAACGGCAGAAAGCTGGCGTAAGCATGTAGCCACACTGGCGAATAATAACCCGTTTATGATGCTGGGTATTGCGACTGCATTAGCTGCACCTTTGGCGGGTATCGTGGGAACTGATGGCTTCGGTATTCATTTGTACGCTCAATCCACTGCGGGGAAAACGACAACCGCTGATATTGCAACCAGCTTATACGGCGAACCCGATAAGCAACGCCTGACATGGTACGGCACTGCATTAGGTATTGCCAATGAAGCACTGGCTCATAATGATGGTCTGTTATCACTGGATGAAGTCGGACAGGGCGCAAACCCGAAATATGTTCATATGTCAGCCTATACGTTGTTTAACGGTAAAGGCAAGATTCAGGGCGCTAAAGAGGGCGGTAACCGACCCATGGCAAGCTGGTGAACCGTTGCGATCAGTACGGGTGAAAAAGATATTCCGACATTCCTCATTGAAGCCGGTATCAAAATTAATGCCGGGCAATTGGTCAGGTTGCTGAATATTCCGATGGAGCGCGCTAAGGAATTGCACGGTCTGGAAAATGGCAAGGCCCACGCTGACGCTTTAAAACAAGGCTGTCGGGAGCACCACGGCGCAGCGGGACGAAAATGGATTGATTACCTCTCTTCACACCAGAAGGAGGCCAGACAAACCTATATTGATGCCCAAGCCCGATGGAGTAAGTTAATTCCTGAAAGCTACGGTGAACAGGTGCAACGGGTCAGTGATCGATTTGCTGCTCTGGAAGCGGCCATGATATTGGGGCGCGTTGTGACCGGATGGGATGAACGAGAGTGTCAGGATGCTCTGCAATATATCTTTAATGTCTGGGTGGCTGAGTTTGGTACGGGGAACAAAGAGCTTGAACAAATTGTTGAACAAGCGGTTTCGTTTCTCAATGCTTACGGAATGAGCCGTTATGCCCCTCTGCCTTATGACGAAAGGGATTTGCCTATACGGGATTTAGCCGGTTACCGGGAAAAGAAAGGTATCCATGATGATGCGCCCATAACCTTTTATACGCTGCCTGCCACGTTCAAACAGGAAATTTCACGGGGGTTTAATACGGATATGTTTGCCGATGTCTTAGCCAAAAAAGGCCTCCTGAAAAAGCCAGCCAGTGGCAGGAGCTTTCAGGGAAAAACGCCCCGCCTAAAGCACTTAGGGGGCATTCAGCAGCGGGCGTATGTCATGGTACTGATCCCTGAATCGGATGAAGAAGCCTGATTTATCACACAAGAACTCAAACCTGTTGTCTCAGTTGTCTCTGTTGTCTCATTTTTATTAACTATATGAATTTTCATTATTTATATTTTTAATTTGAGACAACATGAGACAACACACAGTGCATTTGAGACAACACCGTATTGCCGGAGAAGGGAGGCAGTAGAGGCATGTTGAAAGTATTTAATCAGTTACACTGTCAGAAAGAAAATAGCGTCATGGCTCGGCTGCTGAGGGAGAGTGTAAATGCGTAATATGCAGATGATATTAAGTCAATGGGGCGCATGGGCTGGTGAAGGTCATAGTGCGGTTGATTGGGCACCCATTGCGGCCGGATTTAAGGGGTTGACACCCAGCACCCGAAAAAGCCGTATCCAGTGTTGTGATGATGACGGATTTGCTATCGATGCAGCCGTTCTGCGGTTGAAGAAGCATAATCCGTATTCCTACCAGCTGATTGTATTGCACTATATCAAGGCGCTGCCACTCAGACCGATGGGAATTAAGTTGGGTATTTCTCATAACGAAGTCGCCAAACGATTACAGGCCGCTGAGGGATTTATTGAAGGTGTACTGGCTGTTTCAGATGTGGTTTTGGAACTGGATAAATGTGCACAAAAAGAAATCATTGATAAGGTTGCGTAATTACAAAAGTCAGTATATTGTGATAAGAGTGATAGCAATGTCACACAGCTTATTAATTTCAGACCTCGCTCAGTGCGGGGTTTTTTGTTTATTGGGGAAATGAATGTCTACACCAGTTATAATTATTGAACAAAAAATAATCATTTTACTTTTGATATTATAACGTTTAATAATATCACTCTCTAAAACTGGTTATTTTGCATTTTTGGGATATCAATATCACAAAACATATGCCGTTAGGGAGGTGAATATTATGGGGTGGTATCGACACTATTTTAACGATATTGGCAAGTTATCTTTACAGGAAGCTGTAAGAGATAGCGTTAAACTTATTGTCAGTCGCGATGGGCAATATCACTATTTCTTGGATGTACCGAAAAAACAACCAGGCCCTAGACTTAATATTTTTGGGCATGGCGATCCTAATATAGCTTCTTTTCAGGGACACTCTGTAGGACATCCTTTATCTGGTACTGAAAAGGCTGGATTCCCTTGCCTAGATAGATTACCTCATGCGTTGCCTTTATCACCAAGCGACCTTGCAGAAAGTATAAAACCACTAATCTCTAACTATCGTATCCGAAGCATTCGGTTAGTTGCTTGCCACACGGGAAAAACAGGTTTTGCGAAAGCTTTATCTGATTTAACGGGGGTGCCTGTTAAGGCTCCAATGCATTATGTTGATGTGATGGAATTTGTTACTACAGGTCGTTACTGGATTATAAAACCACAAGAAGAGAAAGAGGGACCGGAACGTAATTTCCGTTGGTTTGGGATTCATCAATAATCACTGCGTTATCTACAGGATGAATCACTCTGTCGGCGAAACCGACTAGTTCAAATCCCTGATATGGGAAATCCCATAACGGAATAAATTCAAGTGGTTAGAACGGGGTCGAACAGCACCATATACCATATTTAAATCAGTGTGTTAGATGTGATTTTGGTTGATATGAGCAGCACTTCGAACCCTACAAATTAAGGTATACCAGCACCAAACTTCAAATATACACCTCACTGAATCACGCACTCGACTAACAGATAAACTTTATCATGCGCCACTCTATTTTAAGGCGTATTGATTCTGTTACAGGCTATTCAATTGAGATAAGAACCTGACCTCAGTAATATTAACTGGCTAGTTAGCAGTAGGATGAAATGACCTTTAACGAATAATAAAGTGAGGGATTTATGTCTGATGTTAATAAGCTGGATGATAAACAATGTCCGTTTGATCCTTACCAGTATAAAAAGAAAGTTGATGTTGAAATCGATGGCGTACCACCTATTGGCTCTCTTCCATGGGCGTTAATTCAAGTGTATCTAGGACAAGTTTTACATCGTAACAAATGGAATACTAAAGAATATATAAAGATTTCTGCTAAAAATGATGGTAGTGAACCTGTTCATATTGAGAAGCATGACCAGCAAAATTTTCCATTCCCTTGGCAGCCCACACCAGAAGATTTGATGGCTTGCGATTGGATATTGTTGCCTGAAGTAAAACCAGTTGAATGTATGCTATTTTTTGATCTTGAAGTGGGACAAGGCAATTATGCAGGAATTGACCCGTTATATGGATATCTTGCTGACGATGAACTTCAGGATGGTGGAAATCAGGGGCCTTTTGGTACTTTAACTAACCTTCAGAATAAAAAGGATATTAAAAAATTTTCACTGTTTGTATTTGAAGTCGGTGCTCGAATTGATATCAGAGTGTCTTCTAGTGAAGACCAACAGGGTTACCAAAAAATGAGAGAACTATTTGGAAAAAGTCTCACGATCACTGTTAATGATGAAAGCTATTATCTTGGGAGCAGTGATGATAATGACATTTTTGGTAAAAAACAATACGAGTTCGCTGGAGAGTATGCTAACGATGATGCAAAAAAACTGGGCGACATACTAAAACAAAACGCAGGTAAGACCTTGTCCTTCTGCTTCAACTGGAAATAAATCTACACCCTGAATTCAAGGCTGCGTTATTTGCGTGGCCTTTTCTATTTATGCCACCGCAATCACTCCCATAACCTCAGTATCTCCTATTGCGGCTGGCATCCTATTCACTACAACTCACAGGGGCGACCTACAGACTCACCCCACGGACGCCCATTGTTCTGATGGGGTGGAAATATGCGTATGCCAAATAAAGACCCAAGCAGCTTTGAGTTGTCTCAGTGGCTGATACTTTTGCTGCTTTCTGCATGGGGCGGGATAGTCCGCTACATCATTGATATAAAAACCAGCAACGCCCGCTGGAGTTGGTTTGGGGCATTTGCCCAAGTCATTGTTTCAGGATTTACCGGACTGATAGGCGGATTTATCAGTTTAGAGGCAGGACTGAGCTTATACATGACATTCGCCAGCGCAGGCATGTGCGGAGCAATGGGCAGTATCGCCCTCACGTATTTCTGGAACCGACTGACAGGTGCTCACAGATGATTAAGGAAATATACGGTGTGAAGATATTTCCGCTGGTTGTAATGTTGCATCAAATTCGCCGTTGGTGGGCGCTGCGTAAATTGCAGAACGGGTGGCGAGCTGATATGCGTTTTCTGAAAGTTCTGCGTCGACATAAACTGACTTGTGATCACCTTAATTTCTACAAACGTTATCGGCTTATCAGGCTACTGGCAGAAGACGAACAACAGAGAGGGAACATCTGATGAAAATCAGCGAGAACGGATTGAGCTTCATCAAACAATATGAAGGTCTGAAACTGAAAGCCTATCCCGATCCGGCAACGGGTGGTATGCCGTGGACGATTGGCTACGGTCATACGAAAGATGTTAAGCCGGGGCAAGTCATCACCGAACAGCAGGCCGAAGCATTCCTGCATGATGATCTCAAGCCTATTTACATCACCCTTGAATCCGCTGTGAGGGTATCACTGACTCAGGGGCAGTTTAATGCCCTGTGCTCGTTCATCTTCAATTGTGGTGCGGGTAACTTCGCTCGTTCTACCTTACTGAAGAAACTCAATGTGGGTGATTACCAAGGTGCAGCCGATGAGTTCCAGAGATGGAATAAAGCAGCAGGGAAGGTGATGAACGGTCTGACCAAGCGTAGGGCATCTGAGCAACAGATGTTTTTGTCATGAAGCTCAATATTACCTACGGCGTGGTTATTGCGTTGATTATTGCTTCGGGGTCGGCCTATCTCTATCGCTCTGGATATAAGAAACAGCTAGGTATCAATAGCGACCAGCTCACTGAAATCCAACAACTGACCAACACCATCAACTATCAGAACACGCACATTGATATGCTGCATGAGTTAGATACTAAACACACCCAGGAACTCGCCAATGCCAAGACTGAAATTGACACTCTTCGGGCTGATGTTGCCGCTGGTCGTCGCAAGCTGCGCATCAAGGCCACCTGTCCTGTGTCTGAAGCCACTTCCTCCAGCAGCGTGGGCGATGCAACCACCGTCGAACTCCCTAGAGAAACTGGATCAACTGTTCTCGATATCCGAGAAGGCATCATCAACGACCGGGCAAAACTGAGATATTTGCAGGAGTATGTGAAGAATCAATGTGAGTGAACTCCTTACAAATCAGCATGCGCGAGAAAGAAAGTAACATTATCATGAAGTTCGATTTCAGAACCATAAATGGAAATTATCGATTGCGTGCAATATCAAATGCATCTTGTAATAATTGCTCGTGATCGTCAGAGAAAACAGGATTCCAAGATGGGATGTATTGAGAATTTAGTGGACGGGCACCATTTTGTATGTTTCGAACGAGGAAGGCAAAGTTCAGACTATTAAAATTATCGCTGGATAAAGGAATAATTATATTTTGCTCATAGCTTATTATATCGAGATCAAAGGAGTGGGGGAGCAACTCACACACAGAAGGGTTATAATATCTAAAACCTAACTCAAGAAGTAATATTTCAGCTGAATCATTGATAAAAGGAAAACGAGCAGTAATTTTTCTTATAACAAACTCTTTTGGATGACGTATTTCTAGTGATATACACCCATTCGGACGCATATATTGAGAGATAAGGTCACTTTCTCTTCTTAACACGTTATAACAATCTATATGTAATCTGGACATAATTATTACTTCCACAAAAATGTAGTTGCATTAACCAATAAACCTATCTTCACCCAACAACAAGCGAATAATATTTAACAATTGATTAACACCTGAAATTAAAATTAATATTTCTTTACCCATTCCCTGAGTGGTTAAAGGAATACGGATAACTCATGCTGCCACTTCGTTCTCACCGCGTACCCTACGCATACGGACTGGTGGCATTTTTATTTGCGACTGTAGAGATATGGCTAGGGTTAATTTATAGGCTGGACAAAAGCCATAAACTCATTGCCTTTCAATATGTTGCTTGAGCGCAAGGGGCTGGAAAAAACGACTTAATCCCTTGTTTTAACTACTCTATTTTGGGCACACCTCTTCAGGTGTATCGATACCGATATCCCTTTGCGCCGGGTTATCGCCGTCTGTCGGTATTAGCCATGACATGTCTCCTTTTCATCGAGCGTACTGACCGAATCAAAAATAACCCATGCCCCTGAGAACAACAGGTCATTATCAGCAACATCCGCTGTAGGCAGACAAAGTGATGTGACAGCCGGAGAGACGGCCTGTATAGCCATCCTGATTCACAGAGTCGTGATGGCTATACAGACCAGAATAGGCTAAATGAAGTAAAGAGGCTGACAGCAATATGCACGTAAAGTAGACTGAAACTTCAATAGGATTAATAAGCAAAGGGAGTTTTGTGTATGATAGTCATTCTGATTATTTATGCTCTTATGGTGCCGGCGATTACCGTGTTAACGGTTGCCTTATTCATTGGTTTGATAGCAGCATACCGAGAATTAAAGGCATACAATACACTATTTAATTGGCTACTCATTATACTATTAGGGGCTGGGTTTACTGCCTCGTTCTATTATTTTTGTATTGTTTGGGCGAAGGTTCTTGCCATCATTAAAATGATATAAAAGGTCACGCTTAGCATCTGATAACCAACCACCTTCGGGTGGTTTTTTGCTTTATGGAGGGCATTTCATGTCATCCCGTATCTATGGCAGTAAATGGAATAAAGCCCGACTGACTTTCCTGCAACGACATCCCCTGTGTGTGATGTGCCGGCAACAGGGCAGATTCACGGGCGCCACCGTCGTAGACCACATTATCCCGCATAAACTCAAAGACGCCATGAACACCCGTCACAGCGCGGCCATCAAAGCGGCGCAGCGTTTATTCTGGGATAAAAAGAACTGGCAGTCACTGTGCGCCTCACATCATAACTCGACCAAACAGCGTATCGAGAAGCGCGGTCAGGACATCGGCTGCGATGCAAACGGTTATCCGCTGGATGTTCGCTCACACTGGCACCAATAACCGCATGAAATTAATTCAAGAGGAAAGTGAAATGAAAGGCAATGATGACGGGTGACATCATCACGGGGAGGGCGGGTAAAAAGTGCCGGGCAAGCCCTCAAAGACCGCCGCCGTCCCGCAAAAATAACGCTAACGCAGTTTTTTAACAAAAAAAGACCCTTAACCGCTTGACATTGAAAGGAGGCTGACAATGACAAAGCGTACGCGTTCTGACAGCCTCAAAGGCAAAATGCAGGCGATGGTCAACGCCTTTCAGGACACCATTGAACCTCCGGCGCACGCCGGTTTAATGCCGGAGGCCATCGACTTCTATAACGACAATATCCGCACCAAGGCTCTCCATTTATGGACCCCGTCCGATCTGATCGAGGCGGTCAGTCTGGCGAATAACCAGTATGCCCTGATGGCTGTCAGTCACTACCTGCGTCAGCTGGAATCGGATTATTCGGACGGGTGCGATGAGAAGGCCATCAAAGAAAATCGCAAGTACAAACTGGAGTTAACCCGTGTGATTATCGCCCAGCGTTCCGGTCTGCAAATCCACTCACGCGCCACGAACGGTGAAAGCCGTGATCAGCGCAACAAGAATCAGAATGATGCCGAAGCGCGCGCCCTGTTAGTAGAGGTTGAGGGTGATGAGTTACTGGCTTCACCGTGGCATTAAGGAGAGGGCATGGTCAGTCAGTTATCACGGGGTGAAAAGGTGATTGCGTTTATTGAGCGCTTTTGCTTTGTCCCCGAGGGCGCGCTGTTCGGGAAACCCCTCAGACTGGAGGCGTTTCAGCAAAAGTTTATCCGGGAGATTTACGATAACCCCAGCGGGACGCGCACGGCCTATTTATCGATTGCCCGCAAGAACGGCAAGACCGGCCTCATTGCCGGCATATTACTGGCCCATCTGGTGGGGCCGGAAGCGGTGCAGAACTCCCAAATCGTCAGCGGGGCCATGAGCCGTGAACAGGCGGCGATTGTGTTCAATCTGGCGGTCAAGATGATTAACCTGAACCCCCGGTTACAGTCCCTGATCCACATTGTGCCCAGCGGCAAGCGGCTGATTGGCAAACCCTGTAATGTTGAATACAAAGCCCTGTCTGCCGATGGTATAGAATAATCATATTAATATGACATAATATCTGGATTTACATAACAAAGGATAAAGTGCGATGGGCTACAGTCTGGATTTTCGAAAGCGAGTATTGGCATACAAAGAAAAGTATTCG